>DASYEE010000150.1:0-50824 GCA_036499165.1 Galbitalea sp. | reverse complement strand
CCGGATTCTGGGCGCGGGCAACCCTTGGGCCACTCGGCGAATCCGCTGCCGTGGCCTCTGGGGATGTCGGGATCGCCGCGACCGCCCAGCCGCTCTCGTCGACCGGCGGCTCGATGTCTGGCTCGGATGGCTCCGGTGGCTCGTCCGGCAGTCCCGGCTCGTCGTCACGGGCGGGAACAGTCGCTGCGGCGGCGAGGGTTGGCTCGACACGGGCGATGAACTTCACCCGGATACCAAGGACCTCGAGGATCGCGCGACGCAGGTATTCGCTGACGCCTTCCCCCGCACCCATCGGCTGCTTGAAGTTGGCTACATCCGTCTCGTTCGGGAACGTGACGGTGAGGATATCGCCGTCTAGCGCCCTGGCCTGGCTCGTGTACACGACCATCCACGCGTTGCGGCGCGCCTTCTGCACGACCTCGAGGATCTGCGGCCACGAATAACGGAGCTGGTCGAGGGTGACGATGGTCGGCTCGGCGGGTTCTGCGGGAGCTTCGGCGGCTGCGGGCGGTGCGGGAGCAGCGGCAGCTGGGGCTGGGGCAGCGGGCGCGGCGACCGGGGCGGGGGCCACGGGAGCAACGGCGGGTGCGGCGCGCGGGGCAGCGACCGGCGCGGCCGCGGCATCCGCGCCATCCACCCCGATACGACGTTCGAGCCGCTCGACGCGCGCGAGCGCCCCGCGGTCGGTCTCGTCGCTGGCGGGAACGAGGATGCGGGCGATCATCAGCTCGAGGTGCAGCCGCGGCGAGGTCGCGCCCGTCATCTCGGTGAGGGCCGCGTTGGCGACGTCAGCCGCACGGGACAGCTCGGCCTCGCCGAATTTGTGTGCCTGGGTCGCCATCCGGTCGAGCTCGTCCTGCGGGACGCCACGCAGCACGGCGGCTGCGCCATCGGCCGACGTAGAGCCGGAGGAGATCGCGCTGACGATGATGAGATCGCGCATGCGCTCCAGCAGGTCTTCGACGAAGCGCCGCGGATCCTGGCCGGTCTGGATGACGCGGTCGACCGAGCGGAACGCACCGGCGGCATCCCGCGCGCCGATCGCGTCGATGACCTCGTCGAGCAGGGCACCGTGCGTGTAGCCGAGAAGCGCAACAGCGCGCTCGTATTCGATGTTCGTTCCCTCGCTGCCAGCCATGAGCTGGTCGAGGAGCGAGAGGGTGTCGCGCACGGAGCCGCCGCCAGCGCGAACGACGAGCGGGAGGACGCCGGGGGCAACCGTGATGCCCTCCGCATCGCACAGGGTCTGGGTGTACTCCAGCATCTGCGCGGGAGGCACGAGCCTGAACGGGTAGTGGTGTGTGCGCGACCGGATGGTGCCGATGACCTTCTCGGGCTCCGTGGTCGCGAAGATGAACTTGACGTG
This sequence comes from Galbitalea sp., assembly GCA_036499165.1. Taxonomy (GTDB): domain Bacteria; phylum Actinomycetota; class Actinomycetes; order Actinomycetales; family Microbacteriaceae; genus Galbitalea. The sequence continues at coordinate 49,458 of DASYEE010000150.1, read as the reverse complement.
CTCCGGTGGCTCTTCGACGATCTTCAGCAGCGCGTTGAATCCCTGCGGCGTCACCATGTGCGCCTCGTCGAGGATGAAGATCTTGTACCGGTCGCGGGCGGGCGCGAATACGGCGCGCTCTCGCAGGTCTCGCGCGTCATCCACACCATTGTGCGAAGCGGCGTCGATCTCGACGACGTCGAGCGAACCGCCGCCATCCCGCGACAGTTCGATGCAGGATGCGCACTTGCCGCACGGGGTGTCGGTCGGCCCCTCGGCGCAGTTGAGGCAACGGGCAAGGATGCGCGCTGAGGTCGTCTTGCCGCACCCCCGCGGCCCGCTGAACAAATAGGCATGGTTGACGCGGTCGGTGCGCAGGGCGGTGCGCAGCGGATCGGTCACCTGCGACTGGCCGATGAGTTCGGCGAAGCTCTCCGGACGATACCGGCGGTACAGGGCGGTGACCACGGAGTACAGCGTACCGGTGACGGCTGTCACTCGCCGGGGGCGGGAGCGCTCGCTGGGGATTCATTCGACAACCGAGGTACGAGGGCTGACGTGCGACACAACCCGACACAAAAGTAATGACCCCTCGCGCACCCGCCAGAGCCCGGTTACCCTTGCTGCGTTTCCGCCCTGGGGGAGTTGGCCTGGATGGCGCCACGCGAGGAGCCGTTGACCACTTTACCCGATTTGCCAGCGACTGGTTAGTGCTGAACCCATCCACTCACGCTGTGACGGCGACCGTCTGCCGGGCGATCTCGAGCTCCTCGTTGGTCGGGATCACGAGCACCGCGACGGGCGAGCCATCGGGCGAGATGTAGCGGGCATCCTTCGATTTTGCGGCGTTGCGCGCCGGATCGACCAAGATACCGAGGCGCTCGAGGCCCTCGAGGGCCTGCTGGCGCAGCGCGACGCTGTTCTCGCCGACGCCTGCGGTGAAGACGAGCGCATCCAGGCCGCCCAGTTGCGCAATATATGCGCCGACGTAGTGCCGGATGCGGTGGCGATAGACCGCGAGTGCCGCCTCCGCCTGCTCGTCGCCGCCGCTCGCGGAAGCCTGCACGTCGCGCATGTCACCGTTGCCGGTCAGCCCGAGGAGACCGCTCTTCTTGTTGAGCAACGTGTCGAGCTCGTCGAAGCCGAGACCGGCCTCGGCGTGCAGGTACGCCAGGATGGCCGGGTCGAGGTCGCCGGAGCGAGTCCCCATCACGAGACCCTCGAGCGGTGTCATCCCCATGCTCGTATCGATCGACCTGCCCCCGTCGATCGCGCACGCCGACGCCCCGTTTCCCAGGTGAAGGACGATCGTCTTCGTGTCTTCAAGCCGACGCCCGAGGAACTCCGCTGCCCGCTCGGAGACGTACTTGTGCGAGGTGCCGTGGAAGCCGTAGCGCCTCACGGAATGCTTCGCCGCGAGGTCGGCGTCGATCGCGTATGTGTACGCATCCGGCGCAAGTGTGCGGTGGAAGGCGGTATCGAAGACGGCGACGTGCGGCACATCCGGCAGAGCTTTCCTGGCCGCCCGGATACCGATCAGGTTCGCCGGATTGTGCAGCGGCGCGAGCGATGACAACTCGTCGATCTCGTGCTCGACCTTGTCGGTGATGACGGTCGCCTCGGTGAACCTGGTTCCGCCGTGCACGACCCTGTGCCCGACCGCGGCGATGTCGTGACCGGTACCGAGCGCGTCGAGCGCGAGCTTCATGCCTGCGACGTGGTCCTGTGCCTCTGCCCCGGGCTCACCGATGCGTTCGATCAGGCCGTTCACGAGGGCTCCGCCGGTTTCGACATCCACCAGCTGGTATTTGATGGATGACGACCCCGAGTTGACGACGAAGACCTCGGTCATGCGCCGACCGCCTGGATCGCGGTGATCGCAACGGTGTTGACGATGTCGTCGACGAGGGCGCCACGCGACAGGTCGTTGATCGGCTTATTGAGGCCCTGCAGCACCGGTCCGATGGCGACGGCTCCCGCGCTTCGCTGCACAGCCTTGTACGTGTTGTTGCCCGTGTTCAGGTCGGGGAAGATGAACACGGTCGCGCGGCCCGCCACCTGCGAACCCGGCATCTTCGCTGCCGCGACGGTCGCATCCGCTGCCGCGTCGTATTGGATCGGCCCCTCAACCAGCAGGTCCGGCCGCCGCTCGCGCACGAGCTTTGTCGCCGCCCGCACCTTATCGACGTCCGCGCCACTGCCGGACTCCCCCGTCGAGTAGCTGAGCATCGCGACGCGCGGGTCGATGCCGAAGCGCATCGCCGTCTCGGACGACGAGATCGCGATGTCGGCCAGCTGGTCGGAGGTCGGGTCTGGTACGACAGCGCAGTCGCCGTAGACGAGCACCCGGTCGGCGAGCGCCATGAGGAACACGCTCGAGACGACCGAGACGCCCGGCCTCGTCTTGATGATCTCGAACGCCGGCCGGATGGTGTTGGCCGTCGTGTGCGTCGCCCCCGAGACCATGCCGTCGGCGAGTCCTAAGTGCACCATCATGGTGCCGAAGTACGAGCCGTCGGTGACGGTGTCGCTCGCCTGGCCGAGCGTGATCCCCTTGTTGGCCCGGATACGCGCATACTCTTCGGCGAAGCGCTGGCGGAGCGTCGCATCCATCGGGTCGATGATCGCGGCATCCGTAATATCGAGACCGAGCTCGGTGGCGCGGGCCCGAATCGAGGCCGGGTCACCGAGGATCGTGAGCTTCGCCACCTTGCGCTGGAGGAGCGTGCTCGCTGCCCGCAGGATCCGGTCGTCTTCGCCTTCCGGCAGAACGATGTGCTTCTGGTTCTGGCGCGCTCGCTCAAGTAGTCCGTACTCGAACATGAGAGGCGTGACGACGTTCGACGGGCTGAGGTCGAGGCGGTGCAGCAGCTCAGCCGCATCCACGTGTTCGTCGAACAGGGCGCGCGCGGTGTCGTACTTGCGCTGCGAGTCTGCGGCGAGGCGCCCCCGAGTCTGGGTGATGCGCCGCGTCGTGTCGAAGGTCGAAAGCGATGACATCGCGATGGGCAGCGTTGAGCCGATGCCGGAGATCAGTCGCTGGATCTGGGGGGAGGGCTCGAAACCGCCGTTCAGGATTATCCCGGCAAGGCTCGGGAACGTGCCGGAGGTGTGCGCGAGGAGAACGCCGACGAGCACGTCCGCGCGGTCGCCCGGTGTCACGACGACAGCGCCCTCGGTGAGGCGCGGAAGCACGTTCTCCATCGACATCGCCGCGACCACGACGCTGAGCGCCTCGCGGTCGAGGAGCTCCGGGTCGCCCCAGAGCAGTCGCGAGTCGGTCGCTTTGATGAGGGCCGCGACCGTTGGCGCGACGAGAAACGGGTCTTCCGGGATCGTCCAGACCGGGACGTCGCCGACGGTGCCGGCGACCGCTGCCCGGATGTCGCCGAGACGATCGCCATCCGCACGGTTGACGATCACCGCAACCAACCCGGCGTGCTGGCCCTTCAGCTCGGCCGAGGTGAGCTCCGCGATCTGGCGCATTTCGTCTGGCGTGCGCGCGCCTTCGCCCTCCGCAAGGCGGCCGCCCAGAACGAGAAGGACGGGCGACCCGAGGTTCGCGGCGATGCGGGCGTTGTACGACAGCTCGGTCGGGCTTCCGACATCCGTGAAGTCTGAGCCCAGGATGACGATCGCGTCGCACTGGCGCTCAACCGCGGCGAACCTCGACACGATCTCGGTGAGAGCCGCCTCCGGGTCATTGTGCACCTGCTCGTAGGTGACGCCGACGCAGTCTTCGAGGGCGATATCCGCCGTCGCGTGCGCCAGCAGCAGCTCGAGCACATAGTCGTCGCCGGATGCCGAACGCGAGATCGGCCGGAACACCCCGACCCTGCCAGCCTGGCGCGCGAGCGTCTCGAGGATGCCGAGGGCCACCGTCGACTTGCCGGTGTGCCCCTCCGCTGAGGTCACATAGATGCGAGTGGGCACGAACTCAGCCTAGGCACCAGCGCCGAATGGCAACACAGAAAGATGCCGGTAGGATGCTCTATGGCTCGGATCGCTTTGCTGCGGCCGTGCCCGCCAGGAGAATTCGCCTAGTGGCCTATGGCGCACGCTTGGAAAGCGTGTTGGGTGCAAGCCCTCGGGGGTTCGAATCCCCCATTCTCCGCGTTTGAAATGCCCGGTCAGGGTCCGCGCGAAGCCGGACCCTGACCGGGCATTTCATGCTTGTCGGCACGGCATTCGGACCCCGCAGGTGTGGCCCCGCTGAGCAGTCAGCCGCATTGCGTCCCGAAGTTGCCTCCCGGCAGGCGTAGAAGCGCGCAATGTGGATGCGGCACAGTGGGGAGTCGAATCCCCATTCTCCGCCGATTTTTGCCTTGAAAAGGTTGGTTTTCCGGGCTTTTCACCGTTCGATCTCTCGAGCCACCCTCAATTCACCGTCGTTTCGCCAACCGACTTGCTACTCGTGGCGCCTCGAAACGCGCGGTAGCGTGCTCAGATGGAAGAGATGCCGGAGGTCCTCTCAGGCGGCAATGCTTCTGGAGCAGTCATTCGAGTCGGCAGCACAGTCCGAAAGCCGTGGGAGCCTAACGCCGGTGTTGTTCACCAGTTCCTCACTCACCTGAGAGCAAGCGGGATCGATGTCCCCGCCCCGATGGGCCGAGACGAACAAGGTCGACAGGTAATCGAATTCGTCCCCGGTGGGAACGCCCTAGCTCGAATGCCGCTCGAGCTCACCACGCTGCACGCTGTGGGTGCGCAAGTTCGCCGAATTCACGATGCAAGCGAATCATTCGACATCTCCGATCTGGACACTGCAGACACGCTCCTTCCAGCTGACAATGCCGAACTGATGTGCCATAACGACCTTGCGCCCTGGAATCTCATTGTCGGCGATCGAATGTTGTTCATCGATTGGGATGGCGCGGGGCCTAGCACTCGACTGTGGGACCTTGCGTACGCTGCTCAGTCATTCGCGATGCTTGCCGCCGGCGAGCCGGTTGATCAGGCGGCCGCACGGCTCCGAGCGTTTGCTGACGGGTACGACGCGGACATGACATTGCGATCGGCCTTGCCTGATGCGATGGGACAGAGGACCAACGCGATGTACGAGATGCTGGAGCGTTCGAACCGACACCAAGTCGAACCATGGGGAACGATGTTTGTCGAGGGCCACGGTGAGCATTGGCTCGGGGCCACACAATACGTGCAGCAACACCGCTCAGCTTGGATCGAAGCTCTCAAGTAGCCGGCACGAGCCACGACTACTTCACCGCAGGAACCTTGGTCACTCCGCGATCGCGTATTGTGACCGTCGAATGATCCCAATTCGCCGCGGGAAGGCTGGGTTGAACGAGCACGTGCAACTGGCGCAGGCGGACCTTCGTACGGAGCGTCCCGGTCGTCGGCGCCGCGGCGCACTCAAAATGGCGGGCAACATTGCGTATTGCGTCTTCTTCGGCCTGCTCTTTATCGTCAGTCTGTTGCTAGGCATCAGCTCAGCGTTCAGTGCTACTCAGCGCAGCTATTCGGGCACATTCACTCAGCACAGTTGCGAATCCGGATATCGCGGTCGATGCGAAAGTGTCGGCACGTGGGTCAGCGACAACGGATCGATGGTCAAGAAGAACGTCCAGCTTGACGGTGATGTGAATTCCGATGGAACCGCACCCGCAACTTACACACCAAAGGATTTTAACAACGATGCTGAGAACAACATCGTTCACACCTCGACCTGGGCTCCGGCCCGATTCTGGCTGCCCTGGGCACTCGTTCTGCTGTTCGGAGGTTTGATCCTGGTCCGAGCGCGCGCCATGCGCCGAAAACTCCTAAGCCGGCGCGCCGCTTCAAACCCGTGAGCGCCCCCACATTCGGGTACCCCTTCTCCTGCGACCGTCGGTACTGATTTCAGACGGAGTTTGGCTGAGATCACTCCTAGTGCGCGATCCTTCGGGCTCTCACGTCATCGAGTCGGTCCGAGACCGCGTCTAGATCGTCGAACTTTGCCTCTCGAGTGATTCGCCGGGCTTCTCACCGGAGGCTATCGGTTGGCATCGATCCAGATCGCTGCGTTGTATCCCGCCAAGCGCTTCACAACGGATGCCTGAATTGTCTCGGCTCCTGGATCGAACGTGAAAAACGCACGGACGTGGACACCGGGGGCTGCGAGTCCGTCCGGATCGACCCCGCTGGCGTCAAGCAGATCGAGAGCGTCGTTTACGGCGGCGTCGAGTTTGTCCGACCGGGTATTCCAGTTATCGTCCTCGAACTCGGCGTGGAAAATGTCGTAGAAGTAGTCGTCGTCGGGCCTCGGCGCGCGAGTACGGGCTGGGAAATGCGCGAGTGCCGCAATCGGGCTGCCTGAGTTAACAATCAAGCTGAAGATCACGCGCGTTGGTTCGTCTTCTTCGAGTTCATCGGGTTCTTGGACCACGCCCAATCTTGACATCCCCAGGGGGCTTCACTCCGGTCGGATGTCCCGCTAGTGGTCGCCGACGTCGAGAATTTCGTGCGGACGAGTCGCGAGCCACACGGCCCCCAGCTCTCCGACCGTGGCGCGCGTTTTTGCCCCTGGTGGACTTACGCAGTCTTCGTCGAGCGCCTCCCGGCAGCCGTCACCGTGCGATCGGAAGCCCGATCAGTGCTGCGACGACTCCGAGTGCGCCCCCACCTAAGAGGGCGGGGACGATGCTCCGACGCAACGCGAGCACCCAGATGAGTCCGAGAACGAGGACACCAAGTTGCCAGAACGCGGTGAGCGCCAGCCCGAGAGGGATTGCTGACCCCGCGATCCCTCCGATTACCGCGGCACCAGCGCCGGTGAGAAAAGTTTGCACCGTTCGGTTGCCGCGAAGGCGATCGAAGTGTCGACCGCCGGCGAGCACGAAAATAAATGAGGGGGCAAATGCGATGGTCGTCGCGAGGAGTGCTCCACCAATTCCTGCGGCAGCGTATCCCACGACGGCGACGGTCAGGACGACCGGTCCCGGTGTGACCTGACCCAGTGCGACGGCATCGAGAAATTGTGTTCCTGTCATCCAGTGGTAGGTCACGACCGCGTCGTGCTGCATCAGCGGGATGATCACGAACCCGCCGCCGTAGGACAGGGTGCCGACCTTGAACGCGACCAGGGCGACTCCGCCAAGGCTGCCCATTAGTGCAGGCAACGCGATGAGAGGAGCGCTGATGCTCAGAGCCCCGCCGGGTAGCCGCGGCCGCCAGGCGCGGCGGGAGCAAATTTCGATCAGCCCGCACGCGAGCAGCACGAGAACGAGGTAGGGACCAATGAGAGCGCCCGACGCAACGCCGAAGACGACGTAACTCACCCACCGGGTTCGCGTTGCGCTCTTCGCGCCGGCTCGTTTCCAACTGGCCGGGAGCAGCCCGATCGCGGCGCCCAGCGCAACTGCGGGAACTACAGCTCCGGCGCCGGCCGCCGCACCTTTCAACCACAGTGGAGCACTTGCGCTGAGGAACACCACGGACAACGCGACGATAAGGATCAAGCCGGGCAGGATGAATGACATCCCGCCCAGGATCGCCCCGATCCATCCGCGAAGTCGCCAAGCACAGAAGATCGCGAGCTGGGTTGATGCCGGGCCAGGCAGCAGGTTTGTCGCGGCAATCGCGTCCTCGAATTCTTCGGCGCTGAGCCACTGATACCTGTCGACACAGAGTTTCCGCAGCAGAGCGATGTGAGCCGGAGGACCACCAAACCCGGTGACACCGATGCGCCCCCATTCCCGGATGATGACCGGGATCCCGACCCTCGGAGATTCGGTTCGCGTCATGGGCGTCGGGCCTCTCGTGGTCGGACACAGCTCATTGCGTCATCACAATATCGAGGCCGTGCGAACCCGCAGCACCGGGTCGACGCTCAGCGCGAGATCGAAATTGTGAACGTCGGCGACTTCACAGCTCCGAATGCGGCGAAGAACAGGAACACCGCGTGCTCGGTTCCTCGCGCGGTTTCGATGCCGCCGAGGTCGAGGATCGATTCCTCGCGCCAGCCCATCTCCGTCAGAAGTGACTTCACGGTGGCTTTCGCTTCGTCCGAGTCTCCCGAAACGAACACGTCGGGCCGCGCGACCTTGTCGTACGGGCCGAACATCATCGACACGTTCATCGTGTTGAGGGTCTTTACGACCGGCGTTCGCGGGTACTTTTCCTGGATCTTCCGCGCGAGGCTGTCGTTCGGAAACAGCAGCTCGGAGTCGGCGGAGAGCGGCACCGAAACATCCATGATGACCTTGCCCGCGAGGGCTTCTTCGCCGATCTCCTCGAGCGTGTCGAGTACGGCGCGGCCGGGGATCGCCGTAACGACGATCTCCGCGGACGACACCGCATCCGCGATGCTGACCGAGCCCTCGTGATCCCGAGGATTCCGTGACCCGTAGGAAACGGTGTGGCCGCCTGTATCGAAGTGCTGGCCTAGAGCCGTCGCGATCGTGCCCGTTCCGATGAATCCGATGCGCATGAGTTGGTCCTTGTCCTTGATGATGGAACTGATTTCTAAAGCGTGTCGAGCTGAAGCTGGAGTGATGGCGCGAGCATGTCTACGACCTGGTCGCGCGTCATCTCCGCGATGGGACCCGCCTGAACGACGTAGCGAGTGATGGCGACGCCGAGCAGCATTCCGCTGACCATCGCCATCTGAGAGTTGGACATCGGCGCGATCAGCTGGGTATCGAGGAACTCGCGCATGATGGCGGTCGCGTTGGGCGAGCCGATCGCGCCGCGGATCAGCGCACGTAATGCCTCACCCGTCTCGCCAGATTCCCACAGCTCGAAGTAGGCCTGCGCGAGCCGCCTGCCCCGTTCGGAGCGATCACCCGCGGAGGCCGTCGCGCCGAGCGTGGGAAGGATGGCGCTGAGGTCTTCGAGAACCGCCGCGAAGAGTCGCTCCTTGGAGGTGAAGAAATGGATGACCATCGCATTGTCCACCCCAGCCTCATTCGCGATCGCGCGGATCGTTGCGCCGTCATACCCGTCCCGAGCGAACAGCATCTTCGCTGCTCTCAAAATCCCTGTGCGGCTTGACTCCACGCCCGGCCGTCGACCGGTTCGCACCCCGGCTTCCTTTACGACCATTCCGTCACCTCCAATGGGTGAATTCAGCATACGTTGACATGTGCGAAAGTATGAGAGACAGTTATCTCAGCACTTGCTGAATTAACGAGATCTCACTCGCAGGAGCATCATGGCGCACTACCTCCGTCGGCACTGGTATGACTTTGCCCTCGGCTTCGCCATCCTTACTCTGGCCTGGCAGGCCTTCGCCCGCTACGACGGGTTGCGGCTCATCCTGCTCCTGAACCTCGTGGTGATGTTCCTGCACGAGTACGAGGAGTACCACCTGCCCGGTGGCGCGCAGTGGGTGCTCAACCTCACTCTCGGCGGAGAGCGTGACAAGCTCGATCGTCGCCCGCTGAACCAGGTCAACGGAACCTTCAACAACGTGATCCTCTGGATCTTCTACCTGCTGCCCGTCATCTGGCCGAACCTGATCTGGCTGGGACTTGGGCCGGTCATCGTCGGGCTCGTCGTGCAGTTCATCGCACACGCGGTAGTCGCGAATATCCGACTGCGCAGCTGGTACAACCCAGGGCTTGCGACCACGATCGTCGGTTTCGTCCCCGTAGGAATCTGGTACATCACCTTCGTCTACCAACACCACCTGATTCGCGGGACCGACTGGATCTGGTCCGTCGTCTACGCGGCCGTCTTCCTCGGCGTAGGCATCATTTTCATCGGCTTCCGCCTCATGGGCAAACCCTTCGAGAACGAGCCCTTCGCCCCCGAAGAGATTGCACGATTCGACGGTGCACGCCGTCGCGCCAAACTCGGCCTGACCCGATAGTCACGCACCCACCAATAGGCATCACCTCAAGAAGAGAGATCCCCATGAGCAGTTCACACACCGCGGCTGGCACCGAGTCCGCATCGCGACGCTGGATCGTCCTGGCTGTCGTCGGCTTCGCCCAACTGATGGTCGTGCTCGACGCAACCATCGTGAACATCGCGCTCCCCTCAGCGCAGGCCGACCTTGGTTTCTCCACCAACGACCGGCAGTGGATCATCACCGCGTACTCACTCGCGTTCGGCAGCCTGCTCCTGTTCGGCGGGAAGATCGGCGACCTGCTGGGGCGGAAGCGGACATTCATCATCGGGATCATCGGCTTCGCTGCCGCATCCGCTCTTGGCGGTGCAGCGCAATCGTTCGACTGGCTCGTCACCGCCCGCGTCATCCAGGGCGCTTTCGGTGCACTCCTGTCCCCCACCGCCCTCGCGGTACTAACCACCACGTTCACCATCCCCAAGGAACGTGCTCGTGCGTTCGGTGTCTTCGGGGCGATCGCCGGTGCCGGTGGGGCCATCGGACTGCTGCTCGGCGGAATCCTCACCCAGTCGCTGGACTGGCGGTGGAACCTCTACGTCAACGACATCATCGCCGTGTTCGCCATCATCGGCGCCATCATGTTCGTCAAGCACACCGATCTGGTTGGCCCACGCCCGAAGCTCGACTACCTTGGCACCGTCCTCGTCACCCTGGGGCTCTTCAGCCTCGTCTTCGGGTTCTCCCACGCCAACACTGACGGCTGGGGAGCCTTCATCACCTGGGGGCCCCTCGTCGCCTCTGGCATCCTGCTGATCGCCTTCGTCCTCTGGCAGCGTCGCGCAAGCGAACCGCTGCTCCCGTTGTCGATCCTCCTCGACCGAAACCGAGGCGCAGCTTTCTCCTCCATCCTCATCGCCGGAGTAGGAGCGTTCGCGCTCTTCCTCTTCCTCACCTACTACCTGCAAACCACACTGCACTACACACCGCTGCAAACCGGTGTGTCCTTCCTGCCCATGATCGGGATGCTCGTCATCGCGGCGCAGGTCGGAACCACGATCCTTGTCCCCCGCCTCGGTCCGAAAATCCTGGTCCCGATCGGCATGGTCATCGGTGTTGTGGGGATGATCTACTTCACCCACCTGAACGCCTCGAGCACGTACGCGGCCGACGTCCTCGCGCCGCTGATGATCCTCGGCTTCGGGATGGGAACCGTCATCCCCGCGTCCATTCAGAACGCGACATTGGGCGTCGATGCGAAGTATGCGGGAGTGGCCTCCGCACTCGTCAATACGAGCCAGCAAGTCGGCGGCTCCGTCGGCACCGCGCTCTTGAACACCCTCGCCGCAACCGCGATCAGCACCTACATCGCGGACCACCTGCCGCCGACGCCGACCGTGCAAGCGAACGCGGCGATCGCCGGCTACAACACCGCGTACTGGTGGGGGGCCGGATTCTTCGCCGCCGGCGCCATCATTTCCGCACTGCTCTTCCGCCGCAAGGGCCAGGGACTCACCGTCGGTCAAGAGGACGCGGCAACCGTCGAAACGCCCGCTGTGAACTGACCTCGGAGGATCACCGCCCCCGATGGCGGTGTCAGCCTGCACATGAGCGTGGCTGACCTGGGTCGTCACACTCCTCGTTCGAGCGCCGTGAGTTCGATCTGCTGAGCGAGCCCGTAAGCCGCGGCCCGGTCTTGTTCATCGGCGACGAATACGCGTCCGATGATCAACGCTTCGCGGTGGGGCACATCGATACGGCTCATCCCCTCAGGAGTCTCGCCCTTCCACCCACGATCGCAGAGGACAAAATCACCAGCATGCGTTCCCGTGGTTCGTTTGCCTATGTAAGCAAAGTTGGCCCCGCTTGTGGGATCCGTGAACTGCAGACCGTAATAGCGGCCGCTCGTTTCCGGCACGTGGAGCACCCGCGGACCGGCTTTCACATCCAGCCACCCGCCGACGTACAGCACATCATCGGTTCCCGTCGCGATGACGCTGCCTGCAGACGCCGACTGCGACGAACTCTCCGGCACCGCGTAAATGCTGTTCACCGGAATCGGGCCGCCGCCCAGTCCGCGGTTTGTGAAGATCCGTTTGAAACCGCCGACCGTTATCCGCGGCCAGAAGTAGATAAAGACGAAGGTCCCGAGAGCCCACACGGCGACCGCGACGACCACAAGCAGAGCTATCGCTTTTGGCCCGCCGTTTGCCACTCGCGAAAAGATGACCCAAGCGAAGATCGCAAGGATGACGATCGTGACCGGGACGCCGTGCTTGAGGATGAGCCGGTTCATTTCGATACCCGCACAACCGGAGGCACTTCGTATTGGCCGTCAATCACGGATGGCCCGGGCAGGTACGCGCGGAGCATCAGCTTGAATCGGCCGCGCGGCGTCGCCAACCAGTTGGGCGCGGCGGCAACCGGCCTTGTCGACTGCAGAATGATGTCGACCGAGCCATCCGCGTTCTTCACAAGCCCGGCGTTGCTGTCAACATTCGAGGGACCGGCCTGGTTAGCGACAATGTAGCCGGTGTGATCGGTGGCGGTAAGCGACCAAAACGCATCGTTCGGCGGGAGGCAACCATCCGCAAAATGAAGCCGATAGACCAACGCGCCGCTGAGCCGCGCGCCCGCTTCATCCTTCGTCGCGGTCCAGTACGCAGCCTCCTCGAACACGTTCACCACCGGGAGCGCCTTCTGCAGTGCAGCGCGGACGAGGAGCCCGGATCCCGGGCGGCCAGCATTGCGGATCGCGCTCCATCCATTCACTGTTCGGGTCTGGCCTTGTGCGACGACGTTGAGCAGCAACACCGTCGTCAAGTACGCGAACGTCAGGCCGATGATCAGTCCCTGCACCACACCAGAGTCAGCGACCCACGCGACAAGGCCGCTCATGACGGTCGCCGCATCACAGAACGCCCGCCCGGAATAGAACGATTCCGCCCGAACCAGGGTTTCCGCGTAGCCGCCATTGTGCATCGCCATCCTGAATGAGATCGTGTAATTGCAAACAGAGTAGTTCTAATGCAACTAGAATAATAGTGTGTTCGTTCTTATTGACCCGACGGCAACGACGCCGGTGTTCGCTCAGATAGAGGTTTCGATCGCGACCCAGATCGCGACCGGCACGATCGCGACGGGTGAACGTCTCCCGGCGGCCCGATCACTCGCCGACTCCCTTGGCGTCAACGTCCACACGGTGCTGCGCGCCTATCAAGGACTTCGCGACGAGGGCCAGGTAGAACTCCGCCGAGGGCGAGGCGCCGTCGTAGTCGGACTTCCGACCGCCGACGGCGTTCGGGACGCGGTGGCGAGACTGACGACACAAGCGAAGGCCGCCGAGATTCCGATCGGCACCCTTCTTGCTCTCGTACGAAAGGACTACGAATCATGACCGCCCGCGTGATCGATCACACCGCTGCTCGCCGAGCCGCGCTGATTGCTGCCATCTGGTTCCCGCTTGCCATTGTCGTTCTTTCCGAGGCGGTGATCGTTCTGGTCGGCACAAGCGGCCCGCGACAGCTGATCATCCATTGGGGATCGGGACCCGATCGGTACGGCCCGTGGTGGACCTACGCGATCCTCGTAGCCGCAATCGGCTTCCCGGTGATCGCGCTCATGGGCTTCTTCATCGCCCGCGCCACGCGGATGGTGGGAATCAACGCGTGGATCCCGGCGATCGCTGTCGGGATCACGGTCTTCCACGCCTTGGGCATGGGCGTCGGTTCCGTGGTTTTCAACGCCTCCCCGCTTGCGCCAGCGCTTCCTCTGGCGGGCGGAGCGGTGCTTGCGGTTGCCTCGGCTCTCCTCACCTGGCGCATCCTGCCGCGTGAGGCGCCAGCAAGCTCGTTCGTCGAAGCGTCAGACGCGTTGCCCATGAAACAGGGCGAGGTCGCGGCATGGACCGGGAAGGTTGATCTTCCTGCATGGTTTGTCACAATGGTGGCCACGATTGCCGCACTCCTCGTCGGACTCGGCGTGCTGCTGTTCCTGACGAAAGGCTGGCACGTCTGGCCCGTGTTCTTTGCGCCAACACTGTTGTTGGCGGTCATCCTCGTGACAGCCCAGTTTTCGGTCACAGCCGGACCTCGCGGGTTTGCAGTCCGTTCCGTCCTTGGCTGGCCGCGGCTGACCGTGCCCGCGTCAGACGTTGCCAAAGCTGGGGTCGTGTCGATTGATCCGATGGCCGACTTCGGCGGCTGGGGAATCCGATGGGTTATCGGCCCGAATCGCAAAGGCCGCTGGGGAGTTGTCACGCGACGAGGAACCGGAATAGAAGTTGTTCGCCGAGATGGTCGGTCCATCGTGGTCACGATTGACGACGCCAGCAGCGCCGCTGCGATTCTCGAGACCTATGCAAAGAACCGTGGGTAATCCGTCGACCACTCCAACGTATTAGTGGTGGGCGAACGACCACCTTGCCCACGCAGATGCTGCGCGGAGCCTTCGCGACCAGATCCGCCTCTCCGTCCCCTTCTGACACTCACGCGGTCAGCTCGCTCCGAAGATGCGCACGAATTCAGATTGCGTGTCTCCGAGGGCCAGCACCACGTCGCCGGCCTCGAGGCGAGTCGAGCCGCGGACTTGCACGAGCGCGCCATTTCGGCGGATCAGGCTGACCCACCCGTCGTCACCGAGTTCCAATTCGTCAACGGTCGCTCCCTCGGCTGGTGAGCCTATAGCGACGACGTATTCGCCCATCCCGTCAGGTCTCTCGCGAAACCGTAACCCTGATGCCCAGGGCTGCGGTTCAATCGTCTTCATCGGAACCCTCAAGATCCGAGCGAACAAGGGCACAAGTCCGCCCTGGAGTATGACCGAGACAAGGACGACGACAAAAATGATCGCGTAGACCCTCTCTGCACCCGAGATCCTCGCACCCAGGATGAACATGCCGAGCAGAATGGGGACGGCTCCCTTCAGCCCTGCCCACAATACGAAAAGGCGCTCACCCCAACGCAACCGCATGGGGATGAGCAGGACTCCGACAAAAATGGGCCGCACCACGAAAATCAGGAGACCGGCAATCGCGAGGCCTGGCCAGATGACCGCCGGGTCGAAAACGACGTCCAGCGAGACGGTGAGCCCGAGAAGAGAGAATGCTGCAATCTCGGCGAGCGTCGCAAGCCCGGACGTGAACCGCCGAATCTCTCGTTTGAACGGCGCATGCGTGTCGCCAACAACGATCCCAGCCAGAAGCACTGCCAGAAAGCCGGAACCGTGGAGGATCGTCGTCACCCCGTAGATCGATGTTGCGCAAGCGATCGTGCCGACTGAGTACAGTGCCTCGTTCGGAAGGGACACCATGCGCATCAGCTTGGAAAGCCCCCAGCCGCCGCCGATTCCGATTGCCGTGCCCACAACCAGCTGTAACCCGAATTCAGTTAGCCCGCCGACCAGGGCCGACGATCCACCGCCCGTGGCGGCCAGGAGGCTCACGAGGAGCGCGATGCCTACCGGGTCGTTCGCGCCCGATTCTCCCTCGAGGATTGTCCCGGTTCTTCCGGTGATTTCCCGCTTGCCCAGGACAGAAAACACCACTGCAGGGTCCGTGGGAGCCACCGCCGCCCCGAGAAGAAGGGCCAGCCTCAGATCGATCCCGAACAAGAAATGGGCACAGGCGGCTATCGCCGCTGCGGTCGCGATGGTTCCGACAATCCCCAATACGGTGATGGCTCCCAGCGAGGCACGGAATCGTCTCCACCCAATGTGCATTCCGCCATCGAAGAGGATGAAAAGGAGGGCTATCGTCACGAGGCTCTCGTCGGTTCCCCGAGGCAGCGATCCGAGGACTGGGAAGATCTTCGCCAGCACCGCTGCCGCAATGAGGAACAGCGCGGGAGCCGGGATGCGAATCAACGAGCTCAGGCGATTGGAGAACACCGCAGCAATCACTGCGACAGACACCAGCAAGACAGCCACAGCGAAGGGAACGATCTCGCTCACCATGCTCGTTCACACTCGCCGCGCGGGCTATTGCACATGGCCGACTCCTGACTGTTTCCACGTCGAATAGACGCCGACCAGACTTCCCGGCACACCACGGATTTCGCAAACCCGGTCCCACGATAGCGGATGGGACGAAGGGCTTCCCGGCGATACAACGGATATCGCGGACCATGGGATGACGAGTCGTGGAAGCCATGCGACCGACATCACCGTCGGTGAAGGCGCGTTCCAGCCTCAAGCCGGGGCTGCGCAACCGTAAAACCGCACTTTCGCGGGTAGTAGGTGCCGTCTGTCCAGCATTGTGCCGACATGACAACTTCTCATGGTCATGTCAGGGTGGATCACGCAGGTGAACTCGAGTTCCCGTAACGCTTGACGCTCGACGCAAGCAAGCTCACCAATCTCCCACTGCGCGCAATTTGAACCACCTCATAGTCAAAATCTCGTTCTTTGGTAAGGAACCCTGTGGCACGAGTGTGGGTCGACCCTCAGGGCGGCTGCGACCTGGGCGAGACAAGACGTATGTTGAGCTCACCCCTGGGCCTGGCCGCGGAGGCATCCCGGGCGATATCCATCCGCGACTACGCCGGGTACTCGTCGTCGGACAAGCGACGACCCCACGTGGTGTGGTTACCCGTCTCGTCCGCCTCCTGGTAGGCGAGTTGTACGGTGAATCGGCTCGGCGAGGCGCCGTGCCAGTGGTTCTCGCCCGGCTCGATATAGACGCGATCGCCGGGTCGAACCTCCTCGATCGCTCCACCCTCGCGCTGGACCAGGCTGACTCCCTCCGTGACGTAGATCGTCTGGCCGGCGGGATGCGTGTGCCAGGCAGTGCGGGCACCCGGCGCAAAGTGAACGATCCCGCCCATGACCTTCGAGGTCGGCGACGGCGTGCTGACGACGTCGATGTAGACATTGCCATCGAACCAGTCGCTGGGGCCGGCTGGCATGGTATCGAGTTCGTTCCGTGTGATCTGCATTGCAGTCCTCCTGCTGTTCGGGGCGGGCGCCTTCGCGCCCGTCGTGTTTCTCCCAAACAAGCACCGAACCCGGCTGCAGTGAGAGGGCGAGCTTGTCCATGTACTGATGGAGCACCCCCGCCGACGGCCGCCAGCAGTAGCGTCATTCTCATGGACCCAAAAACGGAGGTGCAGGACTTCCTTACCTCACGTCGCGCGCGCATCAGCCCAGAAGACGTCGGGCTCACGTCGTACGGCACCCGCCAGGTCGCCGGACTCCGACGCGAAGAGGTCGCAACGCTGGCCGGCGTGAGCGTCGACTATTACAACAAGATGGAGCGCGGCAATTTGGCTGGGGTCTCCGATGGCGTTCTCGAGGCGGTGGCTGGTGCGCTGCGGCTGGATGAGGCGGAACGCGCGCACCTCTTCGACCTGGCACGCGCATCCGACGATCGGGGCAGGGGCAGGCGACGCCCGGCAGCAAAGCGCAGTGTGCGTCCCAGCGTCGAATGGATGATCGAAGCCATGACCGGTGCGGCGGCCCTCGTTGTCAACAACCGGCAAGACATCCTCGCCTCAAACCAGTTGGGTCGTGCACTGTTCGCGCCGATCTTCGAGTACAGCGGGTCGCCCAACATGGCGCGGTTCACGTATCTCGACCCTCGCGCCCGAGAGTTCTTCGCCGACTGGAATCGGATGGCCAGGGAGTGTGTCGCGGCATTGCGAACGCAGGCCGGGCAGGACCCGCTCGACCGCGGTCTTTCGGATCTCGTCGGGGAGATCGCGACGAAGTCCACGGAGTTTGCCGCACTCTGGGCACCACACAACGTCCGGCTGCACCACGACGTCGAGAAACGGCTCACGCATCCCGTGGTCGGCGACGTCACGCTGCGCTACGAGCGAGTCGCAGTCTCCGGCGACCGAGGCCTGGAGATTTTCGCGTATGTCGCGGAACCCGGTTCGCCGTCGGCCGAGGCGTTGACGCTGTTGGCCAACTGGTCAGCGGACGAAGGCAAGCTCAGCCGCCGAGCGCGCTCACGCACGCACTGAGACCTCGAGCGAGCGCGGTGGTGTCGCCCGGGGGCAGGCCCGACAGCATCCGCTGCTCGACGCCATCCACCAGCACCTGGGCGGCGTCGAGGGCGCTGGCGCCGGCCGCCGTCAGCAGGGTGGGGAGAGCCCGCCCGCTGTCGGCCTGGGTAGGTCGTGCCACCAAGTCGCGATCGATCAGTTGCTGCAGCATCACATTCATCGATTGGCGTGTCACGAACGTGCGGCGGGCGAGGGCGGCGGCCGAGATGCCGGGCTCGAGACGAAGGCGATAGAGACACGAATAGTGGGAGACGGTCAGGCCGAGAGGCTTCAGCGCCTCCTCCATCCTGAGATGGAGAAGCGACTGCGCTTGCTTCAGCGCGTATCCGACAGACGGCACGTTGTTGCTCATGTCAGT
Source organism: Galbitalea sp. (assembly GCA_036499165.1). Classification (GTDB taxonomy): domain Bacteria; phylum Actinomycetota; class Actinomycetes; order Actinomycetales; family Microbacteriaceae; genus Galbitalea. The sequence continues at coordinate 31,334 of DASYEE010000150.1, read as the reverse complement.
ATCCTCACATACACTGGTTGTAAGGATACTGACATAGGAGAACCTCATGAGCGTGACCGGACCGGATTTCATCGCCCTGCAAGTACGCGACCTCGAGAAGGCGGCGAGGTTCTACGAAGACGTCGTCGGGCTGACTCGGGCGCCGTTCTCGCCACCGCACGCTGTCGTCTTCGACACCCAGCCGACTTTCGCCGTTCGAGACCCCGGGCCGGGCGTCGATCTCGACTCCGGCCAGGTGGGTCTCGGGGTCGCCCTGTGGCTGCACGACCCCGAAGCCGTGACTCTTCACGACACCGTTGTTGCTGCGGGTGCCGTGGTTGTCCAGCCGCCATTCGATGGTCCGTTCGGCACGACGTTCGTCTTTCAGGACCTCGACGGCTACCTGGTGACCGTCCACGACCGAGCAACCCGCGGCTGACGCAGCCCATTAATGTCTCGTGGAAGGATCGCGGTTGCCCGGTCGCTCACTGCGAATCGACGAGGCGGCCGCGTTCGTCGAAGTGAAGCCAGTGACCGGACGAGACCACCACGGGAGCTTCCGTGGGTTCCCGCACCAGCAACGCCGTGTCGTCGTCGATGAAGTAGACGGGGCCACCAAGACGGGCAGCGCTGGCCGCAGCCCATTCGTCGGTCTGGCCGGGGAAGTACGGGGCGCCGAGGTGTGGCAGGAGCGCCCAGTCGAATAGGGGCACTGCGGCGGCGACCGAGTCGAGCTGCAGCATCTCGACCTCCTCGTAGTCGTCGAATGCCTCGACCACCCTTTCGTGCTGCCGGGAGAAGATCATCGATCCTGCGCTGAGTCCGAGATAAACCTTCTCGTCGAGCAGCTCGCGCAACAGCGGCGCAAATCCGGTCGCGGTCCAGGCGTTGGCGAGCCAGTGATTGCTGCCGCCATAACAGAAGATGACGTCCGCCGACCGGAGGCGCGACTCGATAACGGAGTGCGGCCCGCCGAAGAGCGACATCAGGTCGAACTCTTTCCAACCGAGGGAATGCAGCTGCCCGAGATGCTTCAGCGTCTGCGTGTTGTCGCCCGCGAAGGGCAGGATCGCGTCGATGACGACGGCGACGCGCGACTGCGCGAACGGTTGGTCGAGAAGGCCGTCCAGGGTGTCGCGGATCCGCTCGTTTCCCACTCCGTTTGAGGTCAGCAGCATGCGCATGACTTCATCCTCGCAAAAAAGCCGCCAAAAATGCTATGGTCTACTAAGCAATTACTTAGGTCTACTAAGTACTGAAGGAGACGCCGTGACAAGCGACATCGACGATGTTGGCAGCGAACTGCGGCGTGCGATCACCCGTCTCTATAGCCGATTCCTGTCCGAGCGGCTGGAGGGAGAAGTTACGGATGCCGCCCTATTCGTGCTCGTCGTTCTCGACAAACGGGACCGGATGAGTCTCACCGACCTCGCCGCGGCCGCCCGGGTCACACTCGGGTCGATGAGCCAGACGGTTCGGCGCATCGAGCAGCTCGGTTATGTGTCGAAGACCCGCGGCACGGATGACCGGCGCAAAGTGGCATTCACCCTCACCGATGAGGGAACGGCAGCGGTAGCAGCCTCGCGCCGCCACCGCCGCGACTGGCTGAACAATCAACTTGCCGAACTCACCGCAACGGAGCGCGACGACATAGCCCGCGTCGCCCCCGTCCTCCTCCGCATCGCCAACTCATAACCAGGAGCATCGTGCACCCCATAGAAGTCCTCCTTATCCCGCTCGGCAAAGCGTTCCGCAATCGTCGCGCGGATGAGACCAGGAGCATGTCGCTTGCTCCCGAGCTCGCGACCAACCATCATTTCGCTCTCACCTCCCCCGACTTCCGCGACGGCGAGGAGATACCCGCGAAGTACTGCGGACCGCTCATTGGCGCCAACATCTCGCCCGCCTTCGCCTGGAGCGCCCTGCCCGCCGGCACCGTGACCGTTGTCCTCGTGATGGAAGACCTGGACAGTCCGGGCGCCGCTCCGGGCATCCACACGATCGCTGGGTTCGCGCCGGCCAACGACGGCCTTCCGGAGAACGCGCTTGCTGCGGGTGCGCCGGGGATCTCTTTCGTGCCGACCGGGCGCGGACCCGGACGGTACGTGGGACCGAGACCACTGCCCGGCCACGGTCCGCACCGGTACCGCTTCCACCTCTACGCGCTCGAGCGCAGTGTCGACTTCTCCCGGATCTCGCACGCCGAAGAGCTGCCGGCGGCGCTCAACGGGCACGTCCTGGCATCCGGAGTACTCACGGGCACACGGGAATCGTAGGGGCCTCGGAAGCCGCACCACCTGCTGCTCGCATGCGTACCAACGCCTACTGAAGGGCCTGCTACGGGGTGGGCTCCCGGACGGGCAGCCCCGCCGCGCGGTACGCCGCGTCGATGACTTCCATGTTGCCGATCGCGTCGTCGACGCCCGTGATGAGCGGTGCACCATCGAGTACGGCCAGGAACGCGCGAAGCTGGAAGTTATACGAGGGCTCGGTCGTGATTTCTTCGACGCGGTCGCCCGCGCCTCCAATAACCCGGATACCGTTGCCGAGCTGGGGCAGCCAGGGGCCCTGCACCTCGAGCACGCCGTTTTCGCCCACGAAGCGCGCGGACATGTCGTCGCCCTCCCCCACCATCGAGACGCGTACGAGCCCGCTCACACCACCCGGGAACTCCAGGTCGACCTCCATGACGCCATCCACTCGCGGCTCGCTCTCGATCGCGCGAGCTGCGAGCACGGTCGGCTCCGCACCCACCGCGTGTCTCAGCATGTGCACGGGGTAGCACCCGAGGTCCATGAGAGCGCCACCGGCGAGCGGCCAGCTCCAGCGGATGTCGTCGCGGGGCGCTCCCCCGGTCAGGAATGTGCCCTCCACCGAGATCAATGCGCCGAGCTCGCCCGACGCGAGAATCTCCAGCGCACGGAGCATCAGTGGGTGATACCGATAGTGGAAGGCCTCCATGACAATGCGGTCTGAGTCGGCGACGACCGCCGCGACCTCGCGCGCCTCGGCGGCGTTCGCCGTAAACGGTTTTTCGGCAAGCACGTGCTTCCCCGCCCGCACCGCCGCGGCGGTCCAGCGCCCGTGCAGGCCGTTAGGGGTCGGGTTGTAGACGACGTCGATGTCGGGATCGGCGATGAGCGCCGCATAGCTTTCGTGCACGCGCGGGATGCCGTGCTCGGCCGCGTAGGCCTCGGCACGAGCGCGGTCACGCCCGGCTACCGCCGCGGCTTCCACCCCACCGATCGCCCGCGCCGGGAGGATGATCGCGTTGGGCGCGATGCCCGCGGCGCCGAGAATTCCGATGCGTAGCGTGTCAGACACGAGTGCTCCCTTGCTTGTCGATTCCAGCTTATGGGCGACCGACCGGCGGCGGTGCCGTCGAGGACCGCACAACCAGCTGCGGCGGATTCCGACGCTCAGCCGTCTCAGCAGCGGCGTGCGCATCGCCGATGAGCGCGAGGAAGCTATTCATCAGGATGCGTCCCTTCTGCTCGTAATCCACGCTTACAGTCGATAGGGGTGGCTGGAAATATTCCGATTCTGGAATGTTGTCGAAGCCCATCACGCTGATCTCGTGCGGCACCGCGATTCCCTGCTCGGCCAGAGCGCGCAGAAGCCCGAGCGCCACCTGATCGTTCGCGGCGACGACGGCGGTGATGCCGAGTTCGAGCGGGAGCGAGAGACCCGCCCGATAGCCCGAGGCCGCTGACCATTCCGCCTCCGCGCTGCCCCGGGGGTGCAGTCCGTGGCGGCGAAGGGCCGCGACAAAGGCCTCCTCCCGGTAGCGCGAGGCCGACCATTCGCGGGGACCGGAAACGAAAAAGATGTCTCGGTGCCCGAGCGATACCAGGTGATCGACAACGGCATCCATGCCAGCGTCGGTCGGCGCATCCGGCCCGTCGTCGGCGCTCGCACCCGGGTCGACGATCGCCTCAATCAGGAGCGGTACCGCGAAGTCGGCCTGGCGGATCCGGTCGCCGAGGAGGTCCATGGGGGCGAAGGCGAGGATGCCCGCGAGATCCTGGCCACGCATGATCGTCAGCGCCTCGTCCACGGCCGCGTCATCCGTCGGATCGAGGGTGACGATGTCGAGCAGGTAGCCTGCGCGCCGTGCGGCATCGCTAGCGCCCTGGATCGTCTTCCGCGGTCCGACTTCAAGAAGCTCGTAGACGAGCGCCCCGATGCGACGCGACCCGTTCGACGCGAGCGATCGCGCCGCCAGGTTGGGGCGGTACTCGAGCTCGATCAGGGCGCGCTCGACCCGCTCCCGGGTCGCGGGCCGGATGCCCGTGAACCCGTGCAGCAGGCGCGAGACGGTCTGGTGCGACACGCCAGCGGCCCGCGCGACGTCGTAGATCGTCGCGCGCGCGGCCCCTGGCTCAGTCGGCGACATCCGCGACCCCTTCGACGGAAGCGACGATGCCCCCACCCGCCAGCCGCGCCGACCAGGTGCCGACGTGGCTCGAACTGACCCGCGCTCCGGTCGCCGTGCGCTCGACCAGGAAGTCTGCCGTCGCCCCATCCGGCTGGATCACGGTGATCGTGCGGGCAGCACCCGACGTGGACGGATAGACCACGAGCGTCAGTCCCTCGAGGTAGTCGTAGTCCGGGCGGTCGTCGCGACTACCGACCGCAAGCACCGCGCCATCGCGCACATAGAGCGGCAGGCTGAGGAAGCCGTGACGCTCGCGAAACCAGCCAGGCCCCTGCAACGTCTCACCCGTGAGGTAGCCCGTCCAGGTGCCGGCCGGCAGGTAGAAATCGACCCAGCCTTCTGCGTCGAAAACGGGGGCAACGAGGACGTCCGGGCCGAGCAGGTACTGCCGGTCGAGGTACCCGACGGCCGGGTCATCCGGAAACTCGAGTTGCAGCGGACGCAGCACCGGCACGCCCGTCGCGGTCGCCTCGGCGCCCGCCGAGAACAGGTACGGCATGAGGCTGAGCTTCAGCTTCGTGAAGGTGCGCGTGACGTCAACGGCCTCGTCGTCGAATGCCCACGGCACCCGATACGAGTCGCTGCCGTGGAAGCGGGAATGGCTCGACAGGAGGCCGAAGGCGGTCCAGCGCTTGAAGACGCCCGCATCCGGAGTCCCCTCGAATCCGCCGATATCGTGGCTCCAGAATGCGAACCCGCTCAGCGCTAGCGACAGTCCGCCGCGGAGGGTTTCGGCCATCGACTCGTATGTTGATGTCGAATCGCCACCCCAGTGAACCGGCATGCTCTGGCCGCCCGCGGTTGCCGAGCGGGCGAAGACGACGGCGTCGCCGGCCCCGCGCTCCTCCTCCAGCAGGTCGAAGACAGCCCGGTTGTACAGCGAGGTGTAGAGGTTGTGCATGCGTTCGGGGTCGGAGCCGTCGAAGTATTCGACCTCGACCGGGATCCGCTCCCCGAAGTCGGTCTTGAACGCGTCGACCCCCTGGTGGATGAGCACACGCAGCTTGTCCTGGAACCAGCGCGTGGCATCCGGGTTCGTGAAATCGATGAGTGCCATGCCCGCCTGCCAGAGGTCCCACTGCCATACGTCGCCACCCGGGCGCTTCACCAGGTAGCCGGCCTGCTTCGCCTCGGCGAAGAGCGGGGATGCCTGCGCGATATACGGGTTGATCCAGACGCACACGTGCAGGTCTTTCTCGTGCAGCCGCGCGAGCATCCCTTCTGGATCGGGGAAGGTGCGCGCGTCCCAGTCGAAGTCCGACCACTGGAACTCGCGCATCCAGAAGCAGTCGAAATGGAAGACGCTGAGCGGAAGGTCGCGCGCCGCCATGCCGTCGATGAAACTCGAAACGGTGGCCTCGTCGTAGTTCGTGGTGAAGCTGGTCGAGAGCCACAGCCCGTACGACCAGGCTGGGACGGATGCCGGGCGGCCGGTCAGCGCCGTGTACCGCTCGAGGATCTCCCGCGGCCCCGCACCCGCGATCACGAAGTACTCGAGCGACTCGCCCGCGACAGAGAACTGCACGCGCTCGACCGACTCAGAGCCGATCCCGTACGAGACGTGGCCGGGGTGATTGACGAAGACGCCGTAGCCGCGGTTCGTGAGATAGAACGGGATGCTCTTATACGCCTGCTCGCTGGAGGTGCCCCCATCGGCGTTCCAGATATCGACGCTCTGGCCGTTCTTGACCAGCGGACCGAAACGCTCGCCCAGGCCGTAGACCAACTCCCCGACACCCAGCGAGAGCTGCTGGCTGACATAGACACCGTCGTCGGTCGTCAGGTAGGCCGCCGACTTGCTGCCGCTCGAGGTGAGGACGCGACCGCCGGATGCGAACTCGAGGTTCCATGGTGCCCCGGCGCTGATGGTCGCGGTGAGGTCGCCTGAGGTGAGAGTGGCGCCAGCTTCCGTCATGGTGACGTCGCCCGCATCGCTCGTGGCACCGGGCAACGGGAAGCCCTGTGCGTCGCGGCCACCCGCGAAGTGTTCGATGCGCACCCCGATCACGCCGGCGAGGGGCGAGCTAAGCGTCACGGTCAGCACCGGCCGGTTGAGGGTGTCGCCGCGGGTTTCGATAACTTTCGTCGGCGCTGTGATGACGAGGCGGTCATCCTGCTGGCGGATGTCGTACGCCTCCTGTGCATGGAGCGCGGTGACACCGGGTCGAAGCTGCCAGAAGCCGTCGGTGAATTTCATGGAGGTGTTCCTTCGTCGGGACGTCGCGAGCATCCGCGCGCGCGATGTTTCCGGTAACATTACCGCCCGGCAGCCTGAACTTCGTGCGCTCCCGCCCCTCACGCGCGCCGGCCATCCCGGTGAGGGGCGCGAGATCGCCCTTCCGCGGCGAGTTTTGGGGCGATGTGGCGCCCCTCGGCGCTTGCGGACGGGGGCGCGAGGCGTCGGCGGGCCGGGCCGGGCGGCCGGTGTGTGCGCATGGCCGGACGCCCTGCGCGCGGCAGCGGAGCAGCAGCGGCAGCGGCAGCGCATTCCGGTACGGTGAGTGGCTTGCCAGCGCGGGAAAGCGCTATTCCCAAAATACCCGATTTCGGAAAGCGAATTCCACCCTTACTGCTCGCGGAGTCCCCAGGGCTGGCCGTAGCCGCCATCGGCAACGGGAGCGGCCATCAGGTCGAGGAACGGCTTCGCGTCGAACGCCTCCGGCCCGAGCACACCGACGCCCGACCAGACTCCGCGCGCGAGCAGCTCGAGCGCGATCACCGGGTTCAGGGCGGTCTGCCATACGACGCACTGCGCGTCGTACTCGGCCATCGTCCACTCGTTGTCTGCCACGTGGTACAGATACACCTCGCGCGGGTTACCGTCGACTCCGGTGCCGGTGACCCAGAGGCCTGCACAGGTCTTGCCGGTCATCCGTGGCCCGAGTGTCGCGGGATCCGGGAGCCCGGCCGCGACGACATCCCGCGGTGCAACCATCACGGGGCCATCGGCCGAGCGCACGCGCACCGGCTCAGTCCTATCGAGCCCGAGCTGGTTCAGCGTCTTCAGGATCCCGATGAACTCGTCGCCGAGTCCGTACTTGAAGGTCACGCGGCGGGCATCCACCCAGCGCGGCATCAGCAGCACTTCCTCGTGCTCGACATTCACGCATTCGACCGGCCCGATGCCCTCGGGGAAGTCGAACACCTCCGGCTCGCTGAACGGCGGCGTCGTGTACCAGCCGCGATCCTTCTCCCAGATCACCGGAGGGTTCAGGCATTCCTCGATGGTCGTCCAGATGCTGAAGGATGGCGCGAAAATCTCGTTGCCGGCTTCGTCTCGCACCACCAGGTTGGCGCCGTCCCTGGTGCCGAGCTCGTCGATGGAGGAGAACAGGTGGTCGGCGGCATAGCGGGCGAAGACATCCGAAAGCCCCGGCTCGACGCCCATCCCGACGAGAGCCAGGCGCCCCGCGGTCTCCCAGTCCGGAGCCTGCGCGAATTGGTCGTCGCCGAGCTTGACGCCGGTCTCTTCGAGCGGATTGGTCGGGTGCGGCTCTGACAGGCTCATCGCCATATCGAGGTAGTCGGCTCCCGCGGCGAGCGCGCCCGCAAAAATCGTCGGCACGAATTTCGGCTCGACCGCGTTCATCACGTGGGTGATGCCATGCTCGCGGGCGAGATCCGCCACGCTGTCCGGGTCGGATGCGTCGACCCGCGCAGCCACGAATCGCCCGTTCTCGAGCCCCGGGAGGCCGGGCCCGCTCGGTGTGTTGCCTTCGACCCATTCGACCGTGCGCTCCGCACGGCCGAGGTCGTAGTCGCTCACCACCATCAGCTCGAAGAAGTCGCGGCGAGCAGCAATCTTGGCGATGGCATTGCCGACGCCGCCAGCGCCGACCAGCAGGATCCTCATTGCTCCACGCTAACGCGTTTGCCCGGGCTGAGGGGCGGCAGATCGCCCTTAACGGCGGTGCGGAAGGGCGATCTGGCGCCCCTCAGCGAGTGTGGGACAGGGTGGGCCAGCCAGCGGCCGTCCAGGCGAGCTTCTGGATGGCGAGGGTCGTCGCTCCCCCGACATCCACATTGTAGAAATGCCACGCCAGATACCCGCGTGAATACGACTCGCCGCCCGGACCCGCCTGGCTGCCCTTCGTGGCGAGCAGGGCGCTGCCGCCGTCGAAGAGCATCGAGTTGCCCTTCTCGTCGAGGTACGGACCGGTGACACTGCGCGACCGCCCGAAGACCATGTTGTAGGTGCTCGCCGAGCCCTGGCAGCAGAAGTCCCGCGAAACGATGAGGTAATACCAACCCCCGTGCCTGAGGATCGTCGCCGCCTCGATGGCGTTCGGCGGCGTGCCCCGGTCGGCGATCTTGAGGGGTGTCGCGGAATCGGCGCGTAGCCCGGTCGGCCAGCTGAGCTTGACCATCCGGATGCCGCTCCAGAACGACCCGAACGCCATCCACGGCGTTCCGTGACTATCGTCGATCACTGTCGGATCGATGGCGTTGAAGTCGTCGGTCTTCAGCGAACCGATGACCTCGCCGCGATCGACCCAGCGATAAGAGGGACTCTTGGCGTCGAGTGTCGTGTTCGTCGCGAGCGCGATGACCGACTGGTTCGATCCGAACGTGGATGCCGCGTAGTAGAGGTACCAGGTCGACCCGTGGTGGTACAGCATCGGCGCCCACAGATTCGTCACACCGGGGACGGCCTTCGACAGCCAGGCCGGCTTTTTCTTCCAGACCGTACCGGCGAGCGTCCACTTGTGCCCGTCGGGCGACGTGCGGATCTCGATATTGCCGTCACCGATCGACTGGTCGCCCGTCGAGTACACATGCCATGCACCACCGCCCTGACCTGCGACGAGTTGGGGATCGTGCGCCGCGAGGTCGCCGCTGACCGCAAACCGAGCGGTCGACGACCGAGCGGTTGGCGACGGCGACGACACGGCTCCGGTGCAACCACCGAGACCGACGATCACGACGAGTGCGGCAGCAATGACAGCCGCCACCGCACTCGCGCGTCGAGTCATGCGAGCGCGATGGCTGTCCACGAAACAGCGGGCAGCTCGATCGTCAGCCTGCCGTCGACAATGACAGCGGAGTCGTTGGCGCGAAGCCCGACACGCTCCTGGTCGTCGAGCGTGTTCTTGGCGTAGATGTCATCATCGGCAAGCGTGTGGGTCTCGGCGATCGAGACGGCACCGAGGTGGCTGACGTCGATGGTCACGGTGGTCGGGGCATCCTGTGAGCGGTTGACCAGGAAGATCGCGGTTTTGCCGGTCTCGGCGTCGTGGGTCGCGACCGCGTCAACGGTCGACACCTCACCGTAGACGGCGCTCGCGTACGTGTCGGACTCGAGCTTGACCTCGAGCGCCGAGCCGACCGCGAGCCGCGATGTCACCGCAAACGGGAAGAACGTCGTCTGGCGCCAGGTCGCCCCGCCCGGCTCCGTCATGATCGGCGCGATCACGTTCACGAGCTGCGCGAGGGATGCCGAGGTCACCCGATCCGCGTGCTTCAAGAGCGAGATGAGCAGGTTGCCGACCACGACCGCATCCACTACTGAGTAGCTGTCTTCGAGCAGGCGCGGTGCGATCGGCCAGGACTCGAGGTCGGTGATCTTGTCCACGTTGTGGTACCGGCTGATATACCAGACGTTCCATTCGTCGAAGGAGATGTTGATCTTCTTGGTGCTCTTCAGCTCAGCGCCGACGCCGTCGGCGGTTGCGATGACCGACTCGATGAAGTGGTCCATGTTGACGGACGACGCGAGGAAGCTGCCGGTATCGCCGTCGACCTCCTCGTAGTACGCGTGGCATGAGATGAAGTCGACGTCGTCGTAGGTGTGCTTCAGAACCGTGTGCTCCCAGGCGCCGAAGGTCGGCATCTGCGCGCCTGAGCTACCGCACGCCACGAGCTCGAGCGATGGGTCGAGCTGGCGCATCGCCTTTGCCGTTTGGGATGCGATCTTGCCGTAGTCCTCGGCCGACCGGTGGCCGAGCTGCCATGGACCATCCATCTCGTTGCCGAGGCACCACATCTTGATTCCGTACGGCTCGGCGTGGCCGTTCGCGATCCGGGCATCCGAGAGCTTCGTGCCGGAGCGGATATTCGCATACTCGAGAACGTCGAGAGCCTCCTGCACGCCGCGGGTACCGAGGTTCACGGCATACATGAGCTCGCTGCCGGTCTTCGCCAGCCATCCAGCGAACTCGTCGATCCCGACCTCGTTGGATTCGATCGAGTGCCACGCGAGGTCGAGGCGGGCGGGCCGCTCGTCCTTCGGACCGATCGCGTCCTCCCAGCGGAACCCCGAGACGAAGTTGCCTCCGGGGTAGCGAATGGTCGAGACGCCGAGCTCGCGCACGAGTTCGAGGACGTCGTCGCGGAAGCCGTCGGCATCGGCGGTCGGGTGACCGGGCTCGTAGATTCCGTCGTAGACGCATCGGCCGAGATGTTCGACGAATGAGCCGAACAGGCGGCGATTGACCACCCCTACGGTGAAGTGGGGGTCGAGGGTCAGCTGGGCTTCAGGCATGGTTCACTTTCGATTTCGGTAGCTGGTGGGAAACGCGGGGCGCGGCGGTCGGCGGTGTCGCCTACTTCACGGCCCCGAGAGAGAGTCCGCCCTGCCAGTACTTCTGCAGGGAGAGGAACGCGATGATGAGCGGGATGATCGAGACCAGGGCTCCGACGATGATGAGCCCCCAGAGCGAGTGGCCTCCGCCGTTATTCGCCGATGCTTGTCCCTCCCAGAGTCCAATGCCGACGGTGATCGGGTAGAGCTGCGTGTTCTGCAGCATCGCGAGGGGCAGGAAGTAGTTGTTCCAGGTGCCGACGATCGACAGCAGCAGCACGGTGACGAATGCCGGCCGCATGAGCGGGAATGCCACCTGCATGAAGGTGCGGAACTCCCCGGCGCCATCGATGCGCGCGGCCTCGAGCAGCTCGTCTGGCACAGCATCCGTGATGTACACCTGCATCAGGTAGACGCCGAACGGGTTCAGCAGCGACGGCAGGATGACCGCCCAGACCGTGTCGGTCAGGTTGAGGTCAGACAGCAGAATGAAGTCGGGGATGACGAGCGCCGTAAGCGGCACCATCACCGAGCCGAGCAGCACCGAGAAGAAGAAGCGGCGCCCGAAGAATCTGAACTTCGAGAATCCGTAGCCCGCGAGCACCGAAAGGACCGTTGCGCCAATTCCCGCGGTCAGCGAATAGAAGACGGAATTGCCGAGCCAGCGCAGGTAGATGCCGTCGTTGTACGTAAACAGATCGACGAGGTTCTGCCAGAGCGCGAAGGTCTTATCGAACCAGAGCGCACCAGAGGTGCCCTGGAACAACCCCTGCACGTTCTTGGTGCTCGCGACGAACAGCCACCAGATGGGGATCAGGAAGTAGACGACGAGAGCGCCGAGGAAGATGTAGGCGAGCGCGCGACTGCCGGGCTTCCCGCGCTTGCGAGCGCGGGTCCGTCGGTCCGCCGCGGACGGCGCGACGATACGTGCTGTTGTCATTTGAGAAAGCTCCCGCGCTTACGTGTTGCGAACAGGAATATGTACACCGCGATGAAGACGACGATGCCAAGGGCGAACGACAGCGCTGACGCGTAGTTCACATTCGAGTACTGGAATGCCTGGTTGAAGGCGTAGATGTTCGGCGTGAAGCCGAGGGTGATGGATCCGTTCGCGACAGGCGCGAGGATGGACGGCTCCGTGAAGAACTGCAGTGTGCCGATGAGTGCGAACACCAGGATCAGCACGAGTGCGGATGCCACGAGCGGCACCTTGATGCGCCAGGCCACCTGCCACGCGTTAGCGCCGTCGATCCGCGCCGCCTCGTAAAGGGTCGGGTCGATCCCGCGCAGCGCGGCGTAGATGATGATCATGTAGTACCCGGCCCACTGCCAGGTGACAACGTTCATGAGCCCGTAGAAGACGTTGCCAGGGCTCAGCGGAAACGGTGCACCCGGACCGAACAACTGTTGCAGCGGCCCGAACGACGGGCTGTACAGGAAGCCCCACATCAGTGCCCCGATCACCGCGGGCACCGCATACGGCAGGAAGATCATGAGCCGGGCGAACCGGGCGAAGCGCGTCACGATCGCGTCGAGGATGAGCGCGACGGCCAGCGAGATGATCATCTGCACCGGAATCAGCACCACCGCGAAGTGGATGACGAACAGGAGGCCCCCGAGGAACACCGGATCGGTGAACGCCTGGATGTAGTTGTCGATGCCGCTGAAGACCGGCACGCCACCCGTTGCGAGACCCTTCGTGTAGAGGCTTAGGTAGAACGCGTAGGCCAGCGGCGCGATCAGGAAGACGAGGAAGACGATCGCGAATGGCGCAATGAACAGCCAGCCGACCCTTCCGCGGCGACGTTCGCGCGACTTTGTGCTCCTGCGTTGGCGCACCGGTCGCGATTCTCGTGCCGGCTTGCCTGCCAGCGTCGCGTCTGCATTTGCCATGACGATTGATCCTCCGCTCGTGCTGGTTGGGCCGGTGGGGTCGGCATCCTTGTGCCTGGATGCCGGCCCCACCAAGGGAAATGGTGCGAACTAGTTGGTGACCGTGAAGCCCTGGCTCTGGGCGTACTTGGTCAGGCTGGCCTGCACGTTGGCGGCCGCCTGGGCGCCCGTCTCCTTGCCCTGGTTGATCTTCGTTGACTCCGCCTGCAGCTGTGCGTAGTAGTACACGGTCAGCGGGCTGTAGTTGATCCCCTTGTATGCGTTCTCCGCCGGAACATAGACGTCCTTGTTGGCGGTCTGGCCGCTGAAGAAGTCCGACTTGTTCGAGAGGAAGGCATCCGACTTCAGGATCGACTGGTTGAGCGGGAAGATGATCTGCTTGGTCCAGCCATCCTTCAGCGAAGCCGGGTCCGCGTAGATGCCGAGGGCAACCTCCGCCGCCAGCTTCTTGTCGGTCGCCTGGTTGGTAACGGCGAAGGCCGAACCGCCCCAGTTGGTCTGCACCGGGCTCGAGGCATCCCACTGCGGAAGCGGAGCGACGGCCCATACGCCACTGGATGCGCCCTTGCCGACGCCAGCGCCCGTCAGGTATCCGGGAGCCCAGGCAGCGGAGACGTATGTCGCGTACTTGCCGCCGACGACGCCCGAGATGTAGTCCGTCGTGAACTGGTCGGCGGTGCCGACCTCTTTGTTCTTGACGAGCCCTGCCCAGTAGTTGAGGACATCCTGCGACGGCTGGTCGTTCAGGTCGATCTTGATGTTCTTCGGATCAGCGGAGCTGTACGTGAACGGCACAGCACCCTTTTGGATCTGGAGCGCCATCGTGAGAGCCGGGACGTTCGCACCGAAGTCACCGAACAGCGGGCCACCTGCAGCCTTCACCTTCGCGGCGTCGGCAGCGTACTCGTCCCAGGTCGTGGGCGGGGTCGTGATGCCGTACTTCTTGAAGATGTCGGTGCGGTAGATGAGGGCGAGCGGTCCGCCGTCGACGGGAGCGGCGTAAACCGAGCCGCCTGCGCCGGAGACGTCGTTCCAGGCGCCAGCGGAGAAGTTCGACTTCACCTTGTCTGCGCCGAGCTTCGAGATGTCGACGAGCGCACCCTGGATCTCGTACGTGGCGAGGTGGTCAGCTTCCAGCATCACGACATCCGGGAGACCCTTCTTGGCCGTGATCGCCGTCTGCACCTTGGTGTACTCGTCGCCGCCCTGGCCGACGTTATTCCAGCAGATCTGGACATCCTTGTGAAGCTTGTTGAAGTTGTCGACGACGAGCTTCATGTTGGGGTACCAGCCCCACACCGAAACCTCCGGAGCCTTCGGGTACACGTACTTGTTCGAGCAGTTGGACAGCTTCGGGCTGGTGCCGCCTGATGCGTTATTGCTGGAGCTTCCTCCGCCTGGGCTGCAGGCGGCAAGCAGGCTGGCGAGCGCAACCGCGGTAATCGCGGCGGCCAGTGCTTTCTTCTTCACTGTGTTTCCCTTCGATGTGGGTGGACTTCTTTGTCAGTTGTGGTGCATCGAGGCCAGCCGGGCCATCGGCGCACGCGGCAAACGATGTGCCGTGCTCGAAGGGAAGAGCAGACGAGAGTTGCAGCAGGCTGCGAGAGAAGGGACGCCGTCGCGACCAGAAAGTCGTGTCATGGCGAATCCTCCTCGATTCGTTTGCGTCCTCCCCGACTGCCGATGAGGCTGGGGGATTCTCGTTTACAACGTTGTAGGTAAACGTTGTAGGAACATCATGCAGAGGCTCGCGACCCCTGTCAAGCGGCTTTCGCGAAATTGACCGAACCGAGATTTTCGCGCGGCCGGAACGACGCTGCCCCGGGCGCTCAGACCGCGCTGGACTCGCGCTCGACGATGTGGAAGTCGGCCAGGTGCTCGCGAGGCGGTATCGCCTGGCTGCCCCGGGCGATCCGATCGAGCAGGAACGCAACCGCAACCCGCGCGATCTCACCCTTGCCAGGGTCAATGGTCGACAGGCTGGGAAGCGAGTAACGAGTCTCGTCGATGTCGTCGAAACCGACCACCGCGACATCCTGCGGGATGCGGATGCCCGCCTCCTGCATCACCCGCATCGCCCCCAGCCCGATCAGGTCGTTGAATGCCACCACACCGTCGAATGGCACACCGCTCTCGACGAGGGTGTGCATCGCATCAGCACCGTTCTTGCGGAACCAGTCCCCCACCTCGACCACGAGCGCTGGGTCGAACTCGACGCCCGCCTCATCGAGCGCCTCGCGGTAGCCGGACAGGCGAAGGCCGGCGGAACCGATCACCTCGCCGGGGTGTGCGCCGAACGCGACAACTCTTCGGCGACCCTGTGCAAGCAGATAGGCGGTCGCGGCCTTCGTCGAGTCGGCGTTGCGCATCGCGACGTGGTCGGTCGGGCCGTGGAAAATGCGGTCACCGAGCAGCACGAGAGGCGTCTCGATCTTCTCCAGCAGGTGAGCGTCCGCCTCCTCGAGCCCGAGGACGCTGTACAGGATGCCGTCGAGCATGCTGGTGCGTGGCCCGGACAGGAGCCCGAGCTCGCGCTCCTTGTCACCGTTCGACTGCTCGATGATGACCGACAGCTTCTGGGCATCCGCCGCCCTGATCACCTCATCTGCCAGCTCGGCGAAATAGGCGTTGCGGATGTCGGGGATGATCAGGCTGATGACTCCGGTGCGCCCGGAGCGAAGACCCCTGGCGGAGAGGTTTGGCCGGTAGCCCAGCTTGTCGATGGCATCGAGGACCCGCTGCCTGGTCTCCGGTTTCAGGTACTGGTAGTCGTTGACGACGTTTGAGACGGTCTTGATCGACACGCCAGCGAGGCTGGCAACGTCGTGCATGGTCACGGCCACGTACCCGCCTCCTCGTTGTCGCGGCACACGGCCGGGTACTGGCACATTACAACGTTGAAGACCGCTCCGTGCGGAGCACTGCCCGTCAGGGCGTGAGGGCGGGCACGGTGCGTGGGCGAACGAGCAGCCACAGCGCGAGAATGGCGACCAGTGCCGTGCCGAACATCATGACTGCCATCGGGATCGGCGTCGAGGTGCCGAACAGCCCGATCAGGGGCGACAGGATGCCCGCCAGACCGAAGTTCGCGGCCCCGAGTACCGACGCCGCGGTGCCTGCCTCTTTGCCGTGGTGGGCGAGACCGATCACCTGCACGCAGGGAAACGAGAACCCACAGAGCGCGATGAACAGCCACAACGGAACCAGGACGCCCCAGAGCCCGGCCCCGGCCAGGTCGAGAAGGACGATGACCAGCGCGAGCACCAGCATCCCTGCCGTGGCAATGGCGAGGATCCACTGCGGGCCGATCCGCCGCGCCAGACGCGAGCTTGACTGGACCCCGACGATGATGCCGATCGAGTTGATCGCAAACAGGAGGCCGTACTGCTGCGGATCGAAGTGATAGTGGTCCTGGAACAGGAACGGAGACGACGACAGGTAGGAGAACAGGCCGGAGAAGACCATGCCTCCGACGATGGCGATGCCGACGAACAAGCGGTCGCTGAAGAGTGCGTGGTACCGCTGCCTGGTGGTCGAGTGCCCGGACAAATGCCTGCGCTCGGGCGGCAGCGTCTCAACGATGAAGACAGCGGAAAGCACGAGAACGATGAGCCCATAGACCGCGAGGATGTCGAACATCCCCCGCCAGGGCATGATCAGAAGCAGCGCAGAGCCCGCGAGCGGCGCGATCACCGGAGCAACGCCCGAGACCAGCGAGAGTCTCGACAGCATCCTGACCAACGGGTATCCGCCGAACAGGTCGCGCACCGTCGCCGAGGCGACGACCCCGCCGGCGGCCGCACCGAATCCCTGCAGCACCCGGAACACGATGAGCAGCTCGATGTTGGGGCTAAGGGCGATGGCGAGGCTCGCGAGCACGTGTACGGCGGTCGCGATGATCAGCGGCAGACGGCGCCCGACCTTGTCGCTCCAGGGGCCGACCACGAGCTGGCCGAGTGCGAACCCGATCGTCGTCGCACCGACCGTGAGTTGCACGGCAGCGGTGGATGCGTCGAAGTCAGTTTGTACGTTCGGGAGCGACGGCAGGTACAGGTCGATCGAGAACGGACCGAGGGCCGTCAGCGCTCCGAGGACGAGCACGTAGACGAGGCGCTGGCGACGCGAAAGAGCGTCGCCTGGGTGGATGACAGCAGTCACAGGGAGATGTCCAAAAGGCAGGGCGAGTGAGCGATAACTCAGCGTACTGGACGCACAGCCCCCGCAATTCCGCTCGGGCGTGGTGGGAGCTAGGAGCTACGGGGTGAGATGGTGCCGAAGCGCGTCGGGTCGTCGAGGATGGGCTCCAGCGCGAGCTCTGCCGCGCCGATCATGAGGCGGTTTTCAGCGAGCTCCGAGCGAACGATCGTGACCGATTCGCGCGGCGCCAGAAGCGGCTGCGACGCGACCTGCGCATTCAGGTGGCCGGGCGCGACCGCATACAGCGAACTCAGGAATCCGCCGAGGATGACCTTGCTCGGGTTCAGCGTGTTGATCGCGTTGCGGAGCGCGACGGCCAGGAAGTCGAGTTGGCGCTCGACCTCCTGCCGCACATCGGGATCTGTCGATGCCGTGAGCGCGGCCTCGAGCTCGTCATTGTCGGCATCCGAGATCTTCAGCAACGCGAGGAGCCTGTCGCGCCGGACCTCGGTTTCGAGGCATCCACTCGCACCGCAGTGGCACGCCACACCGGCCGTGTTCACGAGAGTGTGGCCGAACTCGCCCGCGTATCCGTCGACTCCGCCGAGCACCCGACCGGCGGAGATGATGCCGCCACCGATGCCGCTCGCACCGCCGTTCAGGTAGATCAGGTCAGCGACACCTCTACCCGCGCCGAAAATGCTCTCCGCGATTGTTCCGACGTTCGCGTCGTTGGCGGCACGCACCGAGTACCCGGTCGCGGAATCGAGTGCCTCGGCGACCGGTTCGTCCACCCAGCCGAGGTGGGGCGCAAGCCGCACAACGCCGTCGCGAGCGCGTACGAGCCCGGGAACGGCGAGCCCGATGCCGACGATGGTGTGCGTCTTCCCGAACTCCCGCACCAGCTCTGCCACCGCATCGCTCGCCTCAGACACGGCCTCCGCGACGGTGGGCACCGTCGCGACCGGGCGGCGCAGCCGCTTCAGCACGGTGCCGCCGAGCCCGACGACGGCAACGGTGATCGCATCGATCTCGGGGTTGACCGCGATGGCGACCGCCTGGGGCGCGGGCAGCGCGATCGGGCTCGGCCGACCGACTTGCCGCGAGGCATCCGGCTCGGCTTCGACCACGAGCTTCCGTTCGACGAGTTCGCCGACCAGCGCCGCGATCGTCGACCGGTTGAGCCCGGTCTGGCGCGTCAGCGACGACCTGGCGACGCCGCGAGACTGGTGAACGAGGCGCAGCACGACAGAAAGGTTGTGCCTGCGCACCCTGTCATTGCTGTTGCCGAGACCGTCGGCGGTTGCGGTTGCCATCGCAGTTATCTCACCATAGGTTCGGCCTCGCACCGAGAGGCACGGCCTCCGGGCGCTCCACCGAGCTCACGATGTCGACGACGCGATCCGTGGCTCCGGCCGCGAGGATCGCCTCCATGATCTCGAGCACGTGGAACGCGAGGTCGCCTGATGCGCGATGCGGCCGGTCGGTTTCGATCGCGTGCGCCATGTCGGCCAGGCCGTATCCGCGCCCCGCTCCCTCATAACCGGCGAGCGTCTCGACCGCCGTCCACTCGGGGTTCGCCTGCGTGAATACCTCGACGACGCCCGAGAAGAGGTTCGGGTCGGGAAGCGCGAGGGTGCCTGCGGTGCCGAACACCTCGATGTGCGGTGCCCGCGATGCCCAGACCTCGAAGCTCATCGTGACAGTCGATGACACCCCCGAGCGGTGCGTGAGGATGGCCGTGACGTGCGTGTCGACGTCGACCGGAACGGGGGTTCCCGCCAGCGGGCCGGTCTCAACCACGCGATCGCGCGCCGAGCGCGCAACCGTGCCGGACACCCGGACGACCGGGCCGAGCAGCGTGATCAGGCTCGTCAGGTAGTACGGGCCCATGTCGAAGAGCGGGCCACCGCCCGGCTGGTAGTAGAACAGCGGAGCCGGATGCCACGCCTCGTGCCCGGGTGCCGCCCAAAAGGCTGCGGCGCCGACTGCCTCCCCGATCAGTCCGGAGTCGAGCACCGCCCGTGCCGTCTGCACCCCGGTGCCGAGCACGGTGTCCGGCGCGGAACCCAGTCGCAGGCCGCGTCGATCGGCAAGGCCCTTCAGTCCGGCCGCCTCTGCGGTCGAGAGCGCCAACGGCTTTTCGGCGAAAACGTGCTTACCCGCTTCGAGCGCGCGTGAATCGATGTCGACGTGCGCGGCCGGGATCGTGAGATTCAAAACCGCGTCGATCGCCGGGGAGGCCAGCAGGTCATCCACTGTGAGCGCCTTGACACCCTGCTCGTCGGCGACCTCCGCCGCGCGCGCCTCGTTCAGGTCTGCGACAGCAACGAGCTGGATGCCCGGCAACGATGGCAGCGACGAAAAGTACTGCTCGCTGATCTTGCCTACGCCGATGATTCCGAATGTCAGCGGGCTGCCCACAGCATTCCCCTTTCGATGATCGTGTGCACGTTGGGGTCATCCGTTATTTCGAGTCGGTGGCCGGGAGCCGACACGAAGATTCGTCCATTGCCCCACTGACGCGTCCAGATGGCGGGGGCCGTTACCGGCCGATTCCAGGCGTCGAACGGTCGCGCCTCCTGCGTCGTGGTGGCGAGCACCTCGTTGTACTCATCACTCAAAACCCAGTACTGCTCGGTCACGAGATCGAAGTCGTCGATGCCTGCGGTGATGGGATGCGACCGGCCGAGCTCGGTTATGTGGACCGTGTACGGAATGTAGTTGTCAGACTGTTCGCCCGTTCGCTCGGCCGGGTCTTTGCCGGCGTGGTGGGCGAATTGGCCCCCGATCATGTGGAGGTAGTCGGCCTCAGCACGATACGAATCGGCGATTCCGCCGTGCCACCCTGCCATCCCGGTGCCCGCGAGCACCGCATCCTGGAGGCCGATGAATTGAGGCCTGGTGATCGAATTCATCGTGTTGACCTGGACGATCAGGTCGACCGTGGCCATGAAGCCGGCATCGGTGTAGATCTCCGGAGACTCCTCGATGCGAACCGAGAATCCATGCTCTTCGAGGAACGGCACGAACGAGTCCGTGGTTTCGACGGGCATATGCCCGTCCCAACCGCCGCGCACAATCAGGGCGACGCGGGATCCGATGTCCGACATTGGCTTCAACTCTCTTCATGCGCGATCGAGCGGCCCCGCGCGGCGGTGAACTTGCAGGTTCCCTGCGAACGCTAACTGGCCGGTGGGGAAGCCGTACTCGAGCGCACAACGAGTTGAGCAGGAAGATGCACATGCCGTGCGACGTCGTCACCGCCGAGAAGACCGAGCAACAGCTGTAGGGCGTTCGCGCCCATCTCCTTCAGGGGCTGCGCCATAGTCGTCAGCGGGGGTGTTGCACTTGCGGCATCCGGCACGTCGTCGAAGCCGATCACCGACAACTCCTCTGGCACACGAATCCCGAGCTCAGCCGCAACCTCGAGCACGCGGATCGCCGAGAGGTCGTTCGCCGCGAAGATGGCGGTTGGCCTGTCGGCCCTGGTCAGGAGTTCACGAGCGGCGTCATCGGTCTGCGGCGCACGATAGTGGCCGTCCCGCACGAGGCTAGCGTCGAAGGGGATGCCGGCGTCGGCAAGCGACTGCCGGTAGCCGACCTCGCGCAGCTGCGCCGATTCGAGGTCGGTGCGCCCGCGGATATGGGCGATGCGACGGTGCCCGAGTGAGATCAGGTATGCGGTGGCGGTACGTGCGCCGTCGACGTTGTCAGAACCCACAGTGGATGGCCCGCCCTGGCCGGTGTGCGGGTCGATCGCGACGACGGGAATGGAGGTGTTTTCCATCAGCACCGTCGGGGTAACGATGATCGCACCGTCAATGAGCGTGCCAGCGAGGCGCGACAACGAGCGCAGCTCCCAGCCCACTCGATTCTCATCGCCGTTCGGGCCGGAGTACGCGAGCAATTCGTACCCGGAGCTGCTGTTCGCGGCCGCAATCGCCTTCAGGATCTCGGTCGAGAATGGCTCGAACTCGGCGACCAGGATTCCGATGACGTTCGTGCGCGATCGGCGGAGGCTGCTTGCGACAAGCGAGGTCTCGTATCCGAGGTCTGAGACGACCTTCATCACGCGAGTGATCGTGTCGGCCGCGACACCGTATCGCCCGTTGATGACCTTCGAGACCGTCGCAACCGAGACGCCTGCGACGCGAGCCACATCGGTGATCGTCGTGCGCTGCTGCGGCGCCGCCACTCTCGTCTCGATGCTCACCGGGGACACGATACAGGAATGGCACGCCGAATTCGCTCATTTAGGGGTGATCGATAACGTTATCGAAAACGATATCGAAATCGTTATCGATATCGTTTGACATCCCTCGCGTGGTCATGGCAAAGTCGCCTCGACGGCATGATTATGTCTGTCACGTCAACGACGACAAGAGGAGTCTTTCGCAATGAAGAGGAAAATACGTGCCGCGACAATCGTGGCCATCGGCGCGAGCTTAGCTCTGCTCGCGACGGGCTGCAGCGGCAACTCCAACGGTGCATCGGACAACGGCAAAGTCACCCTGACCTTCTGGCAGAACTCGACCACCGGCCCCGGCCAGGCGTTCTGGAAGACGACGATCGCCGACTTCGAGAAGACGCACAAGAACGTCAAGATCAACATGCAGTCGATCCAGAACGAAGACCTGGATGGCAAGCTCCAGACCGCGCTCAACTCCGGCAGCGCGCCAGACATCTTCCTGCAGCGCGGCGGCGGCAAGATGGCGGCCATGGTCAAGGCGGGCCAGGTCATGGACATCAGCAGCCTGATCACGTCCGCAACCAAGTCCGCGGTCGGCAAGGGCGCGTTCGCCGCTGAGCAGATCGACGGCAAGACCTACGCGATGCCGGTCGACGTGCTCCCGGAAGGCATCTACTACAGCAAGGACCTGTTCAAGAAGGCCGGCATCACTGACACGCCTGCGACGTTCGACGACCTCAACGCAGACATCACGAAGCTCAAGGCGAGCGGGGTCTCAGCTGTCGCCGTCGGAGCGAAGGATGCATGGCCAGCTGCTCACTGGTACTACAACTTCGCGCTCCGCGAGTGCAGCGAGGATGTCCTGAACAACGCCGCAAAGACGCTGAAGTTCGATGACGCCTGCTGGCTCCAGGCCGGAAAGGACGTCGACGCCTTCAACAAGACGAAGCCGTTCAACAATGGCTTCCTGACGACGGCCGCCCAGCAGGGTGCAGGCAGCTCCGCTGGTCTCGTCGCCAACCACAAGGCCGCGATGGAACTGATGGGCGCCTGGGACCCGGGAGTGATCGCGTCTCTCACGCCAGACCAGAAGCCGCTCGCCGACCTCGGCTGGTTCCCGTTCCCGAGCGTCTCGGGCGGCGCGGGTGACCCCGCCGCGATGATGGGTGGCGTTGACGGATACTCCTGCTCAGCGAAAGCTCCGAAGAAGGCGTGTGGCGACTTCCTGAACTACATCGTCACGCAGCCCGTCCAGGAGGCGTACTACAAGGGTTTCGCAGCCCCGCCCGTCAACACGGCGGCACAGGGCGTCGTGACAGAAGACATCCTGAAGTCGGTCATCAGCGCGTACTCGAAGGCTCCGTACGTTTCGCAGTACCTCGACACGAACTACGGGCAGAACGTCGGTAACGCGTTGAACTCCGGCGTCGTGAACCTGCTCGCGGGCAAGGGAACGCCGCAGGACATCCTCAAGGGTGTCAGCGACGCAGCGGCCAAGGGATAGTCAACACAATGAGCAGCTCCCTCGGCGGAAAGACGCTGAACAAACAGCGGTCGCCAGAGGGTCTCTCGGTGATCGGGGGTGGCACGCGTCGCGTGTCGCCCCCGGTCGGCGTGCGGCCCGTGAAAAAGCGTTCGGATCGGTGGCGACAGCGGTTCGAGATTACGGTCCTCACCGGTCCGGCGATCGTCGTGTTCCTGGCGTTCGTCATCTTCCCGGTCGGGCTCGCCGCCTATTACGGGTTCTACCGCTGGCAGGGCTACGGGGCACCGACCGACTTCGTCGGCCTCGGCAACTACTTCCTGATCTTCACCGACGGCGCATTCCACGATGTGCTGGAGCACAACGCCATCATCCTGGTGCTGTCACTGGTGCTGCAGGGGCCCGCAGCCATCATCCTGGCGCTCCTGCTCAACCAGAAGATTCGCGGGCGGTCGATCGTGCGCGTCCTGATCTTCGTCCCCTACGTGATCTCAGAGGTCATCGTCGGGACCGGCTGGAGCCTCATGCTCCAGACGAACGGCGCCGTCAACGGCCTGCTCGAGAAGATCGGGCTCGGAGCACTCCAGGCCGACTGGCTTTCAGACCCGCGCATCGCGATCTGGTCGCTCATGATCATCATCTCGTGGAAGTACATCGGGTTCGCGGTCATCCTCTTCCTCGCAGGGTTGCAGAGCATTCCTGAGGAGTTGTTCGAGGCGGCATCGATCGACGGCGCCTCCTACTGGCAGATCCAGCGCAGGATCACCCTGCCGCTGCTCGGCCCAACCATTCGAATCTGGGCATTCCTGTCGATCATCGGATCGTTGCAGCTGTTCGATCTCGTTTACATCATCTGGGGCCAGTACGTCGCCTCGACCGCCGGCACATCGACTATGGCCACATACATGGTCGGTCAGGGCCGCAACGCCGGGAACTACGGCTACGGCAATGCCGTTGCCGTCGTCATGTTCGTGATCTCCCTGACGATCGCCCTGATCTACCAGCGCTTCGTGCTGCGTCGGGACACAGCCGGCGCACTGACTGAAAGGCAGAAGTGATGTCGACGACGACATTCAAGTCCGGCAGATCCAGCGGTTTGCGAGAGCGCACGCCGATCAACTGGGGCCACCCGATCACCTACTTCGTCGCGCTGCTCTTCATCGCGGTCAGCCTCGCACCCGTGCTGTACATCGTGCTCGGCGGGTTCCGTACGAACTCGCAGATCACGACGGACCCGTCCGGCCTTCCGGCCCCGTGGCAGATCGGCAACTATGTCGACGTGCTCGTCAGCGGCACCTTCTGGCAGGAAACCGGCAACTCGGCCATCGCGGGGCTTGCGACCACCATTGGAGTGGTCGTGCTGGGGCTGATGGTCAGTTTCGTTCTCGCCCGCTACACCTTCCGCGGCCGCGGGGCAATCTACTCGCTGTTCGCCGCCGGGCTCATGTTCCCGATCACGGTGGCCATCACCCCGCTGTACATCCTGGTGAAGGATCTCGGCCTCGTGAACAGCCTCGCCGGCGTCATCCTGCCGCAGATCGCGTTCGCGCTGCCGACCACCGTCATCATCCTCGTGCCGTTCCTGAAGGCGATCCCGGACGAGATCGAGGAGGCCGCATCGATCGACGGTGCGAGTCGACTGGGGTTTTTCTTCCGGATGGTGGTGCCGCTGGCTCTCCCCGGCGTCGTCACGGTCGGAATCCTTGCCTTCATCGGGAGCTGGAACAGCTACATCCTCCCGCTGTTCATCCTGAGCGACCAGGGCAACTACACGCTTCCGCTCGGGGTGCAGGCGTTCTCCTCGCAGTACTCGGTTGACACCGCGAAGGTGCTCGCGTTCACCTCACTCTCAATGATCCCTGCGCTCGTGTTCTTCACGATCTTCGAGCGTCGCATCGTCGGTGGCCTCACCGGCGCGGTCAAGGGCTGACCGGGTCGTCCCGGCCCAAGATTCACCCAGAAAGAAACGATTTCAATGCCACAGGTTCCAGCGCTGCCCTCCGTCTCCGAACGGGTACGCACGCTCCACGCGCAAATGACCCTCGAAGAGAAAGTCGCGCAGATCGTTGGGTACTGGCTCGACCAGGACGGCGTCGTCGCGCCGATGCAGAGCGAGATGGCTGCCGGGCAGAAGCCCTCGACGGATCTGGCCGAGGTCACGCGGCATGGTCTCGGCCATTTCACGCGGGTGTACGGCACCCGGCCGGTCGATCCGGTCGAACGCGCCGAATGGCTCTGGCGCGAACAGCGGCGACTCAAGCGCGAGACACGGCTCGGCATTCCGGCACTCGTCCATGAAGAATGCCTGACCGGACTGGCGGCGTGGAAGGCTGCGGCATTCCCCACTCCCCTCGCCTGGGGCGCAACCTTCGATCCCGACCTGGTTGGCGAGATGGGGGCCATCATCGGCAGGTCGATGAAGGCACTCGGAATCCACCAGGGGCTCGCGCCCGTGCTCGATATCGCCAGCGACCCGAGATGGGGGCGCATCGACGAGTGCATCAGCGAGGACCCATATGTCGTCGGCACGATCGGGACCGCGTACGTGCGCGGACTCCAGGGGGCAGGCGTCCACGCAACGCTCAAGCACTTCGTTGGTTATTCGGCCTCTCGTGCGGGGCGCAATCACGCTCCGGTACAGGCTGGGCCACGCGAGATCGCGGATGTCTATCTGCCGCCATTCGAGATGGCAATCCTCGACGGTGGCGCCAGGTCGGTCATGAACTCGTACGCCGAGATCGATGGAGAACCGGTCGCCGCGAGCGCGACGTACCTGACAGAGATCTTGCGCGACACCCTCGGTTTCGACGGAGTCGTCGTCGCCGACTACTTCGCGATCGCCTTCCTCGAGGTCATGCACGCCGTCGCCGGCGACCGCGGAGAGGCGGCCGCCATGGCGCTGCAGGCCGGCGTCGACATCGAGTTGCCGACCGGCGACGCCTATCTCGAGCCGCTGCTCGGACGCATCCGATCCGGGCAGCTGGATGAGGCCTGGGTCGACCGAGCGGTGCTGCGCGCCCTCGCGCAGAAGGAGGAGCTCGGACTTCTCGATCCGGCCGCCTACGAGGACGAACCACCGGCGGCGATCGACCTCGATTCGCCGGAACACCGCGCCATCGCGCGGAGGCTCGCCGATGAGTCAATCGTGCTGCTGTCGAACGACGGGGTGCTCCCCCTCGAGTCCACGACTCCCCTGCGCAGGATCGCGGTGATCGGCCCCAATGCCCATCGGGCCGAGGCGCTGCAGGGCTGCTACTCGTTCGCCAATCACGTCTTGGCGCATCATCCTGGAGTGGCGCACGGCCTCACCATCCCGACCGTCCTCGAGGCAGTGCGTTCGGCATACGACGGCCGCGCCGATGTTGACATCGTCACGGCGGAAGGCTGCGAGATCGAGGGCGAAGACACGTCCGGTTTCGCAGCGGCGGTCGCCGCGGCCGAGTCCGCCGGGGTCGCCATCGTGGTCGTCGGCGACCAGGCCGGCCTGTTCGGCCGCGGGACGGTCGGCGAAGGCAACGACGTTGAATCGCTCGACCTGCCCGGGGTGCAGCGCCAGCTTGTCGAGGCAATCGTCGCGACCGGCACTCCTGTCGTGATGGTGCTCGTCACGGGGCGTCCATACGTGCTGGACTGGGCGCTCGACAGCACCGGTGCGAAGCCGAGCGCCGTCGTCCAGGCCTTCTTCCCGGGCGAGGGCGGCGGACTCGCCGTCGCCGACGTCATCACGGGCGCGGTCAATCCATCCGGTCGCCTTCCGCTCTCCCTTCCGCGATCCGCGGGCGCGCAGCCGTACTCCTACCTGCACCCGATCCTCGGTGGCCCGTCGGACGTGACGGCAGCAGACTCCACGCCAGTGCGGCCGTTCGGCTTCGGGCTGTCATTCACCTCCTTCGATTACTCGGACTTCGAGGTGCAATCTGAGGTGCGCGCCGATGGAGCGCTCTCGGCGAGCGTCACCGTCACCAACGTCGGAAACCTTGCCGGGGCTGACGTCGTGCAGGTGTACGGGCGCGACACCCTCGCCTCCATCACCCGCCCGGTTGCCCAGCTGCTCGGCTATGCCCGCGTCGAGCTCGCTCCCGGCGAAAGCGCCCGCATCGAGTTCAGCATCGGGGCATCGCGCTTCTCGTTCACCGATCGATCGATGCGTCGCGTCGTTGAGCCCGGGGATGTCGAGGTGTGGATCGGCTCGCACGCCGCGGCAACGAACGCCGTGCACCGAAAGCACGCGAGCACCGGTGGCGCGATCGTGAACGGCCGACGTTCCGAGACACCAGACATTCCTGGAATCGCTACCCCGCGGGCCATTGTCACGATCACGGGCGATGTCTACGAGGTTGGGCGGGATGACGCACGACTCGTCACGTGGACCGACGCCCGCATCGAGAGTCGGCAGCACGCCGCGGCCGTCGTGGCGTGAACCCGCTCGCTCACCGGCGGGGTTCGCTCGGCCTGACGGTCACCGATGCGACAGGCAATCCCCTTGCGGGGCGCCCGGTCGTCGTCCGGCAGCTGCGGCATGACTTCGCGTTTGGCAACATCGGGTTCGATCTGGTGCCGCACGCCAATGGCGAGGAAGACCAGTCGAGCCTCGCCGCCGACTGGCTCTCGATCTTCAACACGGCAACGCTGCCCTTCTACTGGGGTCGATTCGAGGAGCGTCGCGGGCATCCGGACACCGGTCGACTACACGCGGCTGCCGCGTGGTTCGGGGGACACGGTGTCGCCGTCAAGGGGCATCCTCTCGTCTGGCACACCGTCAAGCCGGCCTGGCTGGACAGCCTGCCGCTCGCAGAGGCGGAGCGTCTGCTCCGCGCCCGGGTTCGCCGTGAGGTCGCTGACTTCGCGGGCCTCATCGACACCTGGGACGCGATCAACGAAGTCGTCATCATGCCGGACTTCACAAACGAGCCGGATGGAATCCCCGGCGCGGTCTCGCGCCTCGCGCGATCGCTCGGTCGGGTCGAGATGATCCGGCTGGCATTCGATGAGGCTCGAGCCGCGAACCCCGCGACAACGCTGCTGCTGAACGACTTCGACCTGTCGGCCGACTACGAGAGGCTCATCGAGGAAGCACTTGCGGCCGGCGTGCAGATCGACGCCCTGGGGCTGCAGACCCACATGCACCAGGGGTACTGGGGTGAGGCGACGATGCTCGAAACGATCGATCGGTTCGCGCGCTTCGGGCTGCCGCTCCACCTCACCGAGACCACCTTGCTCTCGGGCGACCTGATGCCCGGCCACGTCGTCGACCTGAATGACTACAGCCCGGCTGAGTGGCCGAGCACCCCCGCTGGCGAGGAGCGCCAGGCTGACGAGATCGTGCGCCACTATCGGTCGCTGTTCGGGCATCCCGCCGTCGGGGCGATCACCTACTGGGGCATCACGGACGCGGGGGCATGGCTGGGAGCGCCGAGCGGCCTCCTTCGGTCCGACGGATCGCGAAAGCCCGCCTTCGAGGCACTCCACTCGCTCATCGCCGACGAATGGTGGATGGCTCCGACCGAGTTTCGTACGGACGATTCCGGCCGACTTCGGATCGACGGATTTCTCGGCGACTACTGCATGACGGTCGACGGTCGATCCGCTCCTTTTCGCCTCGACGGCAACGCCGATGTGCGATATGTTGGTTACCACAACATTTCTGTTCAGTGAAGAATCTTGAGGAGTAAGCGCATGACCACGCCCACCAAGGAAGACAAGTTCTCCTTCGGTCTCTGGACCATCGGATACAACGGCGCAGACCCTTTCGGCGGCCCGACGCGCGCACCACTCGACGTCGTACACGCCGTCGAGAAGCTCGCTGAGATCGGCGCGTACGGCCTCACCTTCCACGACGACGACCTCTTCCCGTTCGGCTCGACGGACGCCGAGCGCCAGAAGCAGATCGACCGCCTGAAGGGCGCGCTCGCCGACACCGGCCTGATCATCCCCATGGTCACGACCAACCTGTTCAGCGCCCCCGTCTTCAAGGATGGCGGCTTCACATCCAACGACCGCCAGGTTCGCCGCTTCGCCCTGCGCAAAGCGCTCCGCCAGCTCGACCTCGGCGCAGAGCTCGGCGCGAAGACGTTCGTGATGTGGGGCGGCCGCGAGGGCGCAGAGTACGACTCTGCGAAGGACATCCAGAATGCCCTCGAGCGCTACCGCGAGGGCGTCAACCTGTTCGCCCAGTATGTGACGGACAAGGGTTACGACATTCGCTTCGCGATCGAG
The DNA here is from genome assembly GCA_036499165.1 of Galbitalea sp. Taxonomy (GTDB): domain Bacteria; phylum Actinomycetota; class Actinomycetes; order Actinomycetales; family Microbacteriaceae; genus Galbitalea. The sequence continues at coordinate 2,476 of DASYEE010000150.1, read as the reverse complement.
CCGAAGCCGAACGAGCCGCGCGGCGACATCCTGCTGCCGACCGTCGGTCACGCGATGGCGTTCATTTCGACCCTCGAGAAGCCGGAACTGTTCGGCGTCAACCCCGAGGTCGGCCACGAGCAGATGGCGGGGCTGAACTTCGCCTCCGGCATCGCGCAGGCCCTCTACCAGGGCAAGCTTTACCACATCGACCTCAATGGCCAGCGCGGCATCAAGTACGACCAGGACCTCGTGTTCGGGCACGGCGACCTGTTCAACGCGTTCGCCCTGGTTGACCTCCTCGAGAACGGTGGCCCGGATGGCGGCCAGGCCTACACGGGCCCGCGTCACTTCGACTACAAGCCGTCGCGCACCGAGGATGAGACCGGCGTGTGGGACTCCGCGAAGGCAAACATCGCGAACTACCTGATGCTGAAGGAACGCGCCGCTGCGTTCCGCGCCGACCCCGAGGTGAAGGAGGCGCTTGCTGCTGCTCGCGTCCCCGAGCTTGCGGTACCGACGCTCGGTGAGGGCGAGACGTACTCCGACCTGCTCGCCGACCGCGCATCCTTCGAGGACTTCGACCCGAGCCCGTACTTCAACGGCAACGGTTTCGGTTTCGTCCGGCTGCAGCAACTGGCAACCGAGCACCTCCTGGGCGCCCGCTAGCCCCTCCTCCCATCCCCACCACAATCCGCCGAGTTGCGAGTTTTGGTCCTTCCTGACGGCTGGGAAGGATCAAGACTCGCGACTCGCGGGTTTTCTAAGACAAGAAGAGGTCACGCACGATGACACTCGTTGCCGGAGTCGACTCGTCGACGCAGAGCTGCAAGGTCGTCATTCGCGACCTCGAAACCGGCGCGGTCGTGCGCACGGGCCGCGCAAGTCATCCCGAGGGCACATCCGTCGACCCGAACCTGTGGTGGGATGCCCTGCTTGCCGCAGTCGCGGATGCTGGCGGCCTCGATGACGTCGCCGCGATCTCGGTTGGCGGACAGCAGCACGGGATGGTGGTCCTCGATGACGCCGGACGAGTCATCCGCGATGCGCTGCTCTGGAACGATACGCGCTCCGCACAGGCTGCGCTCGACCTGATCGATGAGGTCGGTGCCGCAGAATTCGCCGAGCGCACAGGGTCTGTCCCTGTCGCATCCTTCACGATCACGAAGCTCCGCTGGCTCGCCGACGCCGAGCCCGCGAACGCGACTCGCGTGGCCGCCGTGGCCCTCCCCCACGACTGGCTGACCTGGCGCCTGCGCGGCTACGGGCCCACGGGCGAGAGCGAGCTCGGGCCGGTACTGGACGAGCTCACGACCGACCGGTCGGATGCGAGCGGAACCGCGTACTGGAGCGCGGTGAGCGGCGACTATCAGCTGGGACTGTTCGAGCGGGCGCTCGGACGCAGCGGGCGCGAAGCTGTTGGGGGTGCTGGTGCTGCGGGTGCTGGTGCTGGTGCTGCGGGTGCTGCTGGTGCAGGGGCTGCTGGTGCTGGTGTCCCGGATGCGGTCATCCTGCCCCGTGTGCTCGGGCCGGGCGAGGCCGCGGGGCGCACACCCGCGGGCGTTCTCGTCGGCCCGGGTGCGGGCGACAACGCCGGCGCGGCGCTCGGACTCGGCGCCGGAGACGGCGATGTCATCGTCTCGATCGGAACGAGCGGGACCGTGTTCGCCGTCACCGACCAGCCCGTCGCCGACCCGAGCGGCGCCGTCGCCGGCTTCGCGGACGCCAGCGGACTCAGTCTCCCCCTCGTCGCGACGCTCAATGCTGCCCGCGTACTCTCGTCAATCGGCTCGCTGCTGTCGGTCGACCACGACGGCCTCGCGGCCCTCGCCCTCACGGCATCGCCCGGGGCGGAGGGTGTCGTGCTCGTCCCCTACTTCGAGGGCGAACGAACACCGAACCTGCCCGACGCAAAGGCGAGCATCCACGGCCTCACGATCGCCTCGACCCGTCCCGAGAACCTCGCCCGCGCTGCCATCGAGGGGATGCTGTGCGGCCTGGCCGACGGACTCGACGCGGTGCGCGCCGTCGGGGTGCGCGAGCAGCGCATCCTGCTGATCGGCGGTGCGGCGCAGAACCCCGCGGTCGCGACCGTCGCGTCGCAGGTGTTCGACGCGCCGATCGTCGTCCCGGCACCGGGCGAGTACGTCGCCGACGGCGCGGCCGTGCAGGCAGCCTGGGCGCTGACCGGCACGCGGCCCAGCTGGCCGCTGGCGCTCGCGGCCGAGCTTGCGCCGGATGTGCGCCCGCGCATCCGCGCGCAGTACGCGGCGGCCGCTGCCGCGTCCGCGTCCGCTGTATCTCCGGCGTCAGCCTGAGGCGGGCGGCCGGGCCCGTGCGCCCGGCCGCGCTCGCTCGCGCCAGCTCTCCCGCCCGCGAGTCCCCCGACTCGCGCCCATCTGCCCAGTGAGTGGCGGCAAATCGACCTTCCCTCCTCCCCGGAGGGTCGATTCGCCGCAACTCGAACCCGCTGGCGCCCGTGGAGCGCGTGGGCGCG
>DASYEE010000149.1:0-5530 GCA_036499165.1 Galbitalea sp. | reverse complement strand
GTCGGGCTGTACCCGGACGGCCAGCCGGGCGAGATCTTCCTGAAGATGGCCAAGGAAGGCAGCACCGTTTCGGGCCTGATGGACACCTTCGCGACCACGGTCTCCGTGGCACTCCAGTACGGCGTGCCGCTTCGCGACCTGGTCAACAAGTTCGCTCACGTGCGGTTCGAGCCGAGTGGCTTCACCGGCAACTCGGAGATCCCGATCGCCAAGAGCATCGTCGACTACATCTTCCGCTGGCTCGGCTCGCGGTTCCTGGCGGACGACGACAAGGCAGCCCTCGGGCTGATCGATCGTTCAGCAGTGGGCAGTGACACTCCGGCCTTCTCGTCGGCCGCGGTGCCGACCGGCCTCCCGAAGTCGACTGATGCAATCACGGCGTCGCCTTATGGTCGGCCCGGTTCGGACACCACGACCGCCGGGCAGGCCGATCCATCGACGAAGGCTGCGGGCGATCAGCCCAAGGCCAACGCAACGGCCACCCAGGCATCGAGCGCCCCACAGGCGATCGGGTCGGCAATCGAGCCGGCTCCAAAGGCGGAAAGGGTTGAGCTCGGTTACCTGGCGACCGTCGGCGCCGCCTCGAACGGCCACTCCAACGGCCATGCGAATGGCCACTCGAACGGGAACGGCAACGCGCCGAAGGCTACGAACGGCGGTGGGATCACGCTCAACCTGGGCAACACGAAGGTCGCCTTCGCCACTCAGGCCGACGCCCCGTCGTGCATGGACTGCGGCTCGATCATGATTCGCAACGGCAGTTGCTACAAGTGCTTGAACTGCGGCTCGACCTCGGGCTGCAGCTGACGACCAAACCAAGGGTTTTGCCGGATTGGCCATTGATGACGGAGGCACGATCATCCCGGGGATGGCACGGCACAACCTGAACCAGGCGGTCTATTCCGAGACGAGAAGCCCCCGTTCCTCCACGGGGGCTTCTCCTTTTCTTTTGATGATCGGTAGATCCAGACCTTCGTGATGGCCCGTGACGCCGTTGAAGAGTCCGGGATTGCGACCGAAGATCCCCGAATTGCCCTAGTAACGGAGTTGGTTTCGGGGCCAGGATTGCCGGCGTGGCTTTGGCGCCGCGGCCCAAGTTCCCTACGGCGACGGTTAGTTCGAGAAGGACGACTCGCTCGATTCCTACGGCCGCACTGGCGCGAGGTCTACAGCGACTGGCCCATACACGTAATGGTCTTTGGACTCGCGCCATTCGTTACGGCTTCGCTCTTGCAGCTGTTCGCCAGTCCACCATGGGTTCCTCGCGCCGACGAATTCCGACTGCTGTGGGAAGTTGAGGCCGTCTTACTTGGTCTCGTCGTCGCAGTAGCCGTCTTCGGTCTTCAGGTCATCCTGGACACAAGCCTGCGTGTTGTGAGTTCGACGGCGGGCGCTTCATTTCTAGCCGCGATCAAGGCCGGTCTCATTCTGGTAGCCGGCACGGGCATCACCGCTACTGCCGATGCGGACCTGGATCGGCTGCCCTGGCTACGCCTTGAGTTTTCCGTGCTCTCAGTCCTTTGGCTCGGAATGTTGGCAGTCGGCCTGTCTGAGGCCATTCGATCTTCGTCACCACGAGTCGTGGCGGAGATGCTGGCGAACCTCGTAGCCCATATGACAAAGAAGCGAGCCGCGAATGACATAGTCCGGCGGGCCGGCAGTTCTGCGATCGCGGACTTGGTGGCTGCCGCGGGCGCATCAAATCCATTTTGGTTTACAAGCTCATCGAGGGGGGGCCGAACCATGGCGGTTCGGACCCAATCTGGCGGTTTCCTCATGGACATCCACACTGCCCGACTGAGCAGCGGTCTTCATCTTGCTCACGCGAATGCGCGTGTCGAACTCGTCTTGCGGTTCATGGAATCCATTTCGTCGGAGCAAGTCATTGCCCGCGCGAGTGGGCGGGTACGGCCCTTATCTGCGGAGAGAATTCGATCATCGCTCTACTTTGAGAAGAGCCGCGATGATAAGTCGCAAGATCTCCTGGGAGAGCTTCATCTGGTCGCGGTTCGATCGCTGCTGTCCAAAGTCTCAGGCTTGAAGCCAGTCCTAAACGCGTACCAGAGCGCCCTCCAGCACTACGCGATGGTTTGGACGTCGGTCGTCCCGCGACTAGAGTGGGCACACGTTGACGCTGGCCTAAGATGGGACGATGGCCCAGTCGGGCAGATCTATGAATCTGTACGAGACCTGCTGACTCAGGTGTCGGAGAGGTCGAGTCGGGATGATGTCTACTCGCTCAGCTACTTCCCAATCGGGGTCGCTCAACGCGCGGTTGAATGGCGGGCGCCTGCCTACTTCCAGCTTCTCGATTTATACCCCCTGATGTATCGGATTGCCCCTATTGTGGGTGGATCGCAGGGCGCCGCTTTGAAAGACCGGTCGTGGCGCCATCTGATAGAAGCCCTGTGGCTGTTGTTGCCTCGTTACGCGAGGGACGATGGCCTCCCGATTGACGTTGACGTGTTGCGACAAGCTCAGGATCGGGTACGCCGGGCGCTAGGGATGCTCCTTGACGCCGCCATTTCAGCAGGCGACGTCACGTTCGCTGCAGACGTAATCCAGCGTTGGCGTCGCGCCGAGCGTGACGATGGATGACATTGCCGCCGACGCAGCCACGCGGATCCTCTCCGATTACTTGGTTCCCACTCTGTGGAGGGCAGACGAAGCACAGAGGCGCCTGACCGACGTGGATTTCGAACCGGTATTTCGGGCCGCGATCGAGACGGCCGGTCGCAACGAAATGCTTAGTAGCTTTGCCAAGTATCTCGAAGGCTCCGAAGCACCGATAGAACTGTCCACGCTTGTCGCCTTGCCGGATGATGGAGATGCGCACTATATCGACACCACTACGCACCTAATCAGTGCGCTTCTGATTTCGATCGCGACGGATCAGCGCCTCCTGCGAGGCGTGTCACTTGTCGGCAAAGCCCTAAGGCATCAACGCGAACAGCTCGATCGAGTTGCAAGTGGTCTCTCATCTCTTGAGTCCGCTACGGTTTCGCCGATTCGCGAACGAATTGCCGACGCGACCCGAGCGCTTCACGATGCCATTGCTCAAGGCGAGCGCCAGGAATGGGACCGGATAGCAGCGATCGCCATAGGTAAAGAGGTCCTCGGCCGACTTCAAGATCAGGTCCAACAACGAATACGCGATGAGTTCACCCGTTCGGCAATGGTCGCTGGTGCCACCACATATTCAGTCGACGGTCGATTGCCTTGGCGTCGGTTGACGCTACCCATTCGAATGCCGCGTTCGATGCTGTTAGAGGGCCAGACTGATGCGGACTTCCTCGCGGAGAACTTGGGACGTGGGATTGCCGAGGGCGAACTGCACCTGCTCGAGACTCATTTGAGAAAGACTCGATCGAGGACCTTCGGAGCAGACCAGCTACGGGATCGCCTGCTTGCTGCGGCTGCTGCACTTCCAGCGGATGCGTTGGACCCTCGAGCGCTTATTCCAGCTGACTGGGACGCTGTTCGCCAACTTGGGGAGGGTTTCGCTTGGGCGAGGGCCGACGACGACGATCGAAGGGTCGGTGGCCGCCTAGGACCTCTTCGCGTCGTTCAGATCCCCTTCGACCACACTGACAGCTGTTACGTGGTGGCCACTCCGGGGCCTTTTGAGCTTGTCGTCCGGGGTGTCCCTGAGGCATGGCTTCAGATGAGCGTCGAGGCAGTCGCAATCGATGCTCAAGTTGCCGAACCACAGGTCCACCTAGTCGTCAACGAGGAAGTCGTCTATCGACTCATTCGAGGGCAGGTCATTCGCGTCGCCATCCCGGGTTCGTCCGTCGGCCTTGCTGAAGAAGCCGAGCCTAGACGACGAAACGCGCGCCGGGCCCGTCTCGACTAGGCGTCTGAAAAAAGAAACACCGGTCGCTCCTTGTACTCGATCGCGATAACGGAGCGAGGAGCGCCGCGGATCAGCCCCCGCGCCCGCGTAAGAGCTCGAGCAGGGCCAGCGTGGTCTGCCAGCTGCGGATCGTCATCGAGGCGTAGGCGGGCGTAGCCATGATCCGGTTGAGCCGGCTCTTCGTGCGCTCCGCGCTCCGGCGCTGGCTGTAGATGACGCTGGTGCCGGGCCAGACCGTGTCGACGCCGTCGCGGGGGCTGAATACGGCCATCGCCTCATCGGCGTCGATGCCCATCAGGAAGATGGCGTCGCTGTGGTATTTCCCGGGCTCGTCACCGAAGCCCTTGGGTCGGCGCTCGATGACCGCTTCGAGCTCCGCCCGCGTGAGGACGGCGATCCGGATGAGCTCGGCATCGAGCTTGAACGTCTTCGGTAGCGCGTCCTCGATCGTCGAGGCCACCTTCGCTGCGGTCAGGTCGGAGTCGAGCAGGACGTTGCCGCTGGCGATGTAGGTCGAGACGTTCGAGAACCCGAGGTTCTCGAGGACGGCCCGCAGCTCGGCCATCGGCAGCCTGTTCCTGCCACCCACGTTGATCCCGCGCAGGAGCACGAGATAGGACGTCACAAACGGCCCTTCGACCGCCACGTCGGGTCGTCGCCGGCGAGCCACTCGGTCACGAACCGCGAGGCGCCGTGGATGGCGACCAGGCGCAGCTCGCCCGTGCCCGTGTTCGTGAAGCCATGCGGAACATCCGGCGGGCCGACTACGACGTGCCCAGCCGAAACCACGACGGTGTCGTCGCCGAGGCGGAACGTCGCCTCGCCGGACTCCACGATGAAGACCTCGGCGTACGGGTGCCGATGGACGTTCGGGCCGACCCCTGGCTGCGAGTGGACGAGGATCACGGAGAACGGCACGTCGCCGTGCTCGGCGCCGATGAACTCGTGGCTGTGCGGGGTCGGGTCGAGCTCGTCGAGCGGGATCACGAGCGGATGCGGGCGCGGCTGGGTCACGCCCGGATGCTAGAGCCTGTGCGCGGTAGGCTCGCGCCCGTGCCCCACGACGAAGCGCCGCCGTTCACCACCCGCCCGACGATCATGGCCCGGCGAGGCGTCGTCACTGCCGGGCACTACCTGGCGGCGCAGATCGGGCTGGAGGTGCTGGCGCGTGGCGGGAACGCGATCGATGCCGGCGTCGCGGCCGCGTTCGCGCTGACGCTGGTGAAGCCGCAGGAGTGCGGGATCGGCGGCGAGTGCCCGATCCTGATCTACCAGCCGCGGCGCGCCGCCACTCCTGACCGCCCGAACCCGTACGTCATCAGCGGCCAGGGTGCCGCGCCGCGCGGCCTGACGATCCAGCGGGTTCGCGAGCTCGGCCTCCATGACATCCCCGGCACGGGGCTGCTCGCGGCGGCGGTGCCGGCGACGGTCGGGGCGCTGATCACGGCGCTGATCGAGTCGGGCACGCTCGGGCTCGAGGAGACGCTCGGGCCCGTGGTCGACCTCGCCCGCGATGGGTTCGCGGTCTACCCCGCGCTGCGGCTCGGGATCGAGCAATCGCACCACCGGATCTCGCACTGGCCATCCACGGCGGAGGTCTTCCTCGACGGCGGCATCCCGGAGGTCGGCAAGATCGTGCGGTTCCCGGCCTGGTCGCACGCGATGACGCACCTG
>DASYEE010000148.1:0-8844 GCA_036499165.1 Galbitalea sp. | reverse complement strand
GACGTAGAGCGACTGGCTGCTGCCGACGGCGACATTGCCGGATGCCAGGCCGAACGGGTCGTTGTACGAGACTTCGAGAGGGCCGATGTCGTAGACGCCGCGCAGCGTCGGGCGAAGGGAATAGCCGAGCCTCGCCCCCCGGGCTCCCGTTGCGACGGCGCCCGGTGCGAGCACGGGAAGCGTACCTGGCCCGGCTGTGTGGGGCGTCCACGGGATGCGATCGGTCCAGATCGCCGCGGCGCTGGCGAACCCGGACACGTTGCGCACGGAGAGCTCGATGATGGTCGGTGTTCCGGCTGTGACGACGGCCGGGGAAAAGGTGCGCACAACGGTCAGCCGAAGCGGTCGCAGCCGCACGATGAGCAGGCCGACAATCGGCAGCAGGATCATGAATCCGGCGGCGTACAGGAACTCCGTGCGACCGACGATGTACGCGATCACCGCCGCGCAGATGCCGCCCACGAGGAACACCCAGCCCCGAAGAGTCGGTCTCGCCCAGCTCGTACGCACTGGCTTACTGCGCGCCGACTCACTGCGCGCGGCCACTTGTAGCTGCCGTCGGGCGGAGAATCGGCTGGTTCGCGGCATCGGGCTCAGTCGCCGCTGCGGGCGCCAAGCGGGACGGGCGTCTCAGCCACGATCCGCGTGACGATCTCGGCGATAGTCTCGCCGGAGTACCCACCGACCGTTACGCCGACCCGACCGGACGGGATGAGGCGGTGCCCGAGCACCGAGACCGCGAGCGCATTGATGTCGTCAGGAAGCACGAACTCGCGTCCATCGAGTGCTGATCGCGCCTTTGCGGCGCGCACCAGCTGCAGTGTTGCCCGGGGGCTGGCCCCCAGCCGCAACTCGGAATCCCGCCGTGTCGCCTGAGCGATTGCGACCGCGTATTGCTCAACGGCCGGACTCGCGAACACCGCCCTCGCCGTTGCAATCATCGAAGACAGCTCAGCTGATCCCACAACGGGAGTCAGGGCATCCAGCGGGCTGGAGGTCGCCCGCGTTCTCAGCATGTCGATCTCTGACGCCGGATCGGGGTAGCCCATCGAAATGCGCGCCATGAAGCGATCGCGCTGGGCTTCAGGGAGGGCGTATGTTCCCTCCATCTCGATCGGGTTCTGGGTGGCAACGACCGTAAACGGGTTTGCGAGCAGGTAGGTCTTGCCATCCACCGTCACCTGTCGTTCCTCCATTGACTCCAGGAGGGCAGACTGCGTCTTCGGGCTGGCCCTGTTGATTTCGTCGCCGATGACGATGTTGGCGAAAACCGGGCCCGGCTTGAACTCGAACTCCCGTTCCGACTGGTTGAAGACAGACACTCCGGTGATGTCGGCAGGCAGCAGGTCTGGGGTGAACTGGATGCGCGAAACCGAGCAGTCGACGCTCCGTGCGAGAGCGCGGGCCAGCATGGTCTTGCCCACACCCGGGACATCCTCGATCAGGAGGTGCCCCTCCGCAAGCAACACCATGAGGGCTATCTCGATCGCGTCGCGCTTGCCATCGATGACCGTCTCGATCGTCTCGATGATGCGCTTCGAGAGCTTAAGAAACTGGTCTATGGGCATGGGTTCTGCGACGGGCAGGGACACTTCAGCGTGTCCCGGCTCGAATTTCGCAGGGAATGAGTTCACGTCACGAGTCTGCCAGATCGAGTACGAATCGTTACCTGCGAAGTTGCTACTAGCTTGTAAGCACGATGAAGATCACAGTTCTCTCCGGTGGCGTCGGCGGCGCCCGCTTCCTTCGCGGACTCCGCGCCCATGTCCAGGACCACCTGCCCGGCTCGACCATCACAGCAATCGCCAACACTGGGGACGACATGTGGCTGATGGGCCTGCGAATCGCGCCAGACCTCGATTCGATCATGTACACGCTCGCTGGCCAGAACGACGAGGTGCGCGGTTGGGGTCGGATCGGAGAGACCGAGCGGGTGAGCGGCGAGTTGCGGGCGTATGGGGTCGGATGGCCGTGGTTCACGCTTGGTGACCTCGACCTCGGTACGCACATCACCCGCAGCCACCTGCTGCGATCGGGCCTGAGCCTCGCCGAAGCCACCGATCAGATCACCGCGCGCTGGGAGCTCGGCGTTCACCTCATCCCCGCCACCAACGACGAAGTCGAAACTCACGTCGTCGTCGCCGATGAAGAGTCGGCGACCGAGCGCGAACTGCACTTCCAGGAATGGTGGACGCGCTATCGGGCTGCTCTCCCGGCTCGCGCATTCGTGCAGCACGGCGTCACGACATCCACGGCGGCACCGGGCGTGATCGAGGCCATCGCCGATGCCGATGTCGTGCTGATTGCGCCATCCAATCCGGTGGTCTCGATCGGCACAATTCTCGGCATTCCCGGCATCTGCGATGCCGTCACCGCTACCGCCGCACCGGTCGTCGGGATCTCGCCCATCATCGGCGGCGCTGTCGTGCGCGGAATGGCGGATGCCTGCCTGACGGCGATCGGGGTCGAGACAAGCGCAGAAGCGGTCGCCCGGCACTACGGGGCGCGTGGAGCTTCCGGTGTGCTGGATGCGTGGCTGGTCGCTGACGAGGATGCCGCAGCCCTTCCGGGAATCGAGGCCCTGGGCATCCGGTCGGCCGCTGCGCCCCTCTGGATGCGTGACGTCCCGACCTCCGCAGCGATCGCCGCCGCCGCACTCGACCTTGGTCGCGACCTTGCGCTCGACCTTGCGCTCGGCGGTCGCTAACCAAGCGGGGCATCCGTCATAGACTCAAGACGAATCTGGTTCTGCGCCTCACATTAGGTGACTCCATCTCTTCTGAGAGCCCTCGTGAAAGCTGCGCGCATGACCGACGAAACGCCATTCATCCCGACCGCATCCGCCATCTCACGCGCCCTGAAACGTGCCGAGGCCGGTGTCACCATCGACGCCACGGAGGCGGAAACACTGCTGCATGCTCGCGGCGCTGATCTCGACCGGCTCCTCGTCGCAGCAGGCAGGGCGCGCGACGCCGGTCTCGAGAAAGCGGGACGACCGGGCGTGATCACCTACTCACGCAAGGTGTTCATTCCGGTCACCCACCTGTGTCAGGACCGCTGTCACTACTGCGCCTTCGTCAAGACACCCGCTCAGCTGAAACGCCAGGGCAAAGACATGTTCATGTCGCCGGACGAGATCCTCGAAGTGGCGCGCCAGGGGGCTGCACTCGGATGCAAAGAGGTGCTATTCACCCTCGGCGACCGGCCGGAAGAGCGCTGGCCGGAGGCCCGCGAATGGCTCGACGCCAACGGTTACGACTCCACCCTCACCTACCTGCGGGCCATGGCCATCCGCATCATGGAGGAGACAGGGTTGCTCGTGCACATGAACCCGGGAGTCATGACCTGGGAGGAGATCCAGCGGCTGAAGCCCGTTGCGCCATCCATGGGCATGATGCTCGAGACCACCTCAACCCGCCTTTACACCGAGAAAGGTCAGGCCCACTACGGGTCGCCGGACAAAGACCCCGCCGTTCGCCTGAGGGTAATCGAGGATGCCGGTCGCTCGAATGTTCCATTCACAACCGGCCTGCTGCTCGGCATCGGCGAAACCTATGCCGATCGGGTCGAAGGGATGTTCGCGATCCGCGCCGCCGCTCGCCGTCACGGGCACATCCAGGAAGTCATCATCCAGAATTTCCGCTCCAAGATGTCGACCGCAATGATGCGGCGAGACGACCTTCCGCTCGAGGAATACATCGCGGCTGTCGCGGTCGCGAAGCTGGTCCTCGGGCCCGGTTCGCGCATCCAGGCTCCGCCGAACCTCACCGATGAACGCGAACTCGCAATGCTCGTGCGCGCCGGAATCGACGACTGGGGCGGGGTCTCGCCGCTCACACCGGACCACGTCAATCCCGAGCGTCCGTGGCCGCACATCGACGAACTGTCCAGGCTGACGTCCGCGGCCGGATACAGCCTGCGTGAGCGGCTGACCGTGCACCCGCACTTCGTGCGTGCAGAAGAGCCGTGGCTCGACCCGCGGCTGCTCCCCCACATTCGCGCGCTGGCAGACGACACCGGTCTTGCGGTCGAAGGTCGCATCCCCGTCGGAATGCCCTGGCAGGAGCCCGACCCGGAATGGCTCGGATCCGGCAGAGTCAACCTGCACACCGAGATCGACACATCCGGTCGCACCACGGATCGGCGCAGCGACTTCGAGGACGTCTACGGAGACTGGTCGGAGCTGCGCGAGAGCGTCGGTGACACCCAGCGTGCATCCGGGCACGCGGGCGACCCCGCCGTTCGTGCTGCGCTCCTGCGCGCCGAAACCGATCCGGCTGGTCTCACCGACGCACAATATGTGGCGCTGCTTGGAGCAGAAGGGCGGGATCTCGACGCTCTCGCCGGCCTCGCCGATCGAATTCGCCACGACACCGTCGGTGACCAGATCGGATACGTCGTCAACCGGAACATCAACTTCACCAACGTCTGCTACACCGGGTGCCGATTCTGCGCCTTCGCGCAGCGCCGCACCGATGCGGACGCCTTCACCCTGTCGATGAAACAGGTTGGCGATCGCGTCGACGAGGCCTGGAACATCGGCGCAACCGAAATCTGCATGCAGGGGGGCATCCACCCTGACCTTCCCGGAACCGCGTATTTCGATCTGGCCCGCGAGGTGAAATCACGCCAGCCGGGCATCCACCTCCACGCGTTCAGCCCCATGGAGATCGTGAACGGCGCAGCACGCACCGGGCTGAGTTTTCATGACTTCCTCGAACAGGCGCAGGCCGCCGGTCTCGACACGATTCCCGGGACGGCAGCAGAGATCCTCGACGACGAGGTGCGCTGGGTTCTCACCAAAGGGAAGCTGCCGGCGTCCGCCTGGATCGAGATCGTCACGACCGCCCATCGCCTCGGTATTCGATCCTCGTCGACCATGATGTACGGCCACGTCGACAACCCGACGCACTGGGTGGGTCACCTGCGCACCCTCTCTAAGATCCAGGATGACACTGGCGGCTTCACCGAGTTTGTGCTGCTTCCGTTCATCCACACGAACTCGCCGGTGTATCTGGCCGGAGTCGCCCGGCCCGGGCCGACGCCGCAGGAGAACCGCGCGATCCACGCCGTCGCACGGCTTATGCTGCACGGTCGAATCGACCATATCCAGACGTCGTGGGTGAAGCTCGGCACCGCCGGAACTCAACTCATGTTGCAGGGCGGCGCCGATGATGTCGGTGGAACGCTGATGGAGGAGACGATCAGCCGCATGGCTGGCGCCGACAACGGTTCAGAGAAGACGGTAGACGAGCTGGAATCGCTGGCGCGCGAGATTGGACGCGCCGCATACCAGCGCACGACCACCTATGGCAGGCCGACTGTCGAGCGAGTCGCGGTTGCTCGAGCTCATGCCTCGACCGGCTACGCGTCAACGGGCAAATCACTGAAGCTGCTGCCCCTGGAGGTTGCGCAGTCCAGGTGAAGAGTCGACGATCGCTCGCGCGACGCAGTCAGCCTAGGCTTCGCGCGGGTACAGCGTCACAACGAGATCGAGTCCGAGCTCGGCAACGTCGCGAATCAGCCCGGCCGGAAGGATCGCAGTGGTCTGCCCTTCGGCGGCCGTCCCATACCAGTTGAGCGACACCGCGTAGTACTGGCGTATCTGCGACAGCATCTCTCCGCGCCCCAGCAGCCTGTCAACAAGTACATGAAGAGTCGCAAAACCCTTTGAGGCGTCCTCGTCCACTGCCATCATGGTCGCGGGCGTCGAGTCCACCTCGAGCGCCCAGACGGACGTCTCGTAGTGCCGGCGCCGTATCGGCTCCGAACCGCCGTTGTTGCGCGGTCGGAGGTCGCCCTTCTCTGCACTCAGGTCAGGCTGGATCCCGAGCGCGCGGGTCACGTCGGCCGCCGTGTAGGTCTCGCTGGTGATCACCAGTGAGGCCTGCCCATCGATCATTGTCACGGTGTCAGGCTATCGACTGCCGGTCCTTGTTCCACAATCGAGGCTCTGAGATGAGGAGCCACCGCGGCGCGACTGCGAGCGAAGTCGCGCATCGCCCGACTGTGGGTCGGCATCGGCCTCGGAAGCTGGTCTGGATCGACGTCGGGCGGCGGGATTAGCCAGAACTCGCCATCCCGACGCTCGATCTCCCAGTGATTGTCGTGGACGAGCATGTGGTGCGTGCGACAAATGAGGACTCCGAGGTCGACGTTCGTCTCACCCTGATCTCGCAACCAGTGCTTGACGTGATGACCCTCCGTCCAGGATGGCGGCCGCTCGCATCCGGGGAAGCGGCACCCACCGTCTCTGACCGCCATCGCGGCGAGCTGTCTGCTCGTAAACAGCCGCTGTGTTCGACCGATGTTGACGATGCCCACTGCGTCATCGAACATGACGCCGAGCACTCCGCCCTCACACTCGAATCGATCGACCGTCTCGAGCGAGACCGGCTCTCCGCCGCCCTCGAAAGTGCCATGCCCCTGCCGCTGCTCACGTGCGGCTTCGCTGACGATCACTCGAACTGCAGGACGCCGCCCACCAAAGACGGTCCCGTCATCAGCGTCAACTCCCAACCGAAGGGTCGCGACGAGCACGTCCGCGATCCTCTGGCCGCCCGTGCGCCCGTCATCGTCGACGGCGACAGGATCAGCCCCACGGCCGCCGCCGAGTCCATCCCCAGATCCAGATCCAGCACCAGCACCAGCACCAGCACCAGCACCAGCACCAGCCTTGAATCGCGGCGCCCTGCGGGGACTGATCGCCGAGTCGGCGATCGCGAGCATCAACTCAGCGTCTTCATCGGAAAGCAAGTAGCTCCCGCCGACCATGCCATCCGGCCGTCGTCTCGCCGTGAAATACCGCTGATCGCGCCGAAGCCGCTCGCGGTCGGCAACGCCGCTCGCGTTCAGAACATCGCGAGTTTCCCGAGCCTGTCGAAACAGCGCGTCAGCAGCAAGCGCCCCCGCCAGGTCGACCAACTGGAGGGCCGCGGCTGTGAGCTCTGCACGACCGACTTCGTCATCGACGCCGGTCAGTCCGCGATATATGCCGTCTGCGGCATCGACCGACAGCCGGCCATCAGCCAGGGCGGCAGCGACGACCGACCGCCACGACACAAGCTGGCTGACGACCGGCAGCCCTTCGCCCGAATCATCGACGATCGATGGTGGTGTCTCGCTGACGAGTCCCCCCAGTTGAACCAGTTTTTTCGCCTGCGCGGATGTCGCCCCGCTGATCGACTGGATGAGAGCCTCAGGCGACACGTAGCCCTGCTTCCTCGCGAGGCCCGAATGGCCGAGCTCGCTGGCTGAGCGTTTCACGATCGCAGCAGCGATCCAAACGCCATAAGCCTCGACGAGCCGCGAATGCTCAGCATGGGCGCGCTGGGCGGCGAGGAGGCTGTCGTCGTCGAGAACATCGATGTCCTCACAGTCGATCCCAAAGGCGGCGAGCGCCGCCGCAGTACCTTCGATGGCAGATGCCTTCCCAACGGGTACCGAACTCGATTCGCACATAACCCCAATGTGCCAGCGCCAAGCCTCCCCCACGGCCCGCCCGCCAAACCTGTGGAGAACTTCGACCCAAGCTCACCGGAGGAGAACTAGGCGGTTTGCGCGGCCAGAGCCGCAACGGTTCGCGGTCCGAGCCGACCAGCAAGCGCATCCAGCTGATCGGGCGTGTCGACATCCCGGCGCAGTCCCGATGAGGCATCGATCGCGAGTTCGACGTACCCCGCGGCAGCATGCAGCGCTCGCGAGTCCGCCCCGAAAGCCGGTGCATGGTCTTCAGAACGCCGCGCGGCAATGAGCACGGTTCCGCTGCCGTCAGCATCCGGTACGAACGAACGTGGATGACGCCCGGCCGCCACGAGCGCGTCACCGAGTTCTGAGGGCAACAGGCCAGGCACATCGCCGAGCAGGACTGCGACGGCACCGTCTCCCGCTTCCGCAATCCCCGCAGCGACTGCTGCATCGAGCCCCGAACCGGGATCCAGCACGACACGCGCACCGAGGCTCTCGACGTCCGCAGCGACAGCCCGGGACGTCACCACGATGACCTGACCAAGCGGGCTCCCCACGGCAGCATCGGCAGCAACCGCAGCAACGGCAGCAGCCACGGTGTCGAGCGCAATCGCCACGGCAACCCGTTCCGACACCCCGAGTCGCGACTTGGCAGCCGAGGTCCCCTTCACCGGGATGACGATGGTCCAGGCACCCGCGCCCGCCCCCGCGCGACCGTCAGACACCGCGACCGGTCTCGCGACCGCCCTCAAGCCCGGCAGCGACACCTTCGTCGTACGCCTCACGAGTCCCGAGCCGGAACATATCGTTCGCTGAGGGCCGGATCAGGATGCGCGCACCCGCCGCATCGTCGTCGAGCAGATGGCCGAGCCCGCTGACGATTGCAACTGGCAGCCCTGCGCTCTTGCGCTTGACCAGGTCGGCAGCTGACGCCAGTTCATCGCCGACTGCGGGCAGCGTGACATCGAGCCGCCGCCCGTGGCTGTCGTGCGATCCGCGGAGGTCCTCGAGCAGAGTCACACCGCTTCCACCGATCGCGATATCGGTCTGCCCTTCGCGCCACGGTCGCCCGAGCGTATCGGTGATGACGACTCCGACAGCGACCTCGAAGCGTGCGAGGATCGCCGACCGCAGCAGCCGAGCCGACTCGTCGGGGTCAACCGGCAGCAGCAGAATTGTCCCGTCTGGGGTGTTCGACGCGTCAACACCGGCCGCCGCGCCGACGATGCCGAGGCGGTTCTCGACGATGCGCGTGACACCGCCCGGATACGATCGCGTGGCGACGACACGCACCGTCTCGTCCGTGATCGCCTGCTCGCGGTCAGCGGCAACGACGATGCGCCCCTCGGCCTTCGACACGATCTTGGAACTCACGAC
>DASYEE010000147.1:0-2747 GCA_036499165.1 Galbitalea sp. | reverse complement strand
CGCGCAGGAGATCATCGACGCCGTGAATGTCGTCGGCGCGCTGTGCGCCGGGGACCAGCGCGGCGACGGTCGGCCGGTCGACGGGAGGCAGAAATCCGCGCAGGGATGCGACCAGGGCGGGGATGCCGAGCCCGGCGTCCGTCAACGCAACGAGTTCGCGGCGATTCAGTCCCACGGGCAGCAGCCCGTTGCCGAGATCGGTGCCGTAGTACACCCGACCACCGGCGGCCGCGAATCGTGCGAGGTTGTCGACGGCCCGGGTGAAGTCGGCGCCGTAGGTCCCCCAGCCGTGGATGTCGAGGGTGCTGATCCACGCCATGGTGGGTGCCATCCCTTCGATCAGTTCGTCGGCGAGCGACTCGGTCCACGGCGCGTGGGCCAGGCAGTCGACACCGGCGACGAAGGCGCGTTCGGCCTGGCCGGCACCCTGTGCGTGAGCGACCACGGCAAGGCTGCGCTCGTGCGCGAGCGCGACCACGGCGTCGAGGAGTTCATCGTCCCAGACCGGTCCGGCCTCCGAGTTGAGGGTGACCTTGGCGACCCGGGCACCGAGGTTCGAAAGTTCGATGATCGCGGCCGTGGCATCCTCGTGGTTCGCGATCTCGCGCACGGCAGCGGAGGGCGCCCATCCGCTGCCGACGGGATACCCCCCGGGAGCGGCCAGAAGTGGGCCTGCGATGTCGATGTCGATGCCGCCAACACCGGGATCGAGCCATGTTGTCGCGATCGACGGATCCCAGCCCAGGTCGAGGACCCGCCCGATACCCCCCGCCGCGAGCACCGCCGGATCGATCAGCCCGAGATGTACGTGCGAGTCACAGAAGGCGGGAAGGATGAGTCCATCCACGACTAGTCGCTGATCTCGTTGCGTACCGCATAGAGCTCGGGGAAGAACGTCTGGCTGAGCGCGCGCTCGAGGAACGCGACGCCCGCCGTGCCTCCGGTACCGGTCTTCATCCCGATCGTGCGCTGAACCGTGCGCAGGTGACGGAAGCGCCAGAGCTGGAAGTTGTCCTCGAGGTCGACCAGTTCCTCGCAGGCCTCGTAGAACCGCCAGTGCTCGGCCGGTGCCTGATAGATGGACAGCAGCACGGGCACGAGTTCGGGCGTGAACGCCCACGCCGCGGAGACGTCTCTCTCCATCACGGAGGTCGGGATGTCGAAGCCTGCGCGCGCGAGCAGACGAAGAAATTCGTCGTAGAGACTCGGTTCGTGCAGGAGCTCGTCCAGCATCGCTCGCGCTTCCGGATGAGCGTCGAACACGTCGAGCATTTTGGGATTCTTGTTACCGAGCAAGAACTCGACGGCGCGATACTGGTACGACTGAAACCCGGACGACGTCGCGAGGAACCGGCGGAACTGCACGTACTCCGACGGGGTCAGCGTTGCAAGAACGGACCACTGTTCCGTCATCGAGAACTGGATCTGTTTGACCCGTGCCGTGCGCTTGAGAGCGGTGTGCAGGTCATCCTCGCGGAGGGCGTCTCGCGCCGACCGAAGCTCGTGCAGCATCAGCTTGAGCCAGAGCTCGGAGGTCTGGTGCTGGATGATGAACAGCAGCTCGTCGTGGTGAGGCGGGCTACTCCGAAGGTGCTGGGCCCCGAGGAGGTCATCGAGCGCGAGGTAGTCGCTGTAGGTCAGCTGTTCCGTCATTCCGCCAACGTATCGGAACTAGACGCGAAGCGGCTCGAGCAGGCGGTGCGGTTCTCGAAGCGCGATGGCGAACGGATCCTGCGAGCCGTGATAAGGCTTGCGAATGACCACGTCGGCAGCCTCCGGGGTGACCCCGCAGGCTTCGCACGCGCCCAGGCGATCGAGCAGGTTGCCGCACTGCCAGTGCGTGTATTCGGTGCGACTCTCGGTATCGACGTAGTTTGCGATGCCCCACTGGGCGAGTCCCGAAACGACGGGCCAAAGCGCTTCGCCCGTCGGAGTGAGGGAATATTCGTCGCGCGCACCCGAACCGGCGACCCGCTCGACGACCCCGTGTTCCACCAGGTGCGCGAGCCGCGACGTCAGCGTTGCCGGTGGTAGTCCGATGTGGCGCTTGAGATCGCTGTAGCGACGGATGCCGTAGAACAGGTCTCTCACGATCAGGAGAGTCCAGCGCTCTCCCACGACTTCGAGTGCGCGCGCGACCGCGCAATCCTGCAGCGCGTAATCGGTTCCCAATGGCATGACACCAGTCTAGCAAGATAATTCATTGATTGATACTTGTTAGATCAATCAATGATGTGCATAATTGGATCCATGATTGATGTAAACACAGGAACGATTGCCCTGCGTCGGGTCCCGTCACCGGCCATCCGGATTCCTCGCGGGGTGGCTTTCGTCGCAGTGTCGGCGTCCCTCCTCGCCTTCTACCTCGCCGCGGGTGCACCCACTCCGCTGTTTCCGATTTACGAGTCGGACTGGGGATTCGCGCCATCGCTCCTGACCATCGCGTTCGGTGTGTACGCCTTCGCGCTGATCGTCGCACTGCTGGTTGCCGGTGGGCTCTCCGACTACATCGGGCGGCGACCCATGCTGATTGGAGCGCTCGTGCTCGAGCTCGCGGCCATGGTCGTGTTCCTGTTCGCGCCGTCGATCGGCTGGATCATCGCGGCTCGGGTGCTTCAGGGCCTCGCGACGGGAATCGCCTCGAGCACTTTCGGTGCGGCGATCGTCGAGTTGGCCTCGGAACGTCACAAGAAGCTCGGTGCGCTCATGGCCAGCCTGATGACGACGGCGGGCCTCGGGATCGGCGC
>DASYEE010000146.1:0-52438 GCA_036499165.1 Galbitalea sp. | reverse complement strand
GCTGGTTCGTTGCCCGGGATACGAGCTCGAGCGCGTGTTCGCTAAGCGCCTTGGCCGCCCGAACGTCGAACTCCGTTGCCGCGGCGCTTGCCAGACCCACGACGCTCATGATCATGCTCGCCAGGTCATCCTCATTTTCAGCGATTGCCAGTGCCAGCTGCAGGTCGCTCGTCGCCGTCGTCGTTTGGCCGACCCGAACCTCTTCCCAGCCGCGCACCCGCCGTATCGCCGACCGGAGCTGATCGGGTAGGTCGGCAAACGTCGATTCCGCCCAACCGGGTGACAGCCCAGCGAGATCCGTCCCGGTCGCCGTCGCCGTCTCCATCTCGACGAGGTACCTGAGCCAGTCCCACTCCAGCAGGTCATTCGCCGAGAGTTCGACGAGGTGGGGTGTCGACAGGAACTCGGATGCCCGATCCGGCCTTCCCGCCGACACCGCGGCGTATGCGGTCATCAGCCGGGCAAACGGGGCGGCCATCGCCAGGCTGGTCGATGGGGGAGCGATATCAAGTAGCTCAGGGGAGTGCCCGTCGTTCACGATTTCGTAGCCGCGTTGGCGGAGAATTCGGTCGACGAGTTCCGGGTTGGGCGGATCCAGCGCGAACTCCACGGCCGTGAGGGCGTTGCCGTGATCGAGATGCCACACGGCCGCGCGCGCATTCATCTCGGGGATCCGGGTCGCATCCGACTCGCGAAGCTGTTCGAGCAGAAAGGCCCCGAACAGCGGCTGGACGCGATACCAGGTGCGTCCTCCGACATCCGTCGACACCCGATGGAGGATGCCATCCCCGAGGGACAACCTGCGGAGAGTCCTGCCGCTCTGGGTTACCTCGCAAACCGCATCGACGAGGTCCGCGGTCGCCATCCGCGCTATCCCGAAGGTGAGGAGGATTTTGCGGTCATCGTCGCTGAGGTCATCGAGGATCTCGTGCTCGAGGTAGGGATACAGCATGGATTCGTCGTCCCAGTCGAGCACCTTCGTCAGGCGGTCGTCGAGCTTCGTGACACTCAGCGTTGCGAGGCTGAGCGCTGCGGGCCATCCCTCAACGGCGACATAGAAGTCCTCGAAGTCGGTGGCGTCTGCGCCGCAGAAGGTAAACAACTCCATCGTCTCTGCCCGAGTGAACGACAGGGAGTCTGCGGTCAGCTCCGTGAGTCGACCGCTGATCCTCGCAGCGTGGGTTTGAAGCGGACTCCTCGTCGCGAACGCGATCTTCACGTTCTCCGGGAGCCCCTGGATTAGTCGAACGAATTCGCCTTCCGCCGGTGAGCCCTCGAGCAGGTGCACATCGTCGAACAGGAGAACGATCGGTTTCGTGTACTCGCTGAGAGCAGAGAACAGCTCGCCGATAAAGAGCGAATGCAGGCGAGCGTCCATGCTGGGGGATTGGTCGCCGAGCCGGGTCCGGAGCTGGACTTCGCCCTCATCCGTGGCGTGGACCAAGGAGTCGAGCAGTGTCGTCCACAGGACGACCGGGTCGCGATCATCCGTGTCGAGGCCGCACCAGGCCGTGAGGATCCCGCGGTCAGTCGTGATCGCCGCCCACTGCATCAAGAGATACGTCTTCCCGTATCCGGCAGGCGCGGTGAGCATGGCGAAGCTGTGGTTGGGCTCCTGGAAAGCTGCGTCCAAAGCCGCGACCAGCCGTTCACGCGCTACTGTGTGGCCCCGGGGGGACGGTGGCACCAACTTATTCCCTGCGGTCTTAGGCTTCCCAGCGCCATAGACCTTTCTGTCCATGACACGGATTTTATCGACGACGGAGTTCAACCGGAAGAGGTGGGCCTCGTCTCACCCTTTTAGGGCGAGGGTAGTTATTTGGCGGCGAACAGGCGGGCCTTGGCAGTGTTGAACTCGTCGTCCGTGATGTGGCCCGCGGAATGCATGTCATCCAGTATGTGAAGATCCTTGGTGAAAGCCGTCCAGTCCGGACGCGCTAGTGATCGCCCAACAACGCGAGCGGTCATAGCTGGCGTGCCGGCCACGATCTCAGTCCGAGTTACGGAGCCCAGCAGTCCCGGTCGTCCGAATCGTCTAAAGAGCGGCATTGGGGCAGTCCCATCCCGCCCTAGGCGTTCTGCCTGGCGGCGATCTCGACGGTGTCGGGATCGATGCGCACGTGAAGGGCGACATTGCCGCCGCTGTCTTCAACCAGCTTTGCGAGATGATCGGGCCAGGTTTGCTCGATGACGACGACGAAAGCGGCTCCGTCCGGGCGGAGGTCCTGCCCCGCGAGCGCCGCATCCTCGGCATTGAGCAGCGGCTGGGGTGCGGTGCTGATGGATGACCACAACGGAACAAGCGCGTCGTCGATGTCATTGACGACCAGTTCTCCCGCCGCATCCCAGGTCACGAGGATGGCGTCGACGACGCGAATGTGATCCGAATCGACGAGGTCCTCCATGATCGGGCCGACCGCAGCGACCTGGCCCGCCCGGGGAAATGTGACGATCACCGCCTCAATCGGTCCCATATCCCGCTCCGCTTCTCAACCCGCACACAGTCTTTGCCGTGCGCCAGCTCGGCAGCCTCGCCCCGTTCGGGTGAGCCGCGGCCAAGCCCGATAGTGGTCGACTGTCGCACGACGACGGAGGGCGAACACTATGAACTCGAACGATGACGTGATCCTGGCCTCGCTGGAAGACACTCAGCCGATCACGATAGGCACGGAAGTGTTTCACGACGACTGCGGATGGTGGGAACGGTTCGGCCGCGACGGAGCTCGCGATTCCGGGGATGAATCTCCCGGAGACAGAGGCCGTTCGCGGCACCTGACGTGAACGGCGTCATTGGCGACATCCTGCCGCTCGCCGTAACGGTAGCAATTAGCCCGCTGCCGATTATCGCCGCGATTCTTATGCTGCTGTCGCAGCGTGCGCGAGCGAACAGCGTGGCCTTTCTTCTCGGCTGGACCCTCGGGGTTGCGGTCGCTGCGACGATCTTCACCCTCATCTCCGCACTGATCGACACCGGCACCGGCACGGCGGGACCGTCGGTCGTCGTCTCCGTCATCAAGATCGTCCTCGGTGCGGTGCTCATCGTCACAGCGCTCCTGCAGTGGGGCCGACGGCCGAGAGGTGACGCGCAACCAACGATGCCGAAATGGATGTCTGCGATCGACGGCATCACCGCTCCCAAAGCGGCTGGGCTCGGTTTCGTTCTGTCGGCGGTGAATCCCAAGAACCTGATCATGGCCGTCTCGGCGGGCGTCGCAGTCGGCACCTCCGGGCTCGCGGTCGGCCTTCAGGTCATCGCGGTCGCGGTCTTCGTGGTCATCGCGATCACCACGGTCGCCGTCCCGGTAGTCGGCTACCTTGTCGCCGCCGACAGGATTCGCGCACCGCTTGAGCGCCTGCGTGGGTGGCTGACCGCAAACAACTCCGCGATCATGAGCGTCCTGCTGCTGGTAATCGGCGTCGTCAGCATCGGCAAGGGAATCTCCGGCTTGTAAGAGCCAGACCCGATCACGAAGGAGCATCGCATGCGGATCATGCCCGGCCTGACCCGGCACAACCTCGCATCCGAGGCGTTGTCTGGCGTGACGCTGCTCGCGATCGCCGTACCGCTGAACATCGGATACGCCCAGATCGCGGGCCTGCCGCCCACCGCTGGGCTCTACGCGCTCATCGTTCCCGGAATCTTGTTTGCCGTGCTTGCCTCGAGCAGGCAGTTGGTCGCATCCCCGGATGCAGCGGCAGCCGCGCTCGTCGCGTCGTCGCTGGCCGGGCTCGCGACTGCCGGGGGGAAGCAGTACATAACGATGGCGCTCGCCCAGGCTCTCATCGGGGGTGTGCTGTTCCTCGTGTGCTCGTTCTTTAAGCTCGGATTTCTCGCCAACTTCCTCTCCGATCCCATCCTTGTCGGATTCGTGGGAGGACTGGCCCTCGATATCCTCGTGAGCCAGGTGGCGAAAATGCTGGGCGTCCACATCGACAGCGGAGCCGAATTCATCGCAAAGCTCGAACAGTTGTTTTCTGGGCTCGGGACGATAAACATCTGGTCCGTCCTTATCGCGGCTGGCTCCGTCGCGATCCTTTTAGTCGGGCGCAAATTCCTTCGCAAGGTGCCGTGGGCGCTCGTCGTGCTGATCGTCACGACCGTCGCGGTCGTTCTCACCGGGGCGGAAGACGCCGGGGTCGCGGTGCTCGGCAAGGTGCAGGCCGGCCCTCCGGCATTCACTTGGCCGTCGCTGTCGCTGATGCAGTGGGCGCAGTTGGTTCCGAGCGCCGCCGCACTCACACTCGTGGCCATGGCCGAGGGGCTCCTCGTGTCGAAGAGCTACGGGCAGCGCCGCGGTTATGCTGTCAATCCGAACCGGGACCTCTTTGCCTTTGGCGCTGCGAACATCGGAGCCGGACTCAGCGGCGGATTCACGATCGGCTCGTCGACCTCTCGCACGGCCGCGCTCGACCAGGTCGGCTCTCGCACGCAACTCCCTTCGGCGGTCACCGCGGTCGGCACACTGCTCCTCGTGATCTTCGGAACCAGCCTGCTCGAACACATCCCCTCACCCGCGATCGGCGCCGTGGTCGCCGTCGCGATCCTGCCGCTGCTCGGCATCCGGGAGCTCATCCTGATCTTCCGCGCCAACCGGTTTGAGTTCCTGGTGGGGGCGGTGTGCTTCCTTGGGACGCTGCTGCTTGGTCCCATCATCGGAATCGTCCTTGCCTTCGTCCTCTCCCTGATCAACCTCGCACTGCGCGCCTCGAAACCGCCCGTCGACTTCCTGAGCGCTAACGATGTGCCCGGCGGTTCGTTGCTCCCGCTGAGCCCGGGCGAGTTCATCACCGCCCCCGGAGTCGCCGTTGTTCGCTTCGCCGCACCGCTCTTCTTCGCCAACGCTTCCGTATTCGACGACGCAATCCGGAAGGCGGTGAAGAGTGGAGTGCCACTCGGCCTCCGCAGCCTGGTGCTCGACTGCGAGGCAATCACAGACATCGATGTGACGGGGGCCAAGATCTTCGCCGAGACTCTCGACTGGCTGAAGACCCGGGACATCGGCCTCTTCTACAGCCGAGTGCGCCCGGATCTTGCGGCTGCAATCGACGTGATCGATCCGCAAGCAGGCCAACGGACGTTCGGGACGAATCGCCAGGCGATCGCCGAGTTGGGCGGGGCAGAAACCAAGGAAGGCAGCCATGCCCAGTGAGAACTGGCAGTATCCCGAAGCCCTTTATGTGCCGGAGCGGCTCATCGTCGACACCTATTCCGTTTCTTTCAGGATCGCGGTGGATGTCACGATCGGTCACAGCTGCCGAGGAACCATCGTCGCGCATCCGACGGCCTTTGGCAGGCAGGTCCTTGCGCTCGATGGCGACCATCTCGTGCTCGGCTACGACGTCGCGAACGAGAAATCACACCACTACATGGCTGCGGTTCGGCCGAAGCCGGGGCGGCATGAAATCTGTCTCGATTTCACCAGGGACCACGCTGGCGATTACTTCGCCGTCTACGGACCGGTTCGCATATATGTCGACGATCGGCAGGTGGCGAAAGAGGAGTTGCGCAGCCGCCCCCGGGATTCGCTGCTGCCGCGCCGTGATCGGCTTCACGCCGACACCTTCGATGAGTTCATGAAGGACCCGAGCGAACTGCCACCGCTCGTCGGCGGTGAGGTGCACTCCGTCTACATCCGCCTCGACGACGACGCCGCCAGCTGACAGGCGAACGCGGCCGGTCAGAGGGCCCCGATTCCTTTGCCAATGAGGTCGACGCCGATCAGCAGCAGCACAACGCAGGTCATCGCGATCGTTGACGACCGCAGTCAGCCCCATGCTGCTGAACGGCTTATCGACGCGCACCCCGCCGACCGAGATTTCGGCGACCCGAAGATCCAGCGTTGCCCCCGTGACGTTCACAACAATGGCGGAATCATCCGGAATGTCCTTGAAGTCGACCCGACGACAGCGCGAGCGCGTCGATCGCGAAGATCTGCGGCCTCGACGATCCGCCGCCCGTAAGGAACAGCTCGCCATCGCTTGCCTGAACACTGCCATTCGTGGCCTGCTCGGCCAGTGCAGCCGACTTTGCACGAAGATCCAGGGCGAATCCGTTGTAGGAAGCCGTCGCGGAACTCCCGAGTCCCTGCCTGACCTCCGCTCCGTGGGTGCGGATGGTCGACCCGCTTGTGACGGACCCGCCGACCGCGAGCATGTTCGTGTCGCTCGAGGGCGCCACCTGGCTACCGACGGAGACGGAGCCGACCTGGACGTCGGAAGTCCGCACACCGCTGAACCCGGCGTTCCCCATGATGACGACAAGACCTTCGGATTGGAGATTCGCCGATGACGAGGCGAAGTTGCCACCGACATACGTTGCGATGTTGTTGTCAGTGAACAGGGGCGGCCCGGTAGCGAGCGCGGACGAGGCTCCGGAGGGTGGGCAGGTCGCGGCCTGCGTGCTGGCTGGCGTCGGCGACTGATACGTCCAGATCGCGACAACCGTAGCGAGAGACACGATGACGATGAACGCCGGCATCCACAACGGCAGTCGCGCTGGCAACTCACCATCGTTCATCGTCACTGGTCCAAGCCGGATCAGCTGGCAAGGAGTTTCGCCTTTGCGGCGGCGAACTCGTCGTCGCTCAGCACTCCGCTTGCGTGCAGGTCACCCAGGTTTCGGATCTGTCCAACCAGCGCAGCCTCGCCGCTCGCGGCTGCGGGGGGAGGGGCAGCGACAGCCGCCGCCTGCGAGTTTTCGTACTGCTGCGCCTCGTAGTCCTCCTGCTCCCGACGCTGTTGGCTTCGGCGCATCCCACCGGAAACGGCGGTGGCAGTACCTGCGACAACGGCGGTACCGGCCGCGAGCCCGAGAAGTCCGGGGCGACCAAATCGTCTGAATAGTGGCATGTGCTTTTTATCCTTCCTGGGACAGGGTCGCCAGAGCGTCATTGACAACGACAGCGGGCACGCGCTCGGAGTGGATGACGAATCCGCCAGACGCCGAGAGTTTCGCAGCCAGGTCTTTCGCCCACACCAGCTCGATCACCGCGATCGCGGCCGACGAACCGGGCGGCATGGCTTCTGTGACATCGATGAGATCTTCTTCAGCCGCAATTCCCGAGGCAGACAGCTCGAGAGCTGCGAGACCGTAGTCCTCAGGCAGCTCATCTATCTCGACGATGGAGACGTCCCCTGCAGAATCGGATGTGACGATCACGAGATCGAGCAGACGAATCGTGTCGGATTCCACGAGCCCTTCGATGGCTGACAAGAAAGCGGCATCAGGTGCAGAGCCCTCAAAGCCGAGAAGCACGAATTCGATCGGGCCGAAGTCGAACCCTGGTGAGTCTGCGAGGCTCATGGCTTTCCTTTCGTTGGGTCATTTCACGGCGCTGGCCACGCCGACCACCTGACCGTAGGTCGCATGTGAGCAGAGCCTCTCCACCTGATTTGGGTGAAGTGACCGCAGCCGAGCTCGGCCGAAAGTGAGGATCGGACATTCAAGCGAAAGGCACGACCGTGGCTGACTTCAAGGGAACAATCAAGCTGGATGTACGTGACTCCGTCTCGGACTGGGACGCGTTCATCCCGCTGGCCGCGCCGGCTGGCGCTCCGAATATCCTCGTTGTCCTTTACGACGACACAGGCCAGGCCGCGTGGTCGCCGTACGGTGGCCGCATCAACATGCCAACCATGGATCGCCTTGCCAAGGGCGGGTTGACCTACACGCAGTGGCACACGACGGCACTCTGTTCGCCGACGAGGTCGACCTTCCTGACCGGTCGCAACCACCACTCGAACGGATTTGCCACGATCTCTGAGTCGTCCACCGGATTCCCGGGCTACAACTCGCACATTCCGCCCGAGAACGCCACGATGGCTAACATCCTTCGAGACGCCGGGTGGTCGACATACTGGGTCGGCAAGAACCACAACGTGCCCATCGACGAGTGGACGGCCGGCGGATCCAAGAAGAACTGGCCCCTCGCGCAGGGGTATGACCGGTTCTACGGGTTCATCGGGGGAGAAACCAACAACTGGTACCCGTCGCTCGCGGAAGACAACCGGTACATCGACCAGCCGTACCTTCCGGAGGACGGCTACCACCTGTCGAAGGACCTGACGGACCAGGCGCTCAAGATGATCCGCGACGCCAAGCAGACTGAGCCGGACAAGCCCTGGTACCTGTGGTTCTGCCCGGGGGCGAACCACGCACCGCACCATGCGCCGCAGGAGTACATCGACAAATACAAGGGCGTGTTCGACGACGGGTACGAGGCGTACCGCGACTGGGTGCTCCCTCGCATGATCGAAAAAGGCATCCTGCCGGAGGGTACTGAATTTTCGGGCATCAATCCCATGCCAGAGGGCACATACAGCCAGACCGATGAGGTGCGCCCGTGGGCGGAGCTCACCGACGAAGAGAAGCGGATGTTCTCTCGCATGGCTGAGGTGTACGCCGGATTCTCCGAGTACACGGATTCCCAGGTCGGCCGCATCGTCGACTACCTGGAGGAGTCGGGGCAGCTCGAGAACACGATCATCTTCTACTGCGCAGACAACGGTGCGTCGGGTGAGGGAAGCCCCAACGGCTCCGTCAACGAGGGCAAGATCTTCGGCGGCTACCCGGACGACGAACGGCAAAACCTGACGATGGTCGACAAGCTCGGGAGCCCTGAGACCTATAACCACTACCCGACGGGCTGGGCGATGGCGTTCTCGACCCCGTACAAGATGTTCAAGCGGTACACCTATCAGGGCGGCGTCTGTGATCCTCTCGTGATCCATTGGCCCGCCGGCATCAAGGCGCGGGGGGAGGTCCGTGACCAGTATCACCACTCAACTGACATCGTCCCGACCATATTCGACGCCTGCGGAGTGGGGCTTCCCGAGACCTACAACGGGGTCGTGCAGGAACCCCTGCACGGCGTGTCGATGCGCTACAGCTTCGATGCGCCAACCGACGGTGCGACCCAGAAGC
Source organism: Galbitalea sp. (assembly GCA_036499165.1). GTDB lineage: Bacteria > Actinomycetota > Actinomycetes > Actinomycetales > Microbacteriaceae > Galbitalea. Next base: position 43,515 of record DASYEE010000146.1, on the reverse strand, counting down.
ACACCCAGTACTACGAGATGCTCGGCAGCCGTGGAATCTGGCACGAGGGCTGGAAGGCCGTCGCGGTGCACGGGCCGGTCAGCGGTATGAGCAATTTCGACAAAGACACGTGGTCGCTGTTTCACACCGACGAGGATCGAGCCGAAAAACACGACCTGGCAGCACAGTACCCGGACAAGCTCGAGGAGCTGAAGGCCCTGTGGATGACGGAGGCTGAGAAGAACAAGGTGCTGCCGCTGAACGACCTCCAGATCATCGGGAACGCGAAGGACTTCGAGACGTTCGTCGGGATGGAGTTCCGGGTTCCCGTGCCCCCAACCGGGCAGTACACCTATTACCCGGGCACAACCGAAATCCCGGAGCGCTCCGCCGCGAATACCCACGGCGTCTCATACAAAATCATCGCGGAAGTCGACCTCACCCCCGGTTCGCAGGGAGTGATCTTCGCGCACGGGTCGCGATTCGGCGGCCATGCCCTGTTCATCAAGGACGGCACGGTCACGTATTCGTACAACTTCCTTGGCATCCCTCCTGAGGACCGAATCTCGGCGCCCGCGCCCGCGTCGGGCAAGCACCTGATCGGCGTGGAGTTCACCAAGGAGCGAATGGGCGAATACCGCGAGGGCGTTGGACCGCTGAAACTGTACATCGACGACGAGATGGTCGCCGAGCACGAGATCCGGACCATTCTCGGCCACTTCTCGCTCTGCGGCGAGGGGCTCTGCATTGGCTACGACAGCGGGGATGCCGTCTCGAGCGCCTACGCCGGCTCGGCCTTCGAGTTCACCGGTGGCGAGATCAAGAAGGTCGTCTTCGACATCGCTGACGACGCGTACGTCGACCTCGAAGCGCACTACGCGGCCGCGATGTCGCGCGACTGAGGGCAGCGGGTTCCCTGAGATGATCCCGGCATGAGCGGCGCGCTGCTCAGCAACCTCATCTGGATTCTTGCCGTCGTCATCGACCTGGCGGTTCGCGTCTGCGCGCTCATCATCATCCCGCGCAACAGGAAGCCGAGCTCGGCTATGGCCTGGCTGCTCGCGGTGTTCTTCATCCCGTACGCAGGCATCCTGTTCTTCCTGCTGCTCGGGAACTCGAAACTGCCGAAGAAGCGTCGGGCACGCCAGAAGGAGATCGACGGCATCATCGCGGGGGAGACCACGAAGCTCGGCCCGCCAGCAGTAAATGACTCATGGCCACCGGGGTTTGCCTCGATCGTCGAGATGAACCAGGATCTGGGCGCCGTGCCGATCCTGGGCGGCAACAGCGCTCGCCTCATCGATGACTATGCGGGCGGCATCCAGGCGATGACGAAAGCGATAGACGACGCTCGAAGCTTCGTCCACGTGGAGTTCTACATCGTCTCGTGCGACGCAACCACTCGCGGATTCTTCGCGGCCATGGAGTCCGCGGTCAAGCGCGGAGTCACGGTGCGCGTGTTGCTCGATCACATCGCGTCGATCAGGACGGCCGACCACAAGCAAACGTTCGCCGAACTAACCCGAATTGGTGTCGAGTGGAGCTTCATGCTCCCGGTGCAGCCGCTGAAGGGCAAATACCAGCGGCCCGACCTGCGCAATCACCGCAAGATCGTGATCGTGGATGGCCTGGTCGGGTTCATGGGGTCGCAGAACCTGATCGATCGCACGTACAACTCGAAGAAGAACATCAAGCGCGGGTTGAAGTGGCAGGAACTCATGATCCGGGTCGATGGCCCGACGGTTGCGGGAATCAATGCCATCTTTCTCTCGGACTGGTACACCGAGACCAACGAACGGATCATGGGGGAGCGAGTCGCCGCCGACCAGGTACCGCAGAACCGATCCGTCGACGCCCTCGACTGCCAGGTCCTGCCCAGCGGACCGGGTTACGACGGTGAGAACAATCTCCGGATGTTCCTCGCCCTCATCTACCTGGCGCAGGAGCGGGTCATCATCACGAGCCCCTACTTCGTGCCTGACGAAGCGATGCTGTATGCGATCACCTCCGCGTGTCGCCGTCACCTCGAGGTGCAGCTCTTCGTCTCGGAGATCGGCGACCAGGGGCCGGTCTTCCACGCCCAGCGCTCGTACTATGAGGAGTTGCTCCGCGCGGGGGTCCGCATTTTCTTGTACCCGGCGCCGTTCATCCTCCACGCAAAGCACTTCTCGATCGACGACGACGTGGCCGTCATCGGGTCGAGCAACATGGACATCCGCTCATTCGCGCTCGACCTCGAGGTCTCGCTCATGGTCCATGGCTCCAGTTTCGTCCACGAGATGCGCGCGATCGAGGCGAAATACCGCGAACTCAGTCGCGAGCTCACGCTCGACGAATGGCTGAACGAGCCAAAGAAGTCGACCTTCTTCGACGGGATCGCGCGGCTGACTTCCTCGCTCGAATAGTCGCGGCCGCCAACACCCCGGAAACAGGAAAGTCCCGAACCAAAGGGGTTCGGGACTTTCCTTTGCCCTCTGAGAGGACAACGTGCGCGAAGGGGGACTTGAACCCCCACGCCCTATACGGGCACTAGCACCTCAAGCTAGCGCGTCTGCCATTTCCGCCATCCGCGCGCAGGTGACCGGCTCCGTAAAGGAACCTGCCGACGTACGACAATAGCATCCTGTTCGGGGCAACGTGAACCATGCAGGTAGCGTTGGAGGATGCTCGAAGAGACCGCGAGAATCGCCCGTGACCTGATCCGGTTCGACACGACCAACTATGGGGAGGGTCGCTCGAACGGCGAGACCGAGGCGGCGCAATACCTCGGTACGCTGCTCGAGGGCCTTGGGCTGAGGACAACATACGTGGATGCGGCGGACACGCGAACCTCGGTGGTTGCGCGGGTCGAGGGCACAGACCCGTCGCTTCCGGCTCTCGTGGTACACGGCCACACGGATGTCGTGCCCGCCGACCCTGACAACTGGAGCGTCGACCCCTTCGCGGGCGAGATCATCGACGGGATGCTCTGGGGCCGAGGCGCGGTCGATATGAAGAACACCGATGCCATGATCATCGGTGCCCTGACGGACATCCTCGGCGCGGGCAATCGCCCGAAGCGCGACCTCGTCGTGGCGTTCTTCTCCGACGAGGAGAACGGGGGAGTGTTCGGCTCGCACTACCTGGTCGACAACAACCCGGGGCTCTTCGCCGGCGCGACGGAGGCGATCAGCGAGGTTGGCGGCTATTCGGTCACGCTGGGCGGCCAGCGCGCCTACCTGCTTCAGACGGGCGAGAAGGCCCTGATCTGGATCAAGCTGGTGGCGCGCGGCAAGGCCGCCCACGGCAGCCGGGTCATCCACGACAACGCGATCACGAAGCTGGCCGAGGCCGTTGCCAGGGTTGGCCGCCGCGACTGGCCCATCCACCTGACCGACACGACCACCCAGCTCGTCGCCGAGCTTGCCCGTATCCTCGACGTCGACCCGACGAAACTCGGTCCGGAAGAGGTGGTCATGAGCACGGGGACAGCTGCGGGTTTCATCCAGGCCTCGCTTCGCACGACCACCAACCCGACGCTCCTGAAGGCCGGCTACAAGCACAACGTGATCCCGGATGTCGCCGAGGCGCTCGTAGACATCCGCTGTCTCGCGGGCGAAGAGGATGCCGTGCTTGCCGAGGTGCGCGACCTGGTCGGCGACGAGATCGAGATTGTCGTGATGCACCAGGACGTGGGGCTCGATGCGCCGTTCGAGGGCCCGCTGGTCGAGGCCATGGTTGCGGCGCTCCAGGCCGAGGACCCGGGCGCGTCTGTGCTTCCGTACCTGCTCTCCGGGGGTACGGACAATAAGGCGCTGTCGAGGCTCGGGATCACGGGTTACGGATTCGCGCCACTGCAGCTGCCCGCCGAACTCGACTTTCCTGGCATGTTCCATGGCGTTGACGAGCGCGTCCCGCTTGACGCATTAGTCTTTGGCAGGCGGGTCCTTGGCGACCTGCTCGCTAACTACTGACCCCGTACTTGGAGCCCGTGTGAACTTTCTCAACGCCGTCATCCTCGGGGTCGTCCAGGGGCTGACTGAGTTCCTTCCGATCTCATCGAGCGCGCATCTGCGTCTCGTCGGACTCCTGATCGGCACGGGGGCAGACCCCGGCGCCGCATTCACCGCGATCATCCAGCTCGGCACGGAGACCGCCGTGCTCATCTACTTCTGGCACGACATCACCCGCATCATCGGCAGATGGGTTCGCGGCCTGTTTCGCAAGTTGCCGCAGAGCGACCCGGATGTCCGGCTCGGCTGGTTCATCATCCTCGGCAGCGTCCCGATCGTCGTCCTCGGCCTGCTGTTCCAGAACACGATCCAGACGGCCCTCCGCTCGCTCTGGGTGATCGCCATCACCTTCATCGTCTTCGGAGTCATCCTCTGGATCGCGGATGTCGTCGGTGCGAAGCAGCTCAGGCTCAAACAGCTCACCTGGCCGCATGCGATCATCTATGGCCTTGCTCAGGCGCTCGCCCTCATCCCTGGCGTTTCGCGCTCCGGCGGCACCATCTCGGCCGGTCTGTTCATGGGCTATGAACGGCGCGCTGCGGCCAGATACTCGTTCCTGCTCGCGCTTCCCGCGGTCTTCGGCAGCGGCATCTACGAGGCGTACAGCGCGGTCAAGGACGCCTGCGCCTCCGGCGTCACAACCGCGGCGCAGGTCGCTGCGGCCGGCTGCACACCGGAGACCTTCAGCGTCCCCGAGACGATCGTTGCGACCATAGTCGCAGGCGTCGTCGGCTTCGGCGTCATCGCGTTCTTCATGAGCTACATCTCGAAGCGGTCGTTCCTGCCGTTCGTGATCTACCGCATCGCGCTCGGCATCGTGCTGGTCGTGCTGCTGTCCGTCGGCGTGCTGAAGCCGTTCTGACCGTGAGATCCTGGCGCCGCCCCGACATTCCGCAACTTCCCGGGACCGGCCCCGTTCCACGTATCTGGAACACGGCATCCGGGCAACTCGATCCCGCCGATCCGGGTGACGCTGAAGCGGGACTCTATGTCTGCGGCATCACGCCGTACGACTCGACCCACGTCGGACATGCCGCCACCTACCTCGCCTACGACACCCTCATCCGGCTGTGGCTCGATGCTGGCCTCGACGTCACATACGTGCAGAACACGACGGATGTCGACGACCCGCTCCTGGAGCGCGCGGCGGCCACCGGGGTCAGCTGGCGCGCTCTCGCGGACGACCAGACCGAGCGATTCAGGCTCGACATGGAGCGGCTTTCGATCATCCCGCCCGACCATTACATCGCGGTCACCGAGCGCATCGACGCGATAGCTGCGGCCGTCGACGGGCTTCTTGCGCGGGACATCGGTTATCGCCTCGGCAACGAGGTCTACTTCGACAGCGCAGCCGCCACCGCCGTATCGCCATGGCAGCTCGGCGACGAAAGCCACTACACCAGGGACTTGATGCTGACGCTCAGCGCAGAGCGCGGCGGTGACCCGGAGCGACCGGGCAAGCGGGATCCGCTCGATCCGGTGCTCTGGCGTGGTAAGCGCGAAGGCGAGCCGAGCTGGCACTCGGTCGTGGGTGAGGGCCGGCCCGGCTGGCACGTCGAATGCGCTGTCATCTCGGCCGAGTTCCTGCACCTTCCGTTCACGGTAAACGGTGGGGGAGAAGACCTGATCTTCCCGCACCATGAATTCACCGCCGGTCACGCGGCGGCGATCAACGGGCTGCCGCTCGCATCCATTCACTCGCACGCCGGGCTCGTCGCCTATCGCGGGGAGAAAATGAGCAAATCCCTCGGAAATCTCGTGTTCGTGAGCGACCTGGTCGAATCCGGGGTCGATGCTCGCGCGGTCCGCCTCGCGATTCTCGGGAAGCGCTACCGCGACGAGTGGGAGTGGACTGAATCCCTGTTGGTCGAGGCGGTGTCGCGGCTCGCAACCTGGAGCAGGTGGGCGGCCGATGCCCGTTCGGGCGAATCATCCAGTCTGCTCTCGCAGCTTCGGGCAGCGCTGTCCGAGGATCTCGACACGCCGGCAGCGATCGCGCTCGTCGATGCGACGGTCGCGTCTGGTGCGCAGGCGACGATGGGTGATCTCGCTGCCATCCAGGCGCTGCTGGGGATCGACCTCAGCTAGTGGGCGGGCGCCACGGGTCGTCGCCTGCCGGGCCGCGACCATCACGGCCGTCTCGGCCGTCCTTGCCGTCGCGCCGCTGCAGATAGCGCTCGAATTCTTCTGCGATCGCGTCGCCGCTGGCCTCGGGCGAGTCGACGGTGTCCCTGGCCTGCTCGAGCTGCTCGATGTACGCGGCCATCTCATCATCATCGCCGGCGAGCGCGTCGATTCCGTTCTCCCATGCGGCCGACTCGGCGACCAGGTCGCCTCGCGGGATAATGACGCCAATCAGCTCCTCGAGCTTCTCGATCATCGCGAGGGTCGCCTTCGGAGACGGCGCGTTGTGCACGTAGTGCGGTACGGACGCCCAGATCGAAACTGTCGGGATATCGGCCTTTTCCGCCGCATCGCCGAGGATCGACAGGATCCCGACGGGCCCCTCGTAACTGCTGCGCTCGATGCCGAGGGCCTCGCGCACTGTGCCGTTCTCACTGCTGGTGAAGACCGAGATGGGACGCGTGTGCGGAACATCGGCGAGCATGGCACCGAGGAACACGACCCCGGTGATCTCGGCATCTTCTACGACCTCGAGAATCTCTTCCGTAAAGGTCTTCCAGCCCCGGGACGGCTCGGTGCCGAGCAGCAGGTACACGGCCGCGCCTTCCGCAGAATCGGGCTGCGCAGGGCCGTAGATCGTGACTCCGGGCCAGACGATCTGACGAGCGCCATCCTCGTCGGCTGCGACGGTTGGACGGTTGAACTGGTAGTCGAAGTAGTCCTCAGGGTCGACTTCGGCGATGGGGTAAACGTCGAGCTGGTCGCGGAGAGTCTGTACGACACCACTGGCCGCCTCGCCCGCGTCGTTCCAGCCCTCGAATGCCACAACCAGGATGCGACCGGTCGTGAACGCTGGCGTCTGAGGCAAAATAATCCTTCGCTGCGCTGCCCACTGCGGGCGCGCCTCCTTACTCAAGAATAGGCCGCAGGAGACCAGCGGGTGCGAGGCTCGTCGCTCGTGCCCCGTAGAATCGGGCGTTGTGACCAGCCTTCCTGCCGCCGTTCTCTGGGACATGGATGGCACCATCGTCGACACAGAGCCGTATTGGATGAGCGCCGAAACGGAGCTCGTGCACTCGTTCGGCGGCACGTGGAGCCACGAGGATGCCCTGACGCTGGTCGGCCAGGGCCTCTGGCACTCTGCGCGCATGCTCCAGTCCCGTGGCGTAGACATGGGCGAGGACGCCATCATCGGCCTGCTTACCGACATCGTGCAGCAGCGGGTCAGTGACGACGGCCTTCCATGGCGCCCGGGAGCACGCGAACTGCTCCTTCAGCTTCGCGAGGCGGGCGTTCCAACGGCGCTTGTCACGATGTCGATCGGAAAGCTCGCAACCGCGGTGGCTAGCGAGATCGGGTTCACCGCATTTGACGTGATCGTGGCCGGCGATGATGTGACCCATGCCAAGCCGCATCCCGAGGCCTACCTGAAGGCGGCGGAGTTGCTGGGCGTTTCGGCGCACGACTGCGTCGCTATAGAAGACTCCGGCCCCGGTGTCGGCGCCGCCGTTGCCTCCGGTGCCGCCACCATCGGCGTTCCGCTGAACGTCCCCCTGTTCGATGACGGCAGCTTCGCCGTGTGGCCGACCCTCGCCGGGCGCACCGTCTCCGACCTCGGTGACGTGCTCGAGCTCGCGCGGGTACGCCGAGCGGAGGCTACATCATGAACGGAGCTTTCCGTCGGCAGAACGGCCCATTCCGAGTCGGCGATCGCGTGCAACTGACCGGCCCGAAGGGCAGGCTCAACACGATCACTCTCGAGGCCGGGGGAACATTTCACACGCACCGCGGCATCCTCGACCACAACCTCGTCATCGGCCAGCCCGATGCTTCGATCGTCGTGAGCAGCAATGGCATCGAATATCTTGCCCTGCGGCCGCTGCTCACCGACTTCGTGATGTCGATGCCACGCGGTGCCGCAATCATCTATCCCAAGGACGCGGCCCAGATCATCGGCATGGCTGACGTCTTTCCCGGCGCGCGCGTCGTAGAGGCGGGCGTCGGGTCAGGGGCGCTGTCTCTTTGGCTGCTCCGCGCGATCGGCGAGACAGGCGAACTCCACTCTTTTGAGCGAAGAGATGAATTCGCCGCCATCGCAGAAGCGAACGCCACTGCTTTCCTTGGCGCGAAGCCAGCGAACTGGACCATCACGGTCGGCGATCTCGTCGAGACGCTGCCGAGTGCAGAAGCGCCAGGCAGCGTCGACCGGGTCATCCTCGACATGCTTGCTCCGTGGGAATGCATCGGAGCCGCGGCCGAGGTGCTCACTCCTGGCGGCGTCCTGCTCTGCTACATCGCTACCGTCACCCAGCTTTCGCGCGTCGCCGAGGCGATCCGCGCATCCGGACTCTTCACCGACCCGGAGTCGTCCGAGACGATGGTGCGCACCTGGCACGTCGAGGGGCTGGCCGTTCGACCGGATCACAGGATGATCGGCCACACCGGCTTCCTGCTCCACGCCAGGCGGCTAGCACCCGGAACCACCCTGCCCGAGGTTACGCGCCGGGCATCCAAGTCCGATTACACGGACGACGATGTCGAGGTCTGGACTCCGGGAGCTCTCGGCGATCGCACAGCAAGCCCCAAGAGCCTTCGGAAGTCGGTGCGGGAGGCTCAGGCGGCGGCGAGGGCCGCAGAGGATGCTGCCGCGGCCGTCGGCACGAACTCGTCAGATTCAGACCCGTTAGAGTAATCCAGTGAATTCTGGTCGATCGAAAGTTGGTCCCGTGCGCAAGATTGCCGCGATTGTCATTGCTGCAGCGTTCGTCGTGAGCCTCGCCGCATGCAGTGACCTTCCCGCACAGGTGCAGGGCTGTACCCCCAACTCAGCGGCTGGCTCTGCATCGAAGTCGATCAGCGCAGCAGGCGACTTCGGGCTCAACCCGAAGACGCATGTCCCGACGCCGACGGTGACGAAGAAGGTGCAGACCTCGATCATCAAGAAGGGCACAGGCATGAAGCTCGGCGACGGCGATGTCGCCCTCGTTCAGTGGACCTTGTACTTTGGCTCGAACGGCCAGATCGTCAGTTCTTCGCCCACCGGCCAGAATGCGACGTCGGTCAGCACCGATTACTCGAAGACCACGGTTAGCGAAGTGTCTGTCGGCCAGAAGGCCAACCCATACGGCCATTACATCTCCTGCCAGCAGGTCGGCACGCGCTCGACCACGGTCCTGACGGCCTCGCAGTACCTGGGTGGAGCCGCACAGGCGAAGGCCGCCGGCGTGGACCCGGGCCTCGCCCTCGTCATGGTCGAAGACATCACTAAGGGTTTCCGCGGCCGCGCAACGGGTGTGCTACAGGCACCGCAAGCCGGCTTCCCGTCGGTTGTGACAGCGCCCGACGGCACGCCGGGCATCACGCTCGACCTGCAGTCGCCCCCAAAGACCCTCCAGTGGGAAGTCGTGCGACGGGGCAGCGGCGAAAAGATCAAGGCGGGCCAGCAGGTACTGCTCCAGGTCGAGGGCGTCGAGTGGACCAACCCGGCTCCGACAACGACTTTCGACTCCACCTGGACAAAGGACGCGCCGCGAGCGTATCCCCTCACTGCACTGCAGAGCGACGACGGAACGAATTCGCTCGACCCCGGCTCCGTCAAGGCGTTGGTCGGCCAAACGGTCGGCAGCCAGGTCCTCGTGGTGGTTCCCTCGAAGTTTGGCTATCCTTCAGGGAAGGCTCCAAGCGGATACCCAACCGGTTCGACACTGATCTACGTCTACGACGTACTCGGTGTTCTGGCAAAGTAGGCCCGCGAAGGCCCCACTAGCCGCAGTTCTTGACACTGGCCGGGTGTCCTACCTCCAAGGGATAACTTTCGTGTCAGCCACCAGTTCGTCCGCCGCAGCGCGGGTGCCGGTAGAAGAGCGCCTGTTCAGTCTCGTGCTTGCCCTTCTCGCAACCGATGCCGGGCTCAGCAAGAACGAGATCCTCTCGACCGTGCAGGGCTATCGCCAGCGCTATTCTGCGTCCGGCGACAACTCAAACCTCGAGCGCCAGTTCGAGCGCGATAAGGACGACATCCGCGATCTCGGCGTTCCGCTTGAGACCATCGAGTCACCAGGGCAGGTCGGCAACAACCAGAACCTCCGCTACCGCATCCCGCGCGGCGACTACGAGCTGCCCTCCGATATCTCGTTTTCGCCCGAGGAGACGACCCTGTTGAATCTCGCCGCCATGGTCTGGCGCGAGGGGTCGCTGTCGGGGGAGTCCCGCCGTGCCCTGCTGAAGCTGCGCTCCCTCGGCGTGACAACAGACGATCCCGTCCTTGGCTACGCCCCGCGCCTGCGGGTGCGAGATGCGGCCTTCAGCCCGCTGTCGACCGCTCTCGACAAGAAAGTGATTGTTCGATTCGGTTACCTGAAGCCCGGCGAGCACGACGCGAGGATGCGCACGGTCGCCCCGATCGCCCTGATCCAGCACGAGGGCCGCTGGATTCTCCATGCGGAAGACCAGGATGCCGGCAGCACACGCAACTTCCTGCTGCGGCGCATCGTGACCCCGGTCACGACGACGAACACGAAGCATCCCGCGTTCGAGCCGAGCGCGACCCAGCGTGCGCTCGACGAACTCGACGAGATCTGGCAGAGCCGCACGGCAGACGTTGAAGTGCAGGACGGTTCGGACGCGGCAACCCGTCTCGCAAAACGCAAGGGCACCCAGCGCAGCGCCGATGGCACCCTCACGTTGCACTATTCGGACTTTGACCTCCTCGCGGACGAGTTGGCCGGCTATGGACCAGAGGTCCTCGTGATCTCGCCCCCCGAGCTCCGCACCGCGGTGTATGAGCGCCTGACCAGGACGGCGGCGGACCATGGCCAGCAGTAGCTCAAACAAGTCGGGACGGCAGAAGGCCCAGCCGCAGAAGGCCCAGCCGCTGCAGGCGCAAGACAAACTGACCTTCCTGCTTTCGCTCGTGCCGTTTCTCATGGACCACGATCGCATCAGTGTCGCAGAAGTCGCCGATCACTTCGGGATGTCGCCGGAGCAGATCCGCGACGCTGTACGACTCATCGGGGTTTCCGGCATTCCGGGGGAGACAGCGCAGTACCAGCACGAAGACCTGTTCGACATCTCGTGGGACGATTTCGAGGAAAACGACCAGGTGGTTCTGACCCACCGGGTCGCGATCGACGATTCACCTCGATTCTCGGCGCGCGAAGCATCCGCGCTCATCGCGGGCCTGCAGTACCTCTCATCGCTGCCGGAGCACGCCGATCGGGCCGCGATCGCGAGCCTCATGGCCAAACTGTCGCGCGGAGCGTCCGCTGAGCCCAGCCAAGTCACGGTGCAAGCGACCGAGACGAACGCGACCCTCGCTCTCATCCGCGACTCCGTTGGGGCTGGCCTGCAACTCGAATTCGACTATCTCAACTCCCGCGGTGAGCACGAACGCCGCCGGGTTGATCCGCTTCGTATCGAGTCGCTCGACGCCGACTGGTACCTGCGGGCGTGGTGCCACCTGCGCGAGGCGGTTCGCACTTTCAGGCTCGATCGCATCTCGAATCCGCGGATCAGCGCCGAACCGATCACGCACGGGATCGGCGACGTCAAATTGCCCGACACCCTGTTCGAGGGCTCGGCGCACGATCTCATCGTCACCATCGATGTGGCGAGTGCAGCGGCCCCGCTGCTGGCCGACTACGTCCCGGACGGCGCCGTGACGGTCGAAACCGACGGGCGGCTGCGCACGTCAGTTCGTGTTTCGCATTACCACGGGCTGAAGCGGCTCATCGCGAGCATGCCGGGTGTCGCCTACGTCGTCGAGCCACCGGAGGCGCGACGGGCGGTCGAGGAATGGGCGGCTGCGGGCGCCGCGCGCTACAGCCGTTAACCCCGCCGTTGCCTGTGAACCATACGCTTGACCGAGGTCCTCGGGAATTCCCGGGGTAAAATGGCAGCGACCGCCATCTAGCGGTCGTTTCGAGACAAGGGAAACAACACCATGGCCGATCTTCTGGGTGGCTGGAAGCTGCTCATCATTGTCGTGATCATCCTGTTGTTGTTCGGCGCAACGCGGCTTCCGGCGCTTGCGCGCGCGCTCGGCCAGTCCCGCAACGCATTCAAGTCTGAGATGAAGAAGGGCGAGCAGGGCGAAGGCACGACCACGTCGACCGACTCGACCGACGGCGCGTCTCCTGACGACATCCCGAAGTCTTAGGGTTCGTGGCCACTCGACCGAAGCGGAGCAATAACAGGGAAGGGCGGATGTCGCTCCGCGAGCACCTGATAGAGCTCCGGAAGCGACTGTTCATCGGCGCCGCGGCGATTGTCCTGGCTTCGATCGGAGGCTGGTTCCTCAAAGACTTCGTCCTGGCAGCGATGATCGCGCCGCTGACAGAGGCGGCCAAGGCAGGGCATCACGCCACGAACCTGAACTTCCAGGTACTGACCGGCGCGTTCGACGTGCAGATCCAGCTCGCGATCACCATCGGCATCGTTGTCTCGAGCCCGATCTGGCTGTACCAGGTGTGGGCCTTCATCGTTCCGGGGCTGAAGCTCCGCGAGCGCCGCTACGTCTACGGATTCCTCGGCACGGCCATCCCGCTGTTCCTCGTCGGTTGCGCTGCCGGTTGGTGGGTCATGCCGCATCTGGTCGAACTGCTCACCAGCTTCGCTCCGCAGCAGACGACCTCGCTGATCAACGGGGATGATTACGTGACGTTCATCACGAAGCTTGTGGTCGCCGTTGGCATCGGATTCGTGATGCCCGTGTTCCTCGTTCTCCTGAACTTCATCGGCATCCTGAGTGCGAAGGCTATTCTTGCGGGTTGGCGAGTCGCGATCCTCGTCATCTGTTTCTTCACGGCGATCGTCACGCCAGCTGCGGATGTCGTATCGATGATCGTGTTGGCGATTCCGATCGTCATCCTGTATTTCGCCGCAGTGCTGGTCGCGACTCTCCACGATCGCGGCATTGCGCGCCGCGCAGCGCAGTTCGACGCGGAGATTGCATACTGATCTGACATGACTTCACTCTCGCCTGCCGAACGCTTTGCCGCCTCGCGCACGCGCACCAGCCAGCCGATGCTGCAGGCCTTCCGCGAGCACCAGCGGTTTGACCTCGACGAGTTCCAGCTGGCAGCATGCAGTTCGATCGAGGCGGGTCGCAGCGTGCTCGTTGCGGCGCCGACGGGCGCGGGTAAGACGATCGTCGCCGAGTTCGCGATCTACACCGCCATGCAGGACACGCGCGACAAGGTGTTTTACACGGCACCCATGAAGGCGCTGAGCAACCAGAAATTCCAGGAGCTGGTTCGCGAATACGGCGCGGAGTCCGTCGGCCTGCTCACGGGCGACACGAACATCAATTCAACGGCCCGCATCGTCGTCATGACGACCGAGGTGCTGCGCAACATGCTCTACGCCGACTCCGCGCTCCTGAAGAACCTGTCCCACGTGATCATGGACGAGGTGCACTACCTCGCCGACCGTTTCCGCGGCGCGGTGTGGGAGGAGGTCATCATCCACCTGCCTTCCACGGTACGAATGGTCTCGCTCAGCGCGACCGTCTCCAACGCCGAGGAGTTCGGCGACTGGCTACAGGCGGTGCGCGGCGACACCGACGTGATCGTCTCGGAAGAACGCCCCGTTCCGCTGGAGCAGCACGTGCTCATGCGATCGCGACTGATCGACCTCTTCGACTCATCCGGACTCGCCGCGACCAATCGGGTCAACCCGGAGCTGGCGCAGATGGCGCACTACGGCGGTCGCACTCTGAACACACGCCAGGCGCGCGACGTCGGGCGCTATCACTCGCGTGGCGGCCGACAGGACAGCGTCCGAATCGACCGTCCAGAGGTCGTTGCCATGCTTGAGCAGAAAAATCTGCTGCCCGCGATCTTCTTCATCTTCAGCCGGGCAGGATGCGACGCCGCCGTTCGCCAGGTCCTGCGAGCCGGCGTACGACTTACCCACGCGTCCGAGCGGGATGAGATCCGGGCGATCGTCGATGAGCGCTGCAGGACACTTCGCGACGAAGATCTGGCAGTACTCGGCTACTGGGAGTGGCTGGAGGGACTCGAGCGCGGAGTGGCCGCGCACCACGCGGGAATGCTGCCGGCATTCAAGGAGGTCGTGGAAGAGCTGTTCCGGCTCAAGCTGGTCAAACTGGTCTTTGCGACGGAGACGCTCGCGCTCGGCATCAACATGCCCGCCCGAACGGTCGTGCTCGAGAAGCTCGAGAAATTCAACGGCGAAGCGCGAGTGCCGATCACGCCGGGGGAGTACACCCAGCTCACCGGTCGCGCGGGTCGGCGCGGCATCGATATCGAGGGGCACTCCGTCATCCAGTGGGTCGACGGGCTCGACCCGCAGGCGGTCGCTTCCCTTGCCTCGCGCCGCACGTATCCACTCAATTCGAGTTTCCGGCCGACGTACAACATGGCGGTCAACCTGATCGAGCAGTTCGGCCGCGATCGCACGCGCGAGATACTCGAGTCGTCGTTCGCGCAATTCCAGGCCGACCGCGCCGTCGTCGATCTCGCTCGCAAGGCCCGCAGCCAGCAGGAGTCGCTCGACGGCTACGCGAAATCGATGACCTGCCATCTCGGTGACTTCGTCGAATACTCCGGAATCCGTCGCGAACTCACCGATCTGGAACGCAAGGGTGCCGTGCGCGGCGAGCAGCAGTCGCGAGCCGATCGCGACCGCAGGCAGCACCAGCTGACGGCGCTTCGCCGGCGCCTGAAGCAGCATCCGTGCCACAGCTGCCCGGATCGCGAGGCACACGCCCGCTGGGCCGAGCGCTGGTGGCGGCTGAAGCGCGAAACGGACAAGCTGACCGCGCAGATCCGATCACGCACGGGAGCGGTTGCGAAGGTCTTCGATCGAGTGACAGATGTTCTGCTCGAGCTCGATTACCTCGCCACCCAGAAGGATGGCACGGTTGTCGTCACACCCGTCGGGAGGACCCTGCGCCGGATCTACGGCGAACGAGACCTGCTTGTTGCCGAGTCGCTGCGACGGGGCCTGTGGGACAACCTGGATGCCGCGTCCCTTGCGGCAATGGCAGCGTCGCTGGTGTTCGAGCCCCGCCGTGACGAAGGTGCGCCAAACGAGCGAACCCTGCCGGGCGGCAACTTCCGCGAGGCGTTCGACGCCACGGGAGACCTGTGGGCGCAGCTGGACGACGTCGAGGTCGAGCATCGACTGCCCGGAAGCTCTCCGCTGTCGACCGGCCTCACCCTTGCCATGCACCGGTGGGCCAGCGGAGGCTCCCTCGACGGGGCGCTCAATACCGCGGACCTCGCCGCGGGCGATTTCGTTCGCTGGACCAAGCAGACCATTGACCTGCTCGATCAGCTTTCCGTGGTGGCGGACTCACCGGTTGGACTCACCGCGAGACGCGCGCTCGACGCCATCTTCCGCGGGATCGTTGCTTACAGCAGCGTTGCGTAAGCTCCCTTTCGTGCACCCGGAAATCGACGAGGCCAAGCCAGCGGTGCCTGTCGTTCCATTTTGGCTCGCGCTGGTCATGGCCGCGGCATCCGGGCCCATCCTGAGCGCGGGGTATCCCGATCTATACCTGTGGCCGCTGACGTTCGTCGGAGTCGGCCTGATGCTGTGGAGCATCATCGGCCGCAGGCCCCGGGCAGCGTTTCTCCTCGGCTTTGTCGGGGGAATGACGTTCTATCTCGTCCAGATCTTCTGGGCGACGCTCTTCCTCGGCCCGGTACCGATGAGCGCCCTGGCGACGCTTGAATCCCTGTTCTATATGCTCGGCGCGGTCGCCATTTCGCTGGTGTACCGGTGGTGCGCCGTGATCTGGACATCCAGGTTCGCGCGCCTGTGCGTCCTTCCCGCTGTCGTCGCCGGCCTCTGGACCTGCCGAGAGGCGATCGCGAGCGTCTGGCCGTATGGTGGGTTCTCCTGGGCACGCGTTGGCATGTCGCAGTCACAGGGACCGCTCGCACCCCTGTATTCATGGATCGGCATCTCTGGCGTCACCTTCGTCATCGTCCTTCTCGTTGCCGTCGGGATCGAAGCGATCAGGATGACGGGGGTCGCGAGAGTGACGCGCGTCGCGCTCGTTGCCGCGGTCGTCGCCCTCGTCGTCGCCGTACCCGCGTTCCCCATCGTCACTCACGGCAGCACAACCATCGCGGGCGTCCAGGGCGACGGACCAGCCGGCTACTTCGACCCGCACAAATACCTCGGCGAGCTGCTGAACAACCAGTACAAGGCGACAGAGCCTCTTTTCGGCAAGAAGGGCATCGACATGGTGGTCTGGCCGGAGGGCGCCAGCGACATCGACCCCCTCGAAAACGCGGATGCGGCGGCCGCGTTCGACAACATCAGCAAGCAGGTGGACGCACCGCTGCTCGCCGGCGCCATCACTCACCGTGGCTCCAGGTACTACAACACCTCGCTGCTGTGGGAGGACGGCAAGGGTGCAGTCGACCACTACGACAAGAAACACCCCGTTCCGTTCGGCGAATACGTGCCGAATCGTCCGTTTTGGAGGTTCTTCGCGCCATCCCTCATCGACCTCATCGGCCGTGACTACACGCCAGGAACCACAAACACGGTTTTCAACGTCAACGGCGTCATCGCGGGTATCGACATCTGCTTCGACATCACAGACGACACAGTGATGCGCGACTCAATCGACTCGGGCGCACAGGTTCTCATCGCCCAGACCAACAACGCCGACTTCGGGCGCACGGATGAGAGCGTGCAGCAACTCGAAATCGCAAGGATTCGCGCCATGGAACTCGGGCGCAGTCTGGTGAACGTCTCGACCGTTGGAACAAGCGCCGCGATTTCGCCGTCGGGCAAAACAATCAAGCAGCTGAAGACCTTCGTACCCGCAACCATGGTCGTCACCGTTCCGCTGTCGACAACCGTTACGCCGGCGACCTGGCTCGGGGAACCCATCGAGCAGTCGGTGTCGCTGCTCGGCCTCGGCGGACTCGCGGTCGGACTCGTCGTCGGTCGCGGTCGACGCAGGAAGCCTAAGGCCTAAGCGCCGCTGCGAACCTTAAACGAAAAAAGCGCCGATGAACTTCATCGGCGCCCAAATCGCTTTGAGGCGGTATGTCCGGCGCCTACGCGCCGATCTTCTGCTGGCCCTTGCGCGCCCTCAGATAGTCGAGACGCTCCTGCAACAGCTCTTCGAGCTCGGCACGAGTGCGCCGTTCGAGAAGCATGTCCCAGTGGCTCCTTGGAGCCTTCACGTCTGCCTGCTCGGTCTCGACAGGGGAGCCAGCGCTGTCAAGCAGCACGCCCTCCTGCCCGCTCTTCGGCGACTCCCACACGTCCGGAATCTCGGCCTCAGCTGAGAACACGACCTCGAAGGTCGATCCATCCGGCGTGCGGTACACGCTCTTCTTTCGCGGCGAAAACTCGACACCCTCTTCGCTCTGTAGGCTTTGGGTTCCTAGTCGCATGCCGCGCAAACTACGGTCTGCCATTGTGTGGCCTCCTCACTCGCAATGCACTTGTCAAGTTATAAACCCCTTGGCTGGACGAATCCTTTCAACCATGCGTTGTTCACAGACAGTTCCCAGCAAGCTGGCAGGTTGATCGCCGAGAGGAAGGTCAAATCGTTCTCGGTTCAAGGCCTAGCGCGAGATCGACCCTGTCGGTGAAGAGCCCGTCGACACCGAGGTCGAGGAGCCGCTTCATGGTCGCTACGTCGTTGATGGTCCAGATGTGGACCTCCATGCCTGCTGCATGAAAACGCGAAATGACGCGCCGGGTCGCAATGCGAAATCCGGCCCCGCGTACAGGAACCTGGACGGCACTGACGTGACGGAAGGCGAACCGCACCACGGGGGAGAGGCCGAGCTTTGCTCCGATAAGGGCCAGGATGATCGCCCCCGGCGTCGGGGAACTCGCGACCCCGGGCAACAGGCTCACCGCCGCGTGCCTGCGGCGCGCATTGAACGAGGTGATGAGCACCCGGTTGGTCGCCCCCGCCTTCAGGATCGCCTCAGCGGCCGGCCTGCCTGCATCCAGCGACTTGATGTCGATGTTGAATCGGGCATCCGGGAACGCCTCGAGTGCCTCAGCAAGCGTGTTGAAGGTCTGCCCTTCACCGAGGTCGATCTCGCGGAGTTCGGCCAGGGTGAGGTCACTGATGCGCGCCTTGTGCCCGGCGAGGCGCACGAGGTTCGGGTCGTGTGAGAGCACCGCGACGCCATCCTTGCTCGCGTGCACGTCGGTCTCGAGATACTGCGCGCCTGCCGCCAGGGCCTTCAGGAATGCCAGCAGCGTGTTCTCCGGAGCGTCGATCGCGAGACCTCGATGCGCGAGCATCCGCGGCGTCGCAGGTTCAAACCATGCTGACCTGGTACCTGGGCCTGTCTGAGTCGTCACGCTACTTGTTCGGAGCCGACGACGCTCCGGATGCCCCGACGCCGCCGAGGAATCCGGCACTGATGTTCTTGACCGCTTCGGTGAGCTCGCTCGGGATGATCCAGAGCTTGCTGGCCTCGCCCTCGGCGATCTTGGGAAGCGTCTGCAAGTACTGGTAGGCGAGCAGGCCCGCGTCCGGGTTGCCTGCGTGGATTGCGCCGAAGACGGTGGTGATCGCCTGTGCCTCACCCTCCGCGCGAAGGATCTGCGACTTCGCGTCACCCTCCGCGTTCAGGATCGCCGCCTGGCGTGCACCCTCCGCCTGGAGGATGGCTGCCTGCTTGGTGCCCTCTGCTGTGAGGATGGCGGCGCGCTTGTCACGCTCTGCACGCATCTGCTTTTCCATCGAGTCCTGAATGGATGCCGGTGGCTCGATCGCCTTGAGCTCGACTCGGCCGACGCGCACGCCCCATTTACCGGTCGCCTCGTCGAGGACGATGCGGAGCTGGCTGTTGATCTTGTCGCGGCTGGTCAGTGCCTCCTCGAGGTTGAGGCTACCGACCACGTTACGAAGGGTCGTGGTGGTCAGCTGCTCGACGGCACCGAGGTAGTTGCGGATCTCGTATGTCGCAGCCCTGGCATCCGTGACCTGGAAATACACGACGGTATCGATGGAGACGACCAGGTTGTCTTCTGTAATGACCGGCTGCGGCGGGAACGAGACGACCTGCTCACGCATGTCGATGAGTGGACGCATCTTGTCGACGAAGGGCACAAGGAGGTTCAGGCCGGGGGAGAGGGTCTTGTGGTACTTCCCAAGACGCTCGACAATGCCGGCGGTTGCCTGGGGAACGATCCGCACCGCACGGAAGATCGTGACGATCACGAAGATCACCACGAAGATGATGACGATGCCCAGGATTACTTCCCAGAAGATGTCCATTGCTTTACTTTGTCCTTTCGGCGGGCGCGACGATTGCCGTCGCACCCTTGATTTCGGTGACGATCACGTGATCCCCGGCAGCAAGCGGAGGATGAGAGCTGTCGGCGAGCTTTGCCGTCCAGGTTTCGCCGTTGGCAAGCCTGACCGTACCGGCGTCCCCATTGAAGTCGAGTGTCACTGTCCCGGAAATCCCGGAGAGCGCGTCGATCCCCGTTCGAGCGTGATCACCACCGCGCTTGAGCGCGCGCAGTAACGGCGGACGAACCGCGAACAAAAGCAAAACGGCCACGACTGCTGCGATGACGACCTGCACCCAGAATGGCGCACCGAACAGGCTGGCAATGAGGCCGGCGACGCTTCCGATCGCGAGCATCAGGAACATGAAGGTCACGGTCGTAACCTCAATGATGACCGTGATCAGGATGAGGGCGAGCCAGATAATCCATGCGTAAGTCTGGATGAAATCCATGGGCAGTTCAGCGCCTCTCGTTGTCGCTCGATTGACGGTATCACTCGGGGCCGTCCAAACAGAGTCATCCGGTCGACGACTCGAATCATCCTCGCGGCTGATGGGGGCGTCGATAGCATCGATCCTGTGAATCAAACACGGGGGACCGGTCGCATCAGCGCCAAAGCTGTTCTATCGCGAGCCGTTGGCGCGCTTGTTGGGATCGGCCTCGTCAGCGTGCTCGTGCTGTTACCTGCGGGGACGGCTGGCGCTGCTGCAGGGCCCCCGTATCAACTGGCGACACGTGGCCCTACGGCGGTGACAGTTGAGTATGGCCAGCCCTGGTCGTTCAGCTACCACGGCGGCACGAACTCGCTCTCCTGCGCGAACTTTCGTCCGTGCAGTCCCTGGTACACCGTAAAGCTAGCCGGGCAGGCAGCACCGTTCGCCGACCACGTCAAGTATGTCGAGGTGGATGACGGATTTACGTTCGGGTCGGACAGCGTCAATCGCGCGCCATTGCCCATCGGCAAATACGTTTTCACGGCAACCCAGTTCTACGACAAGGTCTACTACACGACTCCGGCTCCTCCGGTCACCCTGACAGTAGTACCCGCGAAGCTCGCCGCTTCTGTCGATGTCGAGACCGACCCCAACCACACCTCGCACGCCATCCTGTCCGCGACCGCGACGGGCAAGTTCATTACGACGACGAGCTACTACGGCAGCTACGACGACGATTACCTCCCCGCAGCGAGAGTCCCAGCCGGCACCTGGAAGTTCGAGGTAAAGGACGGAAAGGGCGGGATCATCCACAGCGCTGCGGTCACCACGGCGGTTGGTGCGCAGCCGTACGCCAGCGCGTATTGGACGGATCCGCCGGCAGGCCAGACCTTCACAGTGACCGCGAGCTTCGTGCCGAGTGGGAGCACCGCAGGCAACTTTGCTGTTACGGGTGCGGCCCCGGTGTCCTA
This sequence comes from Galbitalea sp., assembly GCA_036499165.1. Taxonomy (GTDB): domain Bacteria; phylum Actinomycetota; class Actinomycetes; order Actinomycetales; family Microbacteriaceae; genus Galbitalea. The sequence continues at coordinate 22,758 of DASYEE010000146.1, read as the reverse complement.
CACGGCTACAGCGGCCCCTGTCTCGGCGGGCAACCCGGCGAGCACGACGCCTGCGGAACGAACTGCGGCGATCGACCCGGGGACGCAGTTTCCGCTATGGGCTGCCGGGACCTGGGGGATCCTCATTCTCGCGCTCGTGATCGCGCTTCTCGTTCTCGCGGTTCGACTCACCCGCTCACTCGACCGCGATCCGACCGAGACGAATGGACCGACCAATGCGAGCTAAGACTCTTATGGCAGCGTTCCTCGGCGCGGCCGTTCTCGCCGCCATCGCCGCCCCCGGAGGCGTCGCCGCCGCCGATGGCCTCGGCCAGGTCACCACCACGGCATTCACCAGTTCGACGGCGGTCCAGACCGGGTTCGGAGGTGACTGGTCCGTCGCGATCCACGTCGAAACCCCCGGCGGGCCGATAGGGACCGAGGATGGTACCGTCGATGTGACTGTCGCCGGACTCCCGGGCAATTACGCGAGCGCTCTCCCGATATCCGGCGATGGGGATGTCTACCTGTCGCCCCCGGACGGCAAGCCTTCCCTCGGCGCGGGCACCCACCAGTTGACTGCATTCTTCCGGCCGGCGACTGGGTCCGGCCTCCTCCCAAGCCATTCGACGAAGGCCGCCGCGATCGATGTGGTCGCTCTGAGCGCGGACGCCGCGATCTCGGTGATCGGACGCGCCTCGACCTCGCCGGTGCTCGACCTCGCGCTCACCGGAACCTGGATCGACACGACCAAGACGACTCCACCGGGATCATGGACCGTTGTCGTCACCGGTCCTGCGACCAAGCCCGTCTATCGGACCACCGTGGCGCAGGCGACGGCATCGACCCGTCCGATCCGGGTCCCGATTCCGGTGAAATTGCAACGCGGGACCGACTACTCGTTCGCGGCGCGATTCGTGCCAACCTCGGCCGTCGCGCACGGGGTCACCCTCAGCCAGGCCCGCGCTGTGAAGATCCACACGCCGGACCTGACCGTCAGCGAGGCCCTCTCGCAACCTGTCACGGTTCCGCCGTTCGCCACCATCCTCGCCCTCCTGGTCTTGATCGGACTCGCGGTGGCTGTCGCGCTGCTGGCCGTTCGGTTGGCGCGGCGGCGGAATGATGCCGGGTCAGAAGCACACGAGCCGGAGCCGGACGAAGCGACGCTCTGACGATCGCACGGCAGGCTTCAGCCAGTTGGTAATGTCGTCTTCCGTGACTAATCCACTCGCAGCAGGCTCACTCACGGGCAAGCGCGCCCTCATTACCGGATCATCCCGCGGCATCGGCGCTGACACCGCCTCCTACTTTGCAGGCGCCGGCGCATCCGTCGTCATCAATTACCGCAACAAGGAGGCGCGGGCGCTGAAACTGGTTGCGGCGATCGAGGCTGCAGGCGGTTCTGCGTTCGCGATTGGCGCCGATCTCACCGACGCAGACTCCGTAGCGGGCATGTTCGCTGAGGTTACTGAGAAGCTCGGCGGCCTCGACATCCTGGTGATGAACGCCTCAGGTGGCATGGAGTCGGGCATGGGCGAGGACTACGCGATGCGTCTCAACCGCGACGCCCAGCTTGCGCTGCTGGAGGCAGCGATCCCCGTATTGGCCGATGGTGCCCGTGTGGTGTTCGTCACCAGCCACCAGGCGCACTTCATCAAGACGACCGAGACGATGCCGGAGTACCTTCAGGTGGCGCTGAGCAAGCGCGCCGGCGAGGATGCGCTGCGAGACATGATTCCGACGCTCGAGGCGGCGGGAATCGGCTTCGTCGTCGTGTCGGGCGACATGATCGAGGGCACCATCACGGCCACGCTGCTCGAGCGGGCGAATCCCGGTGCCATTGGACAGCGTCGCGAAGCTGCGGGCCAGCTTTACAACGTCGCCGAATTCGCTGCCGAGGTCGCGCTTGCCGCGGTCGAGCCGATTCCTGCCAATCACACCCGCTACGTCGGCGACGTCTCCGACTTCGCGACAGAGTAGCCCGCACGCTCATGACGGTCGGCCACAGGCTCACGTCGCGCATCCTGCTCTTCGACCGCGAGGGGCGAGTGCTGCTGTTCCTGACGAAAGCTCCGGACACAAGCGGATTCGCACGCTGGATCACGCCGGGCGGGGGAGTGGACCCGGGCGAGACCCACGAACAGGCCGCGATTCGCGAGCTGCACGAGGAGACCGGACTGATCGTCGAAAGCGTTGGTAAGCCCGTGTGGTCGCACGACTTCACGGTGCAGTGGGATGACGCGGACCACGACACGGGTCACGCGGAGTTCTACGCGCTCCAGACCGACCGATTCGAGCCGTCCAGCGACGGCTGGACGCCGGAGGAGCACGTCGACGTGCTGGACAGCCGGTGGTGGAGCATTGCGGAGCTGCTGTCGACGAGCGAACCGTGGGAGCCCGCAGAGCTCATCAGCCTGATCCGCCGCGAACTGCCATCCTGCTGACGCACGCCGTGCATCCAGCTTCACTCCGACACAAGAGAGCAACCATGACCCGCGAACTTCCCACGTACACCGTCGACCAACTCGAAGAGGCCGGCCGTGTCGAACTCGCGCACTTCACCAAAGAGGACGCATTCGAGCTCGGTACCGTTGCCGCCAACGTCATCGCGGAACGAGGCGTGAGCCTCGCCGTCGACATCGTCATCGGCGACGACCTTGTGTACCGCGCCAAGCTCGGCAACACCAACGCCGGAAACGACAAATGGCTCGCAGGCAAGGCTGCGGTGACCAGGCACTTCGGCGACACCTCGCTCCTTGTCAAGCTACGCCAGGAAGCGAGCGGTGTTCCGTTCACCGAACTCGACGTCGACCACTCCAGCCTGCTCGCGTATGGCGGTTCGATCCCGCTCTACGTCGACGGTGAATTGGTCGCGACGATCACGATGTCGGGGGAGCCGGACGTCATCGATCACGAGACCTGCGCTGAGGCGGTCGCGCGCTACGTCGAACGGGTGTCTCGCGCTGCCTGAGACCCCTCAGGATTTTGAGCGCCGTATCGCGGTGCGGGACACTTGCATCATGAGTGCTGAGCAGGCGACAGTAGAGCGAGCGAACCACACCCGTGTGCAGCTCGATCGCTGGCCGATCTACGGCGACAGCGCATTCTCGGTTTTCGTGCACCTGAGGAACGTCTTCGGAGCGAACGAAGTCTGCCTGTTCGAATCGCTGCACGGGCCGGAAGTCGACACGCACAGGGCGATGATCGGAATCACGCCACTGCTCGATCTCACTGTGCACGACGGAATCGTCACGGCGACGGGCGCGCCGGCGCTGGCGGCCTGGGCGAACAGGCGACTGGGCCAGAGCCCAGCGCTTGAGTCGCTGGCCGATGATCGGTTCTCGCTACGCTCCCGCAGCGAGATCTGGGATGTCCTCCGACACCTGCAGTCAGGATTCGACGTTCCGGGAATCGACAGCGCGAGCTTTGGATTCGGCTTTGTCACGGTGCTGAGCTATGACGCCGTTACCTACATCGAGCAAATCCCGCAGCTCATCACAGAGCGCGACGATGATCCGGACATGATTTTTCGGCTATTCGCATCGACGATCGACGTCGACCTGCCCGCAGACAGGGGAGTGCTGAGCACGGCGTCGAGCGACCTCTGGGAGCCCGTCGACGGGGAGCGCATCGTGAGACTGGCCGCCGAGGCGCCGCCGATCGATACCGCCGGCGACATCCATATTCCGGCCCCCGGCGCCGGCGTCGAGCCGCAGGCGACCATGACGCCTGCCGAGTACTACGACCGCACGTCGACGGCGCTCGAGCACATTCACGCGGGCGACATCTACCAGGTCCAGCTCGGCTACAAGGTGTTTGTGCCTGCGGATCGCCACGACCTGGACGTTTACCGCCGGCTCCGTGCGATCAACCCGTCGCCATACATGGCGTTGATACCGCTGGGGGACCTGGCCGTCATCAGTGGCAGTCCCGAGCTGCACGTCCGCGTCGATCGCGACGAACTCACAATGCGTCCGATCGCCGGCACCGCTCGCAAGTCGGCCGACGCCGCACAGAACGCCAAGAACGTCGAGTGGCTCAAGCAGGATGCCAAGGAGATCGCCGAGCACATCATGCTGGTCGATCTCTGTCGGAACGATCTCGGTCGGGTGGCCGTTCCCGGCACCGTGTCGGTGGGCGCGCTCATGACGATCGAAGAGTATTCGCACGTATTCCACCTGGTCTCGACTGTGACAGCCACCATGGATGCCGGCGCCGATGTCTACGACGTGATCTGTGCAACCTTCCCGGCCGGAACTATGACCGGAGCACCGAAGATCCGCGCGATGGAGATCATCGAAGACCTCGAGAAGACGCGTCGCGGGATCTATGCCGGCGTATTCGGCCTTATCGGCTTCGGCGGCTTTACGAACCTGGCCCTCAGCATTCGCACGATCGTCGCCTCCGCAGACGGGTACTCCGCCCGCGCATCCGCCGGGATCGTGGTTGACTCGACGCCAGAGAGCGAATGGCTGGAGACTCGGGCGAAGATGGGTTCGACGATTCGCGCGATCACGAACGGAGAGTTGGCATGAAGGCCCTGTTGATCGACGCGTTCGACAGCTTTTCGCACATCATCTACCAGTATCTGAGGATGATCGACGTCGACACCGTCGTCGTGAGATCGGGGGAATTGACCCCTCTCGAAGCGCTGCAGGATGACTCTGACTTCGTCCTTCTGGGGCCAGGCCCCGGCACCCCGGAGGACTCGGGTCACGTCGAAATGGTTGCCCAGCTCGCTGGGCAGAAGCCAGTATTTGGAGTTTGTCTCGGGTTGCAGAGCATCGCGACGGCCTTCGGTGCGACGGTTGCACCAGCCGCACACCAGATGCACGGCAAGACGAGTTCGATCATCCACGACGGCACTGGTGTCTTCGACGGCATCGCACCCGGCTTCACAGCAACCAGGTATCACTCTCTGGTCGTCGACGAGTCGACGTTACCGGCAGAGCTGCTCGTGACAGCGCGATCAGCCGACGACGGCTACGTCATGGGCTTACGGCACGCCAGCCTGCTGGTCGAAGGCGTGCAATTTCACCCGGAGAGCATCCTGACGGCTGACGGCATCGAGCTGTTCCGCAACTTTGCCCGCCAGGTCGAAACGCACAGCGTCCACGCCTGAGCGCGGCATGGAAGCAAACCCCGAATTTACTCGCATTATCAACGCTGATAATGCAAATTATGTCAAGTAATCGTAATTATCCCATTACATGAGCCATGCCCCGGGCTATGACGCGTCGCCAATCCACTCCGGATCCACGACGACCGCCAGGAGTTCCTCATTCGCAGCTTGACTCACCCATGAATGCGGCCACCACCGACCGGAGTTCGGCCCTTCCAGGCCCGATCCAGAAGATGTGATTCGGCGAATCCAGTTCGATGAGAGCCGCGTTCGGGATGACGTCGGCGAAATCCACCGCATGCTCGAACGACACTCCCCCGTCATGCCGAGAGCCCGTCACGAGGGTCGGACACCTGACTCTCGACATAGCCCCTTGCCGATCCGCGGCGTCGCGCGCTCGCCCTTGGCGAAGATCGTTTGCGAACCCAGAATCGGAGCTCATGGTGCGAAAGAGGACCCGCAACTCCGTCTTGTCGGCAAGGTCGAGTTTGTTCCACCACGCGTCGACAGGAAGATTCGACAGGCCAGCCATAACCCGTCTCAGACCTGCCTCTGAGCCGACCAGGCGGCGCACCAGTCGCCACACGAGCCCTTGCAGCAGCGGTGAGAACAAGACAGGGGCACCAATCGCCTGAAGACGGGAATCAGGGTACGGCAAACTGGAGGGCGCACAGCCATGAAGAACCAGACGGGGCACTCCGAGCGCCGGATCGCCAGCGGCATGCACGGCCTGCATGCCTCCGAACGACACTCCGACAGCAGCAGCGACGGCCGAGATGTCAAGTTGCTCGCACACCTCACGAACCTGCCGAACGAACAACTCGGGACTAAGTGCGCCGACGTGCGTCTCACCGTATTCCGGACGCGAGAACGAAACAGTTCCAAAACCTAGTCTCGTGTAAACCTCCCATCCGCAATCGCACATCGCCGAGCAATGGCCTCCCGGAAAGAACAAGACGGGTGGACGCGGCCCCGGCACGAGCACGATCTCCACCGGCCCCGTGGTCGTAGTGATGACCCGCCTCTCCATCTGGCCAGTTTGGCAGTTTCCGAAGACCCAGCGAGTAAAAACGGAAAACTCACTTCCTGTGTGTGATTCTCAGGGATCTCCGCCGGTGGCATTCTTGGTTCCGCTTGCGCTGCCTGCCGGGACGTAGCGTTCGGCGCGCGCGCCAGAGGCGAATTCGGTAACTCCGACGAGCCGCAGGTCGAGCGGCTCAGCCAGGCCCTCGAACAACCTGGGGCCGTGGCCTACCAGCGTCGGGTACACGACGAACTCGTATTCGTCGATGAGCCCGGCGTTGGCCAGAGCGCGGGGCAGCGTGACGCCGCCGACGTACAGCCCGTCCCCCGGTTGCTCCTTCAGCATCCTGACCGCCTCGACGGGATCACCAGTCAGCGCTTCGGTGTTCCAGCCGTCCGGTTCGCGCGTGCTCGACACCAGATACTTCTTGGCCGCGTTGATCGACTTCTGGAATGGCTGCATCCACGGCGGCAGGTCTTCCGCGGTTCGCCAGAACTCCATCAGCTCGTAGGTCGCTCGGCCGAGGATGATCGCGTCGGCACGGGCGATGGTCTCTGCCGCGTGGTGGTGAGACTCCTCGTCCGGGGTGCCGGCCAGATGGTCGACGCAGCCGTCGAGCGAGACATTGATCGAATATCTAAGAGGTCGCACCCACTCAGGCTGGCACGGTTGTGATGACTTCGCGACGTCGGATCGTCGTTCAAGCCGGGCTGGTGAGTGGTTCGCCGGCGCCGCTCACCGCCTAAAAGTCACGTGTACAACGCCGCTCTCCGCCAGCTCGGATGACACAGCGAATCCGTCTTCGAGCTGGTGCAGATCGTCCCAGAGACGAGTACCACGGCCGATGACGATCGGTGCCAAGGCGACGTGCAGGCGGTCGATCAGGCCGGCGCGAAGGAAGTCCCGGACAACGCTCGCTCCCCCGCCGATTCGGATGTCTTCCTCACCCGCCAGGCCACGCGCCTCCTCGAGCGCTTCGAGCGGCGCAACGTTGCGGAAGTCGAAACGCGTTCCATTCTCGAACTCGATCGGTGGGCGAGGAGTCTGCGTCAGCACAAGGACGGGATAGTGGAACGGCGGCTCGTCTCCCCACCAGCCGCGCCAGTTCGGGTCATCCGGAAAATTGTGGAATCCGAACATCCCGGCACCCATGATCTCCGCGCCGATACCCTCGAAATACTCCTGCGCGTAGCGATCGTCGATCCCGGTTGTCCCCGAACCGCTCTCGTCGTGAAAGACCCGCTGCTGAAAGGTGCGCGTTCCGGTGTACGCCGCGACCAATCGACCCCAGTCGTCACCGAACGGGTTCTCGGGAGTCTGGTCAGATGTCACGGCAATGCCGTCGAGGGAGAGATTCAGATCGGCACGAACGGCCATGGGTGCTCCTTGCTCGGGGAATGTGCACTGCGGCTTCTATTTTCATGGCTCCCGAGCCTCAGCGCCAGAACTCGCTCAGCTGCTGGGCGAGGAGTCTCCCCTGGTCGTAGCCGGCTCGAGCCGCTGGTGCGCGCAGCGACAGATCCAGGGAGTCTGCGCCGAATAACCGCTCTGAGTCACTCGACGGGAAGACCGTTTCGACCCTGCTGCCGCCAGCCCGGAGTTCCTCGACCTGCGCGGCAAGGTGCATCCCCCATTCCAGCGGATGTCGCGTTCTGCCGCCGAACGGCGACAACACAAGCACTCGCCCGTATCCCGCCGCCAGGTCGGCGTTCTCGTTGCGTCGGTATCCCCCATCGATGTACCTGTCGTCGCCGATGCGGAATGGAATGCCGCTTGAGGTGCTGGCGGCGATCGCGTCGACCAGGTCGACGCCGCCATGCCGGTCGAACACAACAGGTTTGCCCGTGCGGGCATCGACGGCCGTGATGAGGATTCTTCGCTCGGGCCAGCGCTGATCCGCCAACCGAGCAGCAACGGTCGTCCTCCAGCGCGCCTGCCCCGATCCGTCTGTCGGTGAATCGAGATCCAGGGCCGCCGCACCGATGCGCCGACGCATATCAGCCGCATCCCGGGCGGAGGCGATGATGAGATTAGTTCTCTCGAGATGGTTCACGCCCGGCGCGACGCGGACGCCGACCCCGCCCGAACCCACTGAATTCACGCGCTGTACGGGAGCGGCGGACACGATGCCGGAATAGAGTTCGGTCGGGCTAGTGCTGCTGATCTGCGCCGCCGCCGTCGAGCCGGATGACGTGCCGACGATCAGGTCGGCGTCGGTGACATCCAGGTCGGCATCGAGGAGGCCGGCGATGACGCCGATGACCCACGCATTGCCTGCTGCTCCCCCACCACCGAGAATCAGCGCCGTTTCGGAGTCGTGAAGTGATGTGTTCATAGTCGTACGATCGTGGCACGTTGCGCAGGTCTCTCCTCGTTAGCTCCAGATCTCGGGATCTCTGGTTAGTCGCCCTGAACTTTAGTGCGTGAGGATCACCAACTTTTGCGTTGCGCGCGTCATCGCGACGTACCTGTCGACGGCGCCCCCGACTCCGTCGCCAAACGATTCTGCGTCGATCAACACGACGAGGTCGAACTCGAGCCCCTTCGCGAGTTCTGGGGTCAGGTAGCGAATCCGGAGGGTCTGCGGCAGCCTCCCGTCCGCAACTCCCCCGGCGGTGATCACGCAGGCAATGCCCTCGCCGTGCGTGGCCAGCCAATGTTCGAGGATGCCTTCCAACTCCGATGCCCTGCCATGCCGCACCGGAATCCCGCTCTCACGAATGGATGTCGGCACATTGGCATCGGGGAGTACGGCTCGAATCACCGGCTCAGCCACCGCCATGATCTCGGTCGGCGTGCGGTAGTTGACGGTCAACGACGCCACAGCGGCACCGGCAATTCCAGCCCGGGCGAGTCGCTCATCCCAGGATCCGACGAATCCGTGCCTTGCCTGCGCCCGATCCCCCACGATCGTGAAGCTGCGCGAGGGGCACCGAGCCAGCAACATCTGCCATTCAGCGTCCGTCAGCTCCTGCGCCTCGTCGACGACGATGTGCGCGAACGGCCCAGCGAGCAGATCGGGGTCGACGCTCGGAAGAGCAGCTTCATCGACGAGGGAGTTCTGGAAATCCTGGCCGCGGAGCATCGACATCAACATCATTTCCGAGTCATCTGAGGCGATGAGGTCGTCGATCACCCTGTCCATCTCGACCCGATCGGCCGCGATTGCGGCTTCGCGCCTCCTGCGCTGGCGCCCAGACTCCGGGTCGCCGATACGCAGTCGCGCAGCATCGAGAAATGGCAGGTCGGCGGTCGTCCACGCCCGAGCGTCACCTCGCTGCAGCAGCTGGATCTCATCCTCGGACAGCCACGGCGCACACAGTCGCAGGTAGGCGGGCACCGACCATAGATCCCCCACGACTCCGACAGGATCGAGCAGAGGCCAGGACTTCGCAAAAGTGCTGGTCAGGATCTCATTCTGCAGCAACGATCTGCGAAGCGAGGCCCGCGGAACCCCGTCTTCGTCGAGTTGGTCGCAGAGGATGTCGAGCAGCGCGTCCCAGACCTGGTCTCGAGCGTCGTTGTGCGAGGCCGACGGCTCCGCTCCATCGAAAGCCTCAGCCCATTCCCCCGAGCCCAGGTGAATATCAGCCCACGGTGTCTCGACCGTCATGGCTGTCGTTGGCGGGCGCTCGTAATATCGCACCGCAGCCTCGACCGCCCGCACCAGCTCTCCCGATGACTTCAGCTGTGCGACGCCCAGGTCAGACTCACTCGCGGCAGAATTCCCCTCGACTACCAGGTCGCGCAGGGTGCACACGTGCACGCCGTCCTCGCCGAGACTCGGCAGCACGTCATCCACGTAGGCGAGGTAAGCCCGGTGCGGCCCCACAAAAAGCACTCCTCCGCTGCCCTTGCACAAGCGCTGGTCCGAGTACAGGAGGTACGCCGTTCGATGTAGCGCGACAACCGTCTTCCCGGTTCCCGGTCCACCGTCGACTACCAGCGCGCCGCGCGATCCGGCCCGGATGATGGCATCCTGGTCTGCCTGGATGGTCGCGAGCACGTCGCGCATCTTCGGCGACCGGCTGCTACCAAGGCTGGCGATGAAGGACGACTCGTCGTCGAGGGCAGCGCTCGCGTCGAATCCCTCCCCCGCCAACACCTCGTCCCAGTAGTCGGTGATGTGCCCGTTCGTCCAGCGATAGCGGCGGCGGGTCGTGATGCCCATCGGGTCTGCCCGGGTCGCGCCGAAGAATGGTTCGGCAGCGGGAGAACGCCAATCGAGCAGTAGCGATCGACCCTCACGGTCGGTGAGGCCGAGGCGCCCGATGTACTGCGGCCCCACGGTATCCGCTCCGACCATCCTGCCGAGGCACAGGTCGAGCCCGAATCGACGAAGCGTGTGCAAGCGTGAGGTCAGGCGATGGATTTCGAGGTCGCGCTCGAGCGCAGACTGGCCGCCGCCGCCGGGCGCGCGCCGCTCAGAATCCAGCCGATCGGAGAGCTCGGCGATGGAGCGGTCGAGGCTCTGTCGGATGTCCAGGAAGTGCAGTTCGTCCTCGGAAATGAGTCTCGGATCGGCCTTTGCGGCCAGGCGATCCGGAAGGTGAAATGCGTTGGTGGTCAGGCCCAAGAGGTCGGCTCTTTTCTGTCGACCGCCCAGTCTGCGCGAACACCGGGGTCTTGCCGCAAGCCCCCCGGTGAGCTATAGATTGAAAGTGGAGGCGATCACACCACGAAATCAGGTGGATTCGAGATATTCGCGGAGCGTGATCGGCTGTCGTTCCGTCGCCGTGTGGATGTCGTCGCTTTCGCCCACCATCCTGCCGGAGTGCGAGGCCCGGAAGACAACCGCGCCGGGCAGCTGTGGAGCGCACTAGGCTCGATTACGTGACTATTTCCGTTGTGTTTGTGACGCCCGGTGGGCGCTTGGAGGTCGTCGGCGTCTTCTTCGCCGATGTCAGATAGCCCGGTTCTCCGGCATCTATTGCGCTTTCGATCCGGTCGAGGATCCGCGCGCCCTCACGAAAAAACACGACAGTAAGGCTTTCTTCACTCATGCAATTGCTCACCCAAAAAGCCCTTCGGGCATCCTTTGTCAACACCTCACTGCGGGAGCGCAACGCCTTGACGCTACCCGCGGACTTCGACGACCTCGCTTGGACCGGGCTGGACTTTCTCGCCTGGCGTGACAACAAATCGCCCATGCTCGGCTACGTCGTGGTCGAACTCGACGATGAACCGGTTGGGGTGCTGCTGCGCCAGGCCGAGGGAAGGCCGCGTTCCCGCGCGCAGTGCTCATGGTGCGAGGACATCCAGCTTCCGAACGACGTCATCTTCTCGAGCGCGAAGCGCGCCGGAGAAGCCGGTCGTAGAGGAGACACGATCGGGACGCTCGTCTGCGCTAACTTCGAGTGCTCCGTGAACGTGCGAAAGAGGCCGCCCTCCGCTTACATCGGTTTCGATGTCGAGGCGGCGAGGGCGCACCGCATCGCAGCGCTCGGCGATCACGTGCGCAATTTCGCTCGTGATATTAGGGGCTGATCGAGCCACCGAAGCGCTCATGGGCTAGCCGAGGGGCTTGACCCTGAGCGCGGACCAGACGTCGTCGAGAGCAACCAGCGTGACACCCGTCAGACCCACCTCCGCCAGCGCCGCCTGCAGCGTGTCGCGATGAAGCGGAGTCTCGGCGCCCATGCCTCGCTTCGACGCGCCCTTGCGGTACGCAACCCACAACCGTCGATCCGGGGCAACGCTCGACCACGCATCAGACGCCCGCGCTCGCACGTCGTCGAGGGTGTCGACGAAGAGGAGGGCAACATCCGCCGACGGCCCGGCTGGGCTCAGCATCGCCGCATCGGGCAATGAGCCGAGGATTGCCTCAACCGCCGACCCCGCTAGCCCCGTCGCGACCACGGTCATCCCGGGTTTGATTCCGAGCTTCTGTGACGTCGACTGTGCCATGACACGAGGGTAGCGCGAGGCCGGTAATCGGTCGATCAGCGAGGAGAGATCTCGATCAAAGCGACCCCGGCGAGTTCGTCGCGATTCATCTGCCCCATGGCTTCCGGGACATCCTCAAGGTCGATTCGTCGAGTCACGATCGCCTCGGGGTGAAGTGAGCCGTCTTCGACCAGTGCGAGCAGATCGGCGTAGTCACCGGCCGGCATACCGTGGCTGCCCCGTATTTCCAGCTCGCGCGCGATGACCACAGACATCGGAACGCGCGGTTCATCGGCAAAAAGGCCGATCTGCACAAAGCGACCACGAGGGCGCAGGGAGTGGATGCCGAGAGTCAGCGTCTCTTCGCGCCCCAGTGCGTCGACGGAGACCTGCGCTCCCCCGCCCGTCACGCTCGCGATCTCGTCGACGAGATCCTCGAGATCGCGGCCGCGGGAGTCAATGGCAAGATCGGCACCCAGTCGGGTTGCGGATTCGAGCGCGGTGCTGCTCACATCGACGGCAATCACCCTCGCTCCGAGCGCCTTGCCGATCATCACGCAACTGAGCCCGACTCCCCCGGCGCCGACAACGAGCATCCATTCGCCCGCCCTGAGCCTGGCCTGGTGAACGATTCCGCGGTACGCCGTCGCAAAACGACAGCCGAGCAGGGCAGCGGCCGCGGCATCCATGTTCTCCGGTATCTCGATCAGGTTGACGTCGGCATTGCGCACGGCGACAAGTTCGGCGTACGAACCCCAGTGAGTGAATCCCGGCTGCGTTTGGTTTCGACAAACCTGCCCATTGCCGGAAAGGCACTCCGGGCACGCACCGCAAGCGCAAACGAACGGCGTCGTGACCCGCTGACCGATCCGGAATCGACGAACCGACCGATTCGATGCGGCCAACCAGTTCGTGACCTGGGACGTGCGGCAGCGGGATTTCCTCGTCGTGACCCTGCCAGCCATGGATGTCACTGCGGCAGAGCCCTGATGCCTCCACCCTCACGACGACCCCATCGTCCGTCGTAGTGGGAGCGGGCACCTCCGCAACGTGCGGGGTTCCACCGAACTGCTCGAATACCACGGCGCGCACGCAAGGCTCCATCCGATTGGCGACCAGCCGAGCGTACCCGGTCATCGTTGGCACATACTTGCGGCGTGACTTCCCCGCGTGCGACCGCCGGATGCCCGTGCCTCAGCGCACTTCCATACGACGAGTGTTGCGGACCCCTCCATCGCGGTGAGGCCCGCGCGCCGACAGCGGAGCGCCTCATGCGATCCCGCTACAGCGCCTTCGTGGTCGGCGACGTCGCATACCTGCTGGCAACCTGGCATCCCGTCGGGCGACCGGCGACGCTCGAACTCGATACGGACATCCGTTGGCTCGGGCTCAACATCGTCGGCCGTACGGGCGGAGGCATGCTCGAGGATCGCGGCACCGTCGATTTCCGAGCTCGCTACAGCGTCGACGGAGTGCGCGGCGAGCAGGCCGAGAACAGCCAGTTCGTGCGCGAGAACCACTCGTGGCTCTACGTCGGCGCGGTGACCTGAGCGGAAGCGGACAAGATCATGCATTCCGTGCTCGAGACGAGGGGCGGATTCACCCTGATGGGCAATAGATTGTTGACATGTCTACAGTCCCCCACATCCTGATCATCGTTGCCAGCACGAGAACCACCCGCTTCGCGGACTTTCCACTGGGATGGGTGAAGGAGCGCACGAGCGGTCGATCCGACTTCAGCTTCGAGGTGCTCGACCTGAGGGAGAACCTGCTGCCCTTCTACGACCTGCAATCGGCGCCGTCCATGGCGCCGCGCGCCTACGAGACCGACCTGGCGCGAGAAATCGGCGAGAAACTCGACGCGGCCGACGGGTTCCTCGTCATTACAAACGAGTACAACCACGGGTACTCCGCGGCGCTCAAGAACCTTCTCGATCACTACTTCGTAGAGTTCAACCGCAAGCCGATCTCCTACGTTGGATACGGCAACGCGGGCGGAAGCCGCGCCATCGAACAGTTGCGCCAGGTAGCTGGCGAACTCGACATGGTTTCGGTGCGCCCGACCGTGCATGTCTTCGGCCCGCAGCTGATGGAGATCCGCCAGGACCCGAGCGCCGCCCCACGCATTTTCGCCAGCCTCGAACCGCGGCTCGAATTGCTCCTGAGCGATCTGCACTGGTGGGCGAGCGCGCTTCACACCGCGCGTGCCGCCGGGTAGGCCGCCAATACACTCGACTCACGGCGAGCGAGGGAGCACAGCACACCATGGCGAGCATCGGGCGAGACACGCAATCATCCATCTACCGTGCGGGCGCCCTCGGAGTCTCGCCCCTTGTACCTGCCGGGTGGGATCGCCTCAAGGCCGCAGCCCGAGCCGTCATGTCAGACGAGGCCTGGGCCTACGTCGCGGGATCGAGCGGTTCTGAACACACGGCTGTCGCGAACGAGGCGGCTTTTGACCGCTGGGCAATCGTTCCAAGGATGCTGCGTGACGTGAGTTCGCGCGACCTGACCGTCGACCTGTTCGGTCGCACCATGCCCTCCCCCCTGATCGCCGCGCCGATCGGCGTTCTCGAACTCGCCCACCGGGACGCGGACGTCGGAATCGCCAGGGCCGCCGCCGCCCTCGGGATGCCATACGTTGCGTCCAACCAGGCCTCAACAGCGCTCGAGACTGCCTTTGCGAGCACTCCGGGTGCACCGCACTGGTTTCAGCTGTACTGGAGCAGTTCGGATGAACTCGTCGCAAGCCTCATCGGTCGCGCGGAAGCAGCGGGCGCGGAAGCGATCGTCATCACGCTTGACACCCACATGCTGGGGTGGCGCCCGCGAGACCTCGATGTCGCCTACCTTCCGTTCGCACACGGCCTCGGCATCGCGCAGTACACGAGCGACCCCGTATTCCAGCGGCTGGTTCGAGAACGCGCCACCGGCCCGAAAGCTCCGACTCCGCGCATCAACGGTTCGGTCATTCGCACGCTCATCGACATGTCGTCGCACTATCCGGGGCCGCTCATCGGCAACCTGCGTTCCGCCGAGCCGCGCGCCGCGGTCGACGTTTTCCTGGAAGTGTTCTCGCGCTCATCCCTCACGTGGAAAGACCTGGCTTTCGCCCGCTCGCTCACCAAGCTTCCGATCATTCTGAAAGGCATTCAGCATCCCGACGACGCGCGGCTTGCGATCGAGCACGGCATGAATGCGGTGATCGTCAGCAATCACGGCGGCCGCCAGCTCGACCGCGCGATTGGCTCGCTTGACGCGCTCCCTGGCATCGTCGATGCGGTCGATGGCCGCGTCCCGGTCTTGTTCGACAGCGGAATCAGGTCGGGGAGCGACATCCTGATCGCCCTCGCGCTCGGCGCGAGCGCGGTTCTCGTCGGTCGACCGTGGGTCTACGGTCTTGCTGTTGCCGGCACTGCCGGAGCGGAGGCCGTCCTTCGCAATCTCCTCGCGGAATTTGACCTGGCGCTTGGTCTCAGCGGCCACCGCTCCATCGCAGAGTTGGACGCCGACGCGCTCGTTTCACGCGACTGATCTCAGGCGTTGGTCGCTGCGACCCACTCGTCAAGCTTCGCCGCAGCAGCACCTGAGTCGATCGCCTCACCCGCAACAGCTATCCCGGTGCGCAGGCGCTCGAGGATCGGAACCCTGATGAGTTCGGGGTTTTTCGCGAGTTCAAACGACGTGAGCCCGGCGGCCGCGTTCAGCAGCACGATGTCGCGCACAGGGCCTTTGTCGCCCGCAAGCACCGATCGGGCAACCTGCGCGTTGTGTGCGGGCTCAGCGCCGAGTAACGACTGGATCCGCGCAGTCGGAATCCCGAGATCGAGCGGGTTGAGGTCGTGCTCGGTCACAAACCCGCGCGAGACCTCCCAGATGTGACTGTGGCCCGTTGTCGTCAGCTTGTCGATCCCGTCATCACCGCGGTAGACCAGCGCCGTCGCTCCCCTGGTCTGGAAAACGCCGACGACAAGCGGCACCCGCTCGAGGCTCGAAACGCCTACGGCCGATGCCTCAGGGCGGGCCGGGTTGCACAGCGGTCCAAGGATATTGAAGAGGGTCGAGATGCCGAGCTCCTTCCGAGTCGGGCCCGCGTGCCTGAACCCCGGGTGGAACAGCGCCGCGTACGCAAACGTGATTCCCGTCTGCGAGAGCACCTCCGCAACCCGCTGCGGCTGGATGTCGAGGTTCAGCCCGAGAGCGGAAAGAACGTCCGAAGCACCCGAGGCCGAACTGGCACCGCGGTTTCCGTGCTTCACAACGGGAACGCCCGCCGCAGCCGCGATCACCGAAGCGATCGAGGAGATATTGAGGACAGCGCCATACGGATCTCCGCCGGTACCGACGATGTCGAGGACCATGGGATCGACATCTAATGGGAGTGCGTTTGCGAGAACAGCATCGCGGAAGCCGACGATCTCGTCGACCGTCTCGCCCTTGATGCGCAGGGCGACCAGCAGCCCGCCCAACTGAGCCGAAGTCGCCTCGCCCGCCATGACACTCTGCATGGCCCATGTTGACTCGCTGATTGACAGATCAGAGCCCTCTACAAGGTGGCTGAGAACGGATGGCCATGTGTGCTCTGGTGACATGTCCAAAATCCTAACGATTGGGGTGCGACTGGCGGCCAGAATGGAAGAACGGCCCCTCGATATCGGACATAATGGAACAGTGACGAGCACCTCTCTTACTCGCCCGGTCGGGATTCCCACAGTGAACCGTCCGAGCATTGTCGCGGTCGGAACGATCGTGTGGCTCGGCAGTGAAGTGATGTTCTTCGCGGGACTTTTCGCGATTTACTTCACACTGCGGTCGACCTCTCCTGAACTGTGGGCCATCCAAAGCGCGAAGCTGAACGTGCCGTATTCGGGTATCAACACCTGCATCCTGCTCGCGTCGTCGTTCTCGTGCCAGTTCGGCGTCTTCGCCGCCGAGCGGCTGCAGCCTCGCCGCAAGAGCTGGAAGATCACCGAGTGGGGCATGGTCGAGTGGTTCTTCGTCACCTATGTGATGGGCGCCATCTTCGTCATCCTGCAGATCTTCGAGTACGCAAACCTCGTGAGCGACAACCTGTCGATCAGCTCGGATGCCTACGGCTCAGCGTTCTTCCTGACGACCGGCTTCCACGGCCTGCACGTCACCTGCGGACTCATCGCCTTCCTTCTCGTGATCGGCCGCGCATACTCGGCCAAGAACTTCGGCCACAAGGAGGCGACAAGCGCGATCGTCGTCTCCTACTACTGGCACTTCGTTGACGTGGTGTGGATCGGGTTGTTCTCGGTCATCTACCTCCTGAAATAAGAAGCGGAACGAAACTAGAAGTGCGAACAGGAAGCAGAATGGCCAAGTCCACGACCAGCCCAAGCGACGCGCCAGCGGGCGCTAAGCGTAAGCCCGCCCGCAAGCCTGGGCGTCGCTCGCCCCTCGCGTCGGCCGCGCTCATCGTGATCGGCCTCATGGCCACCGGTGGTGTGTACGCGCTCTTCACGACATCCGCGACGGCCTCGACCACCGCATCCACGAGCCAGCTCACCACTCAGGGTTCCAAACTGTTCGCGGCCAACTGCGCGACCTGCCACGGCATGAACCTCGAGGGCACCAAACAGGGTCCGTCGCTCATCGGCGTCGGCGCGGCGGCGGTCGACTTCCAGGTCGGCACCGGGCGTATGCCTGCTGCGGCATCGGGCCCGCAGGAAGAGCAGAAGCCACCGCAGTTCACGCAGCCGCAGATTCGCGCGCTGTACACGTACGTCGCATCCGTCGCCCCGGGCCCTGGAATCCCCCAGAAGCAGTACCTGGGTGGCAACGGCAATGCTGCAAAGGGTGCAGAGCTGTTCCGCATCAACTGCGCAATGTGCCACAACGTCGCGGGCGCCGGTGGCGCTCTCACGCAGGGCAAGTTCGCACCGGCGCTGACGGATGTCTCGGCCAAGCACATCTACGAGGCCGCGGAAACCGGCCCGCAGAACATGCCAGTTTTCAACGACAAGAACCTGACTCCGGCCCAGAAGGCAGACGTCATCACCTACCTCAAGTACCTCGACGACAACCCGTCGCCCGGCGGCCTGGACCTGGCCAACCTCGGTCCGGTGTCGGAGGGCCTGTTCCTCTGGATCTTCGGGCTCGGAACGATCGTCGGCGTCACGATCTGGCTGACGGCCAAAGCGAACTAGCGTGGCCCACACAACGCCGACACTTTTGCACAGCCGCTCTGGGAGCGCATTTCTGAAGGGAATCGAATGGCACAGCACGACGAAGGTGTGACAGCACCCGAGGGTGAAGCCGTTCACGAGGGCACTCCGACCGGTACAGCACTCAAGGTGTCATCGCTGCAGGTTTCTTCCGAAGCAGAGTCGAACCCCGGCGCCGGAATCGTGCACAGCGACTCCGTCGTAAACCCGGGTTTTCCGCCGCACAATCCGCGCCAGACAGACCTCGATCCGGTCAAAGACAGGCGGGCCGAGAAGCAGGTCGCATTCCTGTTCTTCCTCTCGATCGTCGGCAGCATCCTCGCGCTTGCGGCCTACATCGCGTTCCCGATCCTGCCGAACGATTTCGGGTCGATTCGCACCAATAACCTGCTGCTCGGCCTCGGCATCACGCTCGGCCTGCTCGGTATCGGTCTCGGCGCGGTCCACTGGGCAAAACAGCTCATGCGCGAAGACGAGAGCGTCGAGCTGCGTCACGGCACGAGGGGCACGGAGGCCACCCGCGAGAAGGCCGTCGAGGTCTTCACGCTCGGCAACGAGGAATCCGGCATCGGTCGCCGCACGCTGATTCGCAACAGCCTGATCGGTGCCCTCGTACTCACGCCTGTACCTGCCGTTGCACTGTTCCGAGGTCTCGCGCCGGACGCCGACCCTGTGAAGCTGATGCAGCACACCATGTGGAAGGCTGGCACTCGGCTAACGCACGACCCAACGGGCGTCCCGATCAAAGCGTCCGATGTCACCCTGGGCTCGGCATTCCACGTCATCCCGGAGGGGCTCCTCGAGCGCAGCGACATGCTCGAGCAGAAGGCGAAGGCGGCCGTACTGGTCATGCGCCTCCAGCCACAGGACCTCCACGTGACCAAGGGTCGCGAGACCTGGAACTACAACGGGATCATTGCTTACTCGAAGATCTGCACACACGTCGGATGCCCGGTCGCGCTCTATGAGCAGCAGACCCATCACCTGCTCTGCCCATGCCACCAATCGCAGTTCGACATCACGCACGAGGCGAAGGTCATCTTCGGACCAGCCCGTCGGCCGCTCCCCCAGCTGCCGATCACGGTCGACTCCGACGGCTACCTCATCGCGCGCAGCGACTTCACCGAGCCCGTAGGGCCAGACTTTTGGGAGCGTGAACTATGACCGCCGCAGACACAGCACGCGGTGGAACGATCGCGAAGCGCCGCACTGCGACCGGCAGCGCGGCAAACTGGATCGACCAGCGCACCAGCATCTCGGGCCTTGTCAAAGAGCTCGGGCGCAAGATCTTCCCCGACCACTGGTCGTTCATGCTCGGCGAGGTTGCGCTCTACAGCTTCATCGTGATCCTGCTGACAGGCACGTTCCTCACGTTCTTCTTCCAGGCATCCATGGCCGAGGTCACCTACGACGGCACCTACCTGCCGCTCAAGGGCATCGACATGTCTGCCGCCATGAACTCGACGCTGCACATCAGCTTCGACATCCGCGGCGGCCTGCTCATGCGGCAGATCCACCACTGGGCCGCGTTGCTTTTCGTGGCATCCATCGGCCTGCACATGCTGCGCATCTTCTTTACCGGCGCATTCCGCAAGCCGCGCGAGCTCAACTGGGTCATCGGGTTCACGCTCTTCATCCTCGCCATGGCGGAGGGCTTCACCGGCTACTCGCTGCCTGACGATCTCCTCTCGGGCAACGGCCTGCGCATCATCGACGGCCTGGTCAAGGGCATCCCCGTCATCGGCACCTGGATCTCGTATCTGCTGTTCGGTGGTGAATTCCCCGGCACGGCAATTGTCGGGCGCTTGTACACGCTGCACATCCTGCTGCTGCCCGCCATCCTTGTTGCCGCGCTCGGCGTGCACTTGGTCCTGCTCGTCATCAACAAGCACACACAGTTCGCTGGCCCGGGCAAGACCAACGACAACGTCGTCGGCGTGCCAATCATGCCGGTATTCGCGGCCAAGGCCGGCGGCTTCTTCTTCATCGTGTTCGGTGTAATCACGCTGATGGCATCACTCTTCACGATCAACCCGATCTGGTTGTACGGTCCATACGACCCGTCGCCCATTTCCGCCGGCACCCAGCCAGACTGGTACATCGGCTTTGCCGATGGAGCACTGCGGCTCGTGCCAACGGGCCTCGGATTCCTGATCGGGCCGTACACCTTCGCGCTGAACATCTTCCTGCCGGTCGTCGTGCTCGGTGTCTTCATCGTGGTCGTTGCGATCTATCCCTTCGTTGAGGGCTGGGTCACAGGCGACAAGCGTGAGCACCACATCGCTGACCGCCCGCGCAACGCACCGACCCGCACGGCGATCGGTGCCGCGGGCGTCACGTTCTACGCGGTCCTGTGGGCGGCCGCCAGCTCAGACCTCATTGCGACTCATTTCGGGCTCTCGATCGAGGGCGTGATCACGTCGCTGCAGATCCTTCTGATCCTGGGGCCGATCATCGCCTACCTGGTCACGAAGCGCGTGTGCCTGGCGCTACAGAAGAAAGACCGCGAAATTGCGCTGCATGGCTTCGAGAGCGGTCGAATCGTGCGCCTTCCCGGTGGCGAGTACATCGAAGTACACGAGCAGCTGAGCGACTACGAGCGCTGGCGACTGGTGAGCTTCGAGGACTACAAGCCGGTCATGCTGCGCCCGGATGCGAACGGTCGCATCTCCGCCGGCCAGCGCGCTCGAGCTCGCTTCTCGAACTGGTTCTTTGAGGATCGCATCGAACCGGTCTCCCAGACGGAGCTGGATTCAGCACACGGCCACGGCCACGCTGCCATCGAGAGCGCCGACACGCACGCTGCGGTCGAGGGTTCACACTAAGCGCTCTCAAACTGCACCAACAGAACGGGCCGTCCCCTTGGGGCGGCCCGTTCTGCATTGAGTGGCGCCGCGGCTGCGGTGGACGCGCCTGCGGTCGGGACGCCCCTAAGTGGCCGCCCTGCGGTGAAGGCCAGCGTCAGGAAGGCGCCGTCCCGCCCTTCTGAGAGGGCCACTACCGACAGCCTGCCCTCCGCTACGACGCCGATTGGCGAAGATGGCGCAGCTGCTTTGCGCACCACCCAGGGTGGCCGTCGTTGACACCTCCGCCGCCGCGGCCAGCACACCGACCAGCACTGTCACCTCGCCATGCCACGCCAAGTCTGCGCAAAGGTAGCGATCCCGCTGAGGGGCGCCAGATGGCCCTAAAACACTCGCGGTAAGGGCAATCTCGCGCCCCTCACCGAAGGAGGGCTGCTGTTCGAGAAACTCGGGAGGGAGCCGCAACTCGCAACTCGCAACTCGCAAGTCGCAGGTCGCCGGTCACAACTTGCAGGTCGTACTGGCCGGCGGCTGGCTGCGAGTTGTGGGCACGCCGCCATCGCGGAGGGTCCGCCCCATCACAACCGGAAGCGCTGGCAACCGGGAACGCAGTAGCGCCCGGGAACGCAGTAGCGCCCGGGAACGCAGCGGCGCCCGGCACGATAAGTGCCGGGCGCTACTGGAATGCGAATTGGGGCGGCCGGTCAGTGACCGAAGTAACCCCGCTGGTACTCGAAGATGAGGCCGATGAGGCTGATGGCAGCCAACGGGACCGCGATGAAGCAGATCCAGTTGCCAACCGCGAGCCCGGTGAACATCAGTGCTGCCGATGCGCCCAGCATGACGGGCCACCAGCTCCACGGGCTGAAGAAGCCCTGCTCTGCCTCGCCGTCGTCGATGTTGGCGTCCGCGCGGTCCTCAGGCAGTTCCGTGCCAGACTGCGACCGGTGGTTTCGCCAGACGAAGAACGCGATAAGGCTGCACAGCGCGCCGACGAGGGCCAGGCCGAGCACGCCGACCGGCTCCCAGCGGCCATCCTCCGATGCATTGCCGAACGTGTGGTCGGCAAAACCCCAGATGACGTAGGTCGCGCAGGCTGCGAAACAGAACAGCGCGAGGATCGTAAAGAGCTTCCAGGTGGCGCCCATTGGCTACTTCACCTTCCCATCTGCGAGGTCGTATACCGGTGCGTCGGGCGCGTCCTTCAGGGGGCCAACGCCCGTGGCCACCTCAGCCTCGGGGTGGGCAATGTCAAACGCAGGCGACTCTGAGCGGATACGCGGGATCGACGTGAAGTTGTGCCGAGGCGGCGGGCATGAGGTGGCCCACTCGAGCGAGCGGCCGTAGCCCCACGGGTCGTTGCTTGTCACCATCGGTGCGCGTCTGGCCGTGATGTACACGTTGTACAGGAACGGCAGGATCGAGACGCCCAGAATCATCGCGCCGATCGTCGATACCTGGTTCATCCACGTCACGCCATCCTGCGGCAGATAACTCCAGTACCGCCGCGGCATACCTTCAACGCCGATCCAGTGCTGGATCAGGAACGTCGTATGGAAGCCGATGAAAAGCAACCAGAAGTGGATCTTGCCCAACCTCTCGTTGAGCATCTTGCCCGTCCACTTGGGCCACCAGAAGTAGAAGCCGGAGAACATCGCGAACACGACGGTGCCGAATACCACGTAATGGAAGTGCGCCACCACGAAGTAACTGTCGGACACCGCGAAGTCGAGCGGCGGCGACGCCAGGATC
>DASYEE010000145.1:0-27483 GCA_036499165.1 Galbitalea sp. | reverse complement strand
ACGACAGAGGTGGTCCAGCTGTTGACCGAGTCGATGGATGCGACGAGCCCCTGGTACGCGGTGACGCCGATGATCTGCGCGTAGACGAGCGTCAGCACCAGGAGCACGACGATGCCGACGAGCACGACGACCCCGACCGGGACGATGGTGCGCAGGTGCACCCGCAGTACGTCGAGAGCTGCAGTCACTGCGGGGCGCGTGCGCCGGGGTGTGCCTGCCACTGTGCGCTCCTTCTGCCTGGGCCTGCGCTCGGGCGCGCAGACGAGGTGCGAACAGGATTCGCGCTCCCCAGGCTATGGGTGCGTGTCGCTCACGGTCAGTACCCGGAACGGGGGGAGGGGTACACGTGTCGGGGTACGCGGGCGCGGCCACGCAAACTCGTGGTGCCCCTGGAGGGACTCGAACCCCCAACCCTTTCCTTAGGACGGAACTGCTCTTCCATTGAGCTACAGAGGCTGACCCCCTGATTCTACCGAGCGGGAATGCGACAGCACGCTGACCTAAGGGCGGGGCGCCCGGCAAGACATCCGATTCTGGTTTCCGGCTTGAGTGACCCGGCGCGGATAAGGCGATAGTCGGACAATGCTCACTCCGCAAGCAACCAGGCGATGACGACTAAGGCGACCACGGATGCGATGGTCGTGACGAACACGATGTCGCGAGCGACAGCGACGGCACGATCATAACGACGAGCGTAGTTATAGACATTCTGGGCCGTCGGGAGGGCAGCGAGGGCGACTGCGGCGAAGAGCGTGGTACCCCGCATTCCGAACCCCCAATAAGCCGTGGCCCACGCGATGACGGGCATCACCACGAGCTTGAGGACGCTCGCGGCGATAATGTCCTTGCGGTTGCCGACGGCGTCAAGCACCCGACTGTGCGCGAGCGACATCCCGAAGCCGAGCAGGATCACCGGCACCGCGGCTCCGCCGACGAGTTCGAAGGGCGCGAGAAGGGCATCCGGCAACTTCCATCGGGTGAGCGCAACAACAAGGCCGAGCAGGGAGCCAACGATGAGCGGGTTCATGAGCGGTTGGCGCACGATACGCCAGGGAGTCGTGCGACCTCCTGTCGTCACATCGAGAACCGTGAGCGCGATTGGGGCGATGACGCAGAACTGGAGCATGATGATCGGCGCGCTCGCTGTGGCATTGCCGAGGACGTACACACTGACCGGAATACCGATGTTGTTCGAGTTCGAATAGCCGGCGCCTAGTGCGGCGATGACCGCCTCCGGAAGGTGACGACGAAAGGCGACAAGAGACAAGACAAGTCCGATCGCAATGACCGAACTCGCCGCGATCGCCGCGACGGGGAGATCTCGGCCGAAGATAGTCGACAAGTTCGCCTGCGCGAGCGTCTCGAAGAGCAGGGTCGGCGACAGCACGAAGAACGCAAGTCTGTTGAGTGTTGCCTCGGCGTCACTGTCGAACACCCGCAAACGGCCCAGCAGCCATCCCGTGCTGATGATTGCTGCGATGATGGCAAACCCGACGAGTACGCCGATCATCCGAACCCATGAATGGCGTTGACGCGATTCTGGCACTGTGACATGCGATTCAGAGTAGTCACCAGCTGCCTCGGTGCTCGGGGACCGCCCTGGCAGCCAGCGCCCCCCCGGCAATCAAGACCGCGAAGGCGAGGAATGAAACGGAAAGGACGCCCCCAGGATTTGCCGCGCCAGCTGCGGCGGCAGTCGTCAGCGAGATCAACACGATCGACCCGCTCTGCCGGAAGAGACTGCGCAAGCCCGCAATGGAGCCGGCCCGCTCAGGCGCTAGCCGAGTGATCGCTGTGTTCGCCGCGGGAAACGCTATCCCTTGACCGATCCCACAGAGGCCAGCGGCAAGGGCGAGCCACACATAGGGCGATACTCCCGGCGGCACGAGTGCGATCCCGATCGAGCCGAGCGACGCAACACCGAAACCGACATACATCGGCAGACGGTAGCCGGTCCGTCTGAGCGCGAACGCCGCGACACCAGCGATCGAGATCGTCCCTACCGCGCGACCAGTAAGAAGGGTACCAACCTCGAGCGCGGTGAAACCAAACCGGTCTTGCGAATATACCGGGATGAGCAGAGTAAATCCGACGGCGCTGATTCCGGTGAGAAAGTTGATGAGGTTCATGGTCCGAAAGCCTCGCCCCCAGACCAGGAAGCCCGGGACAAAGGGGTTCTTGGCCTTGCGAAGCCAGATCCCGAGGATGACTCCGAGCCCGATCGAGAGACCGAGTGCGCCCCATGCGACGGCGACAGGCACAGAGGACGATGGCGAGCCGATGAGTGTGATACCGAACATGGCAGAGAGGAGGAAGCCCGCCAGCAGGACCAATCCGAATAGATCGAGCTTGCCGGGAATGAACTCGCGATCCTTCGGCACGAAGATCACGACCAAGAGGAGCAGCACGAAGCAGAGCGGCGCACTGATCAGAAAGATCCAGCGCCAGGTCAAGTATTGGACTAGGAGCCCGCCGATCAAAGGGCCGAATGAACCACCGAGCCAGAACACACTTGAGAAGAGCCCCAGAGCACGGTCGCGTCCCGGACCGAAGTACTGCGTCACGATGCCGGTCGATGCGGGAAGGAACGCCCCGTTGCCGAGCGCCTGAAGCGCGCGCAGCACGAGCAATAACCGGATGTCGGTCGCGAAGAGGCAAGCGAGGGATGCCACGCTGAAGACCAGCATCGCGATGGCCAAGACGCGCTTGTGCCCGAAGCGCTCTGCGAGCCCACCCGCGATCGGGAGCATGACAACCTGTCCCAGTGCATAGATGGTGACCACCCAGGCGCTCCACTCGATCGTGGTACCGAGATCACGTTGGATCGCATTGAGCGCGACGGCGACGGAGGTCTGGTCGATCGCGCTCACGAATAGTGAAAAGGTCACGGCGACATAGACGACCGCTCGCCGACCACCGGCGATCACGGCTACTGGGGCCCGCTGCTCAGACTGGAGCTCCGAAGTCACCTGCTCATACTATTGCTTGTCGGCAAGCATTATATTCGAGCGCAGTGGCCAGGTAAGGTTCCCGCAAGAAGGGGATGCCGTGAACCGAGATGAAGCGACTCGACTGTGGGCGATCGTGATCCGCCTGTCGCGAAAGCTCAATGCGACCGCGGCCGATGAAGGCCTCACGCCGACCGAGTCGTCGGTTCTCGCCCTGCTCGTCCGGGACGGCCCTCTGACGATCGGGTTCGTGACAAAGTACGAGGGCCTGCATCCCACGATGGTCTCCCGGGTCGTCGGACGGCTGGTGCGGCTGGGCTTGATCTCGCGCACTCAGGACCGGTCGGATCAGCGCACAGCGATCGTCACGACGACCGTCCAAGGCCACGACGTGGTGCGGCGGATTCGCGCGGCGCGCTCACAGATCGTCGGAACGGCGCTCGACCGCCTGCCGGCAGGGCAGCAGTCCAACATCATCCGGGCAATCGCCGCACTTGAGGATTTCTCGCGAACGCTGGATGAGGACCCATCACTGTAATCAAACCGGTTTACCTAAACTGGTCGACCGCTTCTTGATTCGTCTGCCGCTCAGACCTTAGGCTGAGCGCACGCAGCGGTGATTGCCGTTGCCAACCTCGGGACGGACATGTTGCTAATGGCAGCGGAATGCACGACGCGGAAGGTCACGGTACCCGCCTCGGCCCGCAATCACGTCCCGAGGAGTTCTCGGAGTCGCGGCATCGCGATGCGAGGGCTGGAGAGCACGGGCACCGGGCCCTCCGCCCTGCCATCAAGGACCCTCGCCATGCTCGCCTGCGCGAGCACGACGACATCGAGGTCCTGGGACATCTCGTCGATCGCTTCCTGGACGAGTCGGTCATGGGTCGCAGCGTCGCCGCGCACGAGGGCATCGAACGCACCCTCGCAAAGACGCGGGACCAACTCGACCTCACGCTGCGTCCGCTCGATCTCATCCGTGAACATCTCGAGCTGCGAGCGCAGACCACTGAGCCCAGTCGCGACGATTCCCACCCGACTGGCGGTGGCGACCGCGTCTTCGACCATGGGCGAATCGATCGCCAGCACCGGCATGCCCGCGAACGCGGACGTCACGTCCGCGATGACATTGGAGTAAATGTTGCAGGTCACGAGCACTGCGTCGCTCCCGATCGCCTGCGCCTGCAGCAGATGGGAGATCATGCGGCCGACGGCGAGGGGCGTGATCCGCCCTTCATCGAGCACGACGCGTAGCAAGCCTTCGTCGAGGACGTCGACAACCTCGAGCTCCGGAACCACCTCAAGCGCTGTGCGAGTCGGCGCCACGGCGACTGGCGTCGCATAGATGACCGTCAGACGCTTCACATGCAGATGCTACGCCCCGATAGCGACCTGATCGCCCGCTAGTACAGAAGATTCAAGGAGACCAAGAGCTGTGACTCGATTCGATGCCAACTGCACCTTTCTATTCAAGGAATTCGACCTTCTCGAACGACCCGCCGCCGCGAAGCGAAGCGGATTCGACGCGATCGAGATCCGGTGGCCGTTCGAGACGGCAACCCCCGAGACCTCAGAAATGGATGCGATCATCGCCGCGGTCAGGAACAGCGGCACCGAACTGATCAGCCTCAATCTCTTCGCAGGGGATCTGGACGGGCCCGACTGCGGCATCGTCTCATGGCCTGGCCGGGAGACCGAGTTCCGTTCGGCGGTGTCGAACGCGGTCGCTCTGGGTGAACAGGTCGGAACCATCATGTTCAATGCGCTGTACGGCAACGCCATTCCGGGAGTCGAGCCGGAGGCGCAGGCAGCGACCGCGCGCGAGAATCTTGCGTTTGCGTCGCGCGCGGCCGAGGGCATCGGCGCGACGATCCTCATCGAGCCGATGAGCGGCCCGAAGCCCTACCCCTTGCGAACCGCGAGCGACGTCCTCTCCGTCGTCGACGACGTTCGCATGGCAGGATCCTCGAACATCGCCATGCTGTTCGACATCTTCCACCTGGCGAACAACGGCGAGGACGTCCCGGCTGCGATCGGTGCAGCCGCAGGCCGGATCGGCCACGTGCAGATCGCAGACTTCCCGGGACGCGGCGAGCCAGGTTCCGGCGAGCTCCCGATCGCGTCCTTCCTGACGGCCATCGAATCAACCGGATACGACGGCTGGGTGGGTCTCGAATATAACCCGACGGGTGGCGATACCGAGGCCTCTCTGGGCTGGCTGCCGCTGGGGGCTCGCTCGCGAAAGGGCGGAACAATGCAGGAAAGCACCGTGCGATGAGCACCAAGATCGGTTTCATCGGCCTGGGGATCATGGGATCGCCAATGGCGGTCAACCTGCAGGCCGCCGGCTTCACCGTTTCCGGCTTCAACCGCACCCCAGCCAAGAGTGCCGCTCTCGTCGCAGCTGGCGGCCGAGCCGCGCAGAGCATCGCTGAGGCGATCACCGATGCCGACGTCATTGCTCTCATGCTGCCGGACTCTCCCGATGTCGAGATCGTCGTCACTGGACCGGGTGGTGTGCTCGAAGCGGCCAAGCCCGGCGCACTCGTGATCGATTTCTCGACGATCCGTCCGGATGCCGCCAAGGCGCTAGCCGCCGCATGCGCCGATCACGGCCTGACGATGCTCGACGCGCCGGTGTCCGGCGGCGAGACCGGCGCAATCGAGGCGACTCTCGCGATCATGGTCGGCGGCGTCGCGGCCGGCTTTGAACGTGCACTGTCGATCCTGCAAGCCGTGGGAAAGTCAGTGGTGCATGTCGGCCCTTCCGGTTCAGGGCAGACAGTGAAGGCGGCCAACCAACTCATCGTTGCCGGCAACATCCAGTTGGTCGCCGAGGCGATCGTGCTCCTGCGTAAGCGCGGTGTCGATCCAGACGCGGCGCTCGACGTCATCCAGGGCGGGCTGGCGGGGAGTACCGTCTTGACTCGGAAGCGCGCAGCGATGCTGGCGCACGACTTCAAGCCGGGCTTCCGCCTGGCGTTGCACGACAAGGATCTCGGCATTGCGATCGCCGCCGCGCGCGAAGTCGGCGCCGTCCTTCCTCTCACCGGCGCGATGGGCCAGCTCGTCACAAGCACCGTGTCACGGGGTGACGGCGGACTGGATCACTCGGCGCTGATCCGACTCGTCGAGGACTTGTCTGGTATCGGCGAAGCCTCGGAGTCCCCAGGCAAGATCGGGGACTCCGAGGCTTAGGGCCACGTCCTCGCGTTTCCGGTCGGGCGGTGGGGCCTCCCAGGCTCAGTCGGGGTCGCGTACCAGGCGCAACGCGTCGATCGTGCGCGGCACCATGCAATAGAACGACGCCGTCAGGATGAGTTCGATCCGCTCCGCTGGGGTGAACGCCGCAGCGAGCCGGTCGTTCACTGAATCAGACGTGTGTCCGACCACGATTTCCTCCATGAACTCGAAGACCAGGCGCTCATCATCGGTGAACAGCGACGACTGGCGCCAGTTCGCGATCTGCGCGATCTCGTCATCCGTGACTCCGGCACCGCGCGCACGAATCGTGTGGCCGATCAGCTCGAACTCGCAGTCCGAGAGCTGAGCGCCACGGATGATCATGAGCTCGCGCAGGCGCACACCCGTCGAACGGTTCTCGCGAAGCCGCCACGCGATCTCGAGCCAGCCGATCAGTAAGTCGGGTTCGTTGGCGAGTGCACGATACAGCTTGGAGTCAGCGGCCTGCGGCGGCGCTCCGAGAGCGGCAAGCCGCTCCCTCGCCGATTCCGGCACTTCGATCAGGGGTACGGTTGTTGGATCTTCCATGGAGTCTCGCGTTTCTGATTCGCACTACCCGAACGTCAGCGAGCGCTGACAAGCCAGGGGCTGGGGCGCTGAGTGTAGGCACCGCTCCCCACCGGCACCAACGCCTTCTTGACATCTGATGGGACGTCAAGAGAGGCGAGAAAGCGTCGGTATGCGCCACTCGCCACGACCTCCGCGGTCGTGATGTCGTAGACGTCCATGTACCGAGGCTGGGCACCTCGCACGCCGACGTCCTTCACCGGCCCAGCGGCCTCGTACCGCTCCGCGCCGAGGAACCCAGGGATGTGGAGGATTTCCGGGATGTACTGCTCGTCGAGGTACTTGTTCAGCGCAACATCGTTGTCCCCCCCATGGTCGCGCAGCACCACGAAGATGGCTCGGGGGCCCCGCTGGTCGAGCACGCGCGAATCCGACCAGGAGTCGTCCCGCTGCACCCACATGGAGCGCAGGCTCCGCGCGGGGGACGGCTGCTGCGCACGCACCTGCCGCGCCTCGCGGACCTGCCGCCACGCGCTGCCCTTGCCGCCATTCATGTCGCGCTGCAGCGCGTACGCCTCGGAGTCGAGCACTTCGATCGAAGTGAGAGTGTAAAAGTTGAGGTACTTCATCCAGCGCTGAGCCGCGCTCCAGTTTGCCGGCTCCACTTCCGAGACCTGGAAGCGCTCGCACCACTCGATCCCGTCGCACGAGAGGCGCTCAGGAACGTGATCGGTGTCGAACCACAGGTTGGTTTCGGCCTCGAAGTCTCGCGGAAAGTCCAGCATGGGCACGAGAAGCGACTTGCGCGTCGCGGTAGCGGTCATTTCGATTCGCTCCTTTGGTTGGTGTGGTCGGCGATCCAGTTGTCCTCGACTGTGAGCCAGACGCTGCTGCCCATCGGCGCTTCCACGCGCTGGCCGATCGGCGCCCAGGCGAAGTGCCGGTCGATGGCGGCGCGGACGAACTCCGGGTGCTCGAGGTGCGCCATGTGCGAGATGGGCATGATCTCGAAGCGGGAGTCTTGCACCATCTCGTGGAGGTCGGTCAGTCCGCGCAATCCCGACGCGAAGTCGTTGATGCCGCCGACGATCGTCACCGGCTGTTCGATGGCCTTGATGGCGTCGATGGTGAGAGCCTCCGAGATCCCCTGGCAATTCCAGACGTCGTACCAGGCCTTGGGATCCATCTTCAGCAAGGTCTCGCGTGCGTAACGCACTCCCGGTTGATCCGTCCGCAGCGCCCAGGGGGTGAACCATCGCGGCATGGTGTCGGCGAGAACGCCCTCCATGCCATTCTTCGACAAGTCAGCACGAGCGCGCATGGTCTCGATGCGCTTCTCGAGCATCTGCGGGGTGAGGTTCGCGACGGCGATCGAGCCGCTGCAAATGACCACGGCGGAGCGGATCCGCTCCGGATGCCTGACGAGGAGGTTGGCGACGACGGCACCACCCATCGACATGCCGACGATGTCCAGTGGTCCCTCGAACTCGCTCGCCACCATGTCAGCGAGGTCCGCTTGCGTGAAATCGCTCTGGCGGGGGCGCTCTCCGTGTCCAGGAAACTCGAATCGCTTCGCATGGTCGAGCCCAACGAAGTCCCACGATCCGATGTCATTCCCGATGGGGTGGATGAGGACGAGCGTTGCTTCGCTGTCCCTGGCCGGCACTGTCATTTCTTCTCCTCTACTTCGTCGACGACCGTGTTTTCGAGAATGCCCAAGCCGGCGAACTCGATCGTCGCGGTCTCACCGGCCTTGAGGAAGCGCTGCGGATTCTGACGGAACCCGACTCCCGCTGGCGTGCCCGTGGCGATCACGTCGCCGGGCTGCAGGTACATGATCTGACTGATGTACGAGATGGCTGTCGCGATGCCGAATACCATGTCGTCGGTGTTGGCCGACTGCATCACCTCGCCGTCGACTCTGCTCGTGAAATCGAGCGCCTGGGGCGTCGGCACCTCATCAGAGGTGACCAGGAACGGTCCCATCGCGCCGGTCTGCGAGAAGTTCTTCCCCGAGGTCGGCAGCGGCGTGTGCTTCTGGTAGTCGCGAACGCTGCCGTCGTTGAAGTTGGAGTAGCCGGCCACATAGTCGTAGGCATCCTCTTCGGCGACACGATGCGCCGGCTTGCCGATGACGACGGCCAACTCCGCCTCCCAGTCGAGCTTCGTCGAGATCGTCGGTCGCAGGATCGGCTGCAGATGACCCGCCAGGGAGTCGTACGTGCGCATGAACAGCTCGGGATGCTCGGTCTTCGGCGATCCGGCTTCTGCCGCGTGCGCCGCATAGTTGAAGCCCACGCAGAAGATGGTCGACGACGGAGACACGGTGGGGGCGAATGTCAATTCGGCGACCGGAACGATCGTTCCCAGACTCCGCAATCGGGCGTTTTCAGCCGCGGAGCGCGACGCGACCCAGGCGACAGCCGTGTTCGCGAGGTCGGTCCCTGCCTGGCCGAGCGCGAGGAAGTCAGCGATCTCGAGCGGGGCCTCACGCTGGACCAGTCGGTCAAGCGTGCCACTGCGATACCCCTCGGACATGGCGACTTCTCGGCGCACCAGGGCGAGATCGACGACCGTATCGCCAACGAGCACGCCGAGGCGTCGAATTCCGTGTGAATAAAATTGAGCTAACCGCATGTCCCGTTTCCTTCTCCCAGCACGATGCCGGGCGTACACCAACCGGGTACCCCCGGTGTCTTGAGTGCCGACGCCACCGCGAGAACCCCGATAGCGACGGTGGTCCTGTCTACTTGACTGATGGCACCGACTCAGTCGCTCGCCTCCATCCAGGGCGTTCCTGGACGTCGTTCGGGCTGAGCTGCTTGACCGAGGTCTTGCCGAGCAGCGTCAGCGTCGAGAGCAACTCGTCCCGGAACAATCCGAGGATCGCGCGCACGCCTCTCTCACCTCCGACCGTCAGACCCCACCAGAACGGACGCGCGACTAGGCAGGCGTTCGCGCCGAGAGCGAGGGCCTTCACCAGGTCCTGGCCGGTGCGCACCCCCCCATCGAGAAATACCTCTTTGTTCCGTTTTCGCGCGACCTTCACGATCTCGGGCAACGCGTCGAGCGTGGCCGGACTGCCGTCGAGCGCGCGCCCGCCGTGATTCGAGCAGACGACGGCGTCAACGCCGTGGGCGAAAGCCGCCTCCGCATCTTCGGCGGTCAGGATGCCTTTGACCACGAGCGGCCCCTTCCACACGCTCCGGAGCCAGGAGATCTCATCCCAGGTCGCGCTCGGATCCATGCGCCGCCAGGTCTCCTTCGAAGCGCGGAAGACCGACGTGTCTTTGCCGTCGCTCTGAACGTGCGCCATGGAACTCGATCCGCCGGCGAAGTACGAATAGAGCCAGCGCGGATGCAGCGCCGCATCGATGACCGTGCCGACTGCGAGGCTCTCCGGCATGCGAGTGATGCGGTTCCTGATATCGCGATACTTTCGGCCGCCTGGGCTCTTGATATCGACGGTGACGACGAGCGCCTCAAAACCCGCCGCTTCGGCGCGAGCCAGCAGTGCCTCGGCCCAGTCGCGACCCTGCCAAAGGTAGAGCTGGAACCACAGTCGCGCCCCCTTCCCCGCCTCGGCCACCTGCTCGATCGACCGGCTGGCGCCGACGGTGAGCACGTAGACCGTTCCGAACTTCGCCGCCGCACGCACCGCAGCGATCTCGCCGTCCTTCGATACGATCCGCTGCGTGCCGGACGGGCCGAGGAAAAGAGGCAAGCCCGACCGCTTCCCGAATATCGTCGTCCCGACGTCGACCTTGGATACATCGGTCAGCACACGCGGCCGGAAGGCGTAGCGCTGGAAGGCCTCTTCGTTGGATCGCAGGGTGTACTCGTCCCCCGCCGCGCCGTCGACGAAATCGAAGATCGCCTTCGGGAGGCGGCGTTTGGCTGCCGCACGGAAGTCGCCGACCGACGCCAGCCCTTTGAACTCCGGGGTCTTCGGGCCTCGATCTTCGACCCCGGGACTCCCTTCGGGCGCCGGGCTCTCGGTCGACACACTCATGCTTGATCCTCTCGATGTTGACTCGGCGGGGCGGCTGACAAGGCTCATGAGCGCGCGGTGCCCTTCTTGATGATCGACACGTCGTCGAGCAGGTCGGCCGTCGTCTCGGCGCCCGTCGGGCGCAACACGCTCGGCACGTGCTTCCTGGGGTATGGCGGACCAAAGGAGTGCTGCTCGCTCACGGCGATTCGACACTCCACGACCTTCCATGCCCCGTCGATCGACCTCAGATGAAAGACACAGCTCGCCATCGTGCCGCCCGGGTTTCCGTCCCTGACCGCCAGGTTGTGAAGGTAGCCGGTTGCCCACGCGGACTCGATCTCGTCGTCGATCGCAATCTCGGGATCGGAGAGGTGGTGGAAGGCCAGCCCGCGCTCGAGGATCGCCTGCTCGTAGTTCGACCGGATCGCGTCGAGGCCTTCGAACGTGCCGCCGCCGTTAACGAGCACGCAGTCGGCGCTGTAGATGGTCATCATGCGTTCGATGTCGCCGGCGTCGTAGGCGTATGCGTAAAGATTCAGGACACGCTGGATCTCGTGGCGCGCCTCGATACGAGCGACTCGCGCCTCGAGCGAGGCGTCTCGCTCAGTGGGGCGCGAGGCCAGCTGAACATGGAAGCCCAGGAGCGTCCGAGGCAACTGATGCAAGTTCGCGGGCAGTTCCGTGATGTCGTTGCTCATCGCGATCATTCTTCTTTCTCGTCTAGTACCGACACGCGCTTCGGGTCGACGAGCAACTCGATCTTGTCGCCGACCTTGTGCTCGTCCCAGCGCTCGACAGGGACGCGGAACTCGCGATCGCCCACCTGTATCCCGAGCTCGATCTGGTCACCCATGTATGTGGTCCTCAACACGACGCCCACAAAGGCATTGCCATGATCTGCGGATGCGCCGCGTGGAGTGATGTCGATCGGTTTGATGGCGACGACGACCCCGTCACCGTTCTTGAGCGCATGCGGTGTCGTACCCTTCAGCTCGGCGCCATCGCGCAACCGGACCGTGACCGTTTTGCCAGTTATGCCCACGACCTGTCCGGGGACGGTGTTGGAAGCGCCCACGAAGGAGGCGACGAACACGCTGGTGGGATGATCGAAGATCGTCCGGGGAGTGCCTGTTGCGAGCACCCTCCCCTTCGACATCACGACCACCTGGTCGGAAACGGCCATCGCTTCTTCCTGATCATGCGTGACGTACACGGTCGTGACGTTGAACTCCGCTTGGATGCGCTGCAGCTCCGTGCGGGTCTGACGCCGCAAGGCGGCATCGAGGTTGCTGAGCGGCTCATCGAGCAGAAGAAGGCGAGGATTGAAGACGAGGGCACGCGCCAGCGCGACCCGTTGCTGCTGTCCGCCCGAGAGCTCCGACGGATAGCGGCCCAGGAGCTCGCTCAGACCCACCGCGTCGGCGATCTTCTTGACTGCGCGCTCGATCTCCGATTTCTTGGT
Source organism: Galbitalea sp. (assembly GCA_036499165.1). Lineage (GTDB taxonomy): Bacteria > Actinomycetota > Actinomycetes > Actinomycetales > Microbacteriaceae > Galbitalea. The sequence goes on along the minus strand of DASYEE010000145.1, from coordinate 15,332 downwards.
CCGTCGGACCCGGAGCGGATACGCGATCTGATCGAAGATGCGCATGTGAGGCCACAGGGCATACGACTGGAACACCAGACCGATGCCACGGCTCTCCGCCGGGACAGCGTCACCGCGGGAGGCTACGAGCGCCCCGCCGATCCGGATCTCGCCCGCGTCGGGCCGTTCAAGCCCCGCGAGCATACGGAGGGTGGTCGTCTTCCCGCTGCCGGACGACCCGAGCAGGGTGCACACCGAGCCTTCCGGCACCTCGAACGAGACGTCGTCGAGCACAAGATTCGAGCCGTAGGTCTTGGAGAGTGCGTTGACCAGAACGCCCTTGCCCGTGACAGCGGGCCCAGCTTTGGCCAAGCGGGAAACGGTGTTCGCGGTGTCGATCGCCATCGCTAGATGATCCTTTCCAGGCGGGTGATGACCGGAGCGGTTTCGCTATCGGCCGGACGCCGCGTCGCGCCGCGGCGGCCGATGTTGCCGACGCCAACGGCGGCGATGGCAACGAGAAGTGGAAGCACGAGAGTCACGACGTTGAGTGCGGAGAGCATCGGATATCCGCCAGACACCCAGAATGTCCACGACACGAACGGAACCAGTGTCACATTGCTCGCCACGAGCAGGACGATCGAGGCCAGTTGACGATAGGCCTCGATGAACAGGACGCCGCCCGCGTAGAACAATGCCGGTCGGATGATCGGGATCAGCACCGTCATGATGGTGCGGAGATATGACGCGCCGCTCATCCTCGACGCCTCCAGCAACTCATCCTGCACTTGGATGACTGAGCTGGAGACCAAACGGAGCGCCACAGGTATGAACACGACGAGCTCCGCGACGTACATCAGGCCGATGGTGCCGTATGCGACCCTGGCGAGCCCAGGGATGGCCAGTACGGTCATCAGCAGGGCAACCGAGTAGACCAGAGCCGGCGTCGCAATCGGCGCCATGCCGACGATCTCTGCGATTCGCCGTCCTCGGGCCCGGGTCTTCAAAGCCACTACGGAGAGGAACACCGTGATGACAAGGACGCCGAGCGCGACGGTGGCGGCAAGCGCGCCACTTGTCAAGATCGCGCTCGTCACCTGCGGCGTGGTGAAGACCTGTTCGAAGTTGGCCAGCGTCCAGTCGTGGAAAGGATTCTTTCCGCCAGCGGCTGAGTAATAGGGAAGGAAGGCGGTGAGAACCGTGACCGCCAGGGGAGCCAGGAACCCGACGATCGCATAGATCGAGACGAATGCGAAGAGTACCCAGCGCAGCACCGGTGCCTGAATGACGGTGTGCTGATGGCCGCGCCCGCTCACGGCGGCGAACCTTCGTTCGTTGCGCGTCGCTCGCAGGTAGATGATCACCAGCACCGTTGTCAACACCAGGTAGACGGACGCTTGAGCCGACGCATAGTTAAGACCGTTCACCGGCGACGAAATCGACTCGTAGATCTCCGCGATGAACATGTTGATCCTGGCCGGCAAACCGATGATCACGGGCGTCTCAAAGCCCGACGCGATGAGGATTGCCGTGAGCGTGGCCGCGGAGAGCAGGGCCGGGCGAATTAGCGGCAGCACGACCTTCCACAGCGTGCGGCCGAGCTTGGCGCCAGACATTTGGGACGCTTCGAGCAGCGAGCGATCGACACTGCGCAAGGGAGTCAAGAGGATCGCGTACGCGGTCGGCGACGTGAACACCCCTGCCATCAAGACCATTCCCGTCATCGTGAAAACGTCGACGACGGATCCTTGGACTCCGAACACATGATGGAAGAACAGGTTGACGAGGCCGTTGTCCTTGCCGAAAAGGATGATCCAGGACGGGTCCTTGACCAGGGGCGGAAGGATCAGGATGCAGACTGGCAGCACGCTCAGGATGCTGCGCAGGGGGACGTTCACCGAGGTCATCGCCCACGCGGTGACGGTCCCGAGGAACATGGCCAGAGCAGTCCCGCCCGCCGTGAAGATGAGAGTGTTGCCAAGCGTTTCCCAGGTTGTCGAGCTGCCAAGCAGAGCAGAGAAGTTCGCCAAGGTGAAGCCGCCCTTAAAGAGCGGAGTGACCGACTGGAAGCTCAGCACGACGATGATCGCGACAGGAATCGTGACAACCGCGGCAACAGCAGCCACGAACAACCCGACGATCACCGGTGTGACCACTCGGGATCGCCTGCGGCGAATACCTCCGACCCGGGCAACCGCGACCGCCATCGTCATCGTGACTTCATCCTCTTGTTCGAGATTCGTATGGGATGTGTGCGTGACGGTGCTCTTGGGGCCGGACGATCGCCGACCCAAAGAGCACCGTTGCACGGACTACTTGAAGATGTCCTTGTACACCGAGTTGAAGGTGTCCGGATCGGTGATGTACGCACCGAGGTCCGAAACCAGTGGGAACACCTTGGTCCCCGACGGAAGGCTCACTGCGTCAGATCCGGGGACACCGGTGATGACCGGCACCCGACTGGTCGACACGAAGCCAGCCTGACCGCCGTCCGCCGAGAGCATCCAGTTGACGAACAACGCCGCGAGAGCCGGATGCGGCGCCGTGTTGCTGATGACACCGACGATCGGCTCGACCACAACGCCATTGCCGCCAGAACCCTGTCCGTACGCCACGAGACCGACCGGAGTGCCGGGCTTCTGCGAGATGTAGTCGCCGTAGCTGCAGATGCAATACGACTTGTCGCCGCGAAGCAGAGACGCGTAGGAGTCCGAGCTGGTTCCGGTCAGAGACGGCTTGCCATTCTCGATCTGCTGCAGCCAATCCTTCCAACCCGCGTCGCCCAGCGAGCTGCGCTCACTTGCGAGCACGAAGCCGGCGGGACCTCCAAGCTGCGGCGTGTCCATGACCAGATTTCCGGCGTACTTGGGGTCGGACAGGTCCTTGACGTTGGCCGGGATATCGCTCTTGGAGACGAGGCTGGTGTTGTAGAGGATGACTTCAGGGAGCTCGACCACCGGGTGGAAATAGTGGTTCGGGTCCTGCAGGCCGGGATCGACCTTCGAGTCGTTGGGCACCGTGACCTGCGCGATCGCCTTAGCGGACTTGAACGTCTGAACACCTGACGTGTGCATGAACACGACGTCAGAGTTGGAGAACCCGGCGCTTACCTCGGCCGAGAACTTCGCGACGGCCGGGACGGGCTCGAGCTCGGTGGCGTTGACCTTGGCCCATGGGTAGGCCTTTTCGAAGCCGGGGACCGCGAACGGCGTGTACTCCGGTGCCATGTAGATATTCACCGTGCCGTCACCGGCCTTGGCCTCGGCCTTGGCCGCCTTCACGAGGGCTGCTTCGCTCGTCCAGGTCTTGTTGGCGCTGTCGCTCCCGCTGGAATCACCCGACGGCGATCCACCTCCGGAGCATCCGGCGAGCGCGAGGATCGCGCCCATGCTCAGCACGACGATGGCACCCCGACCGAGGGGAGACCGGACCGTCCTAGAAATACTCTTCATTGAGTTCCTCTCACTGTTTTTCAATTGGTGCGCTCGACGTCGAAAGATAAACGCTGCGTTCGACCGGGCCGTGCTCACCATATGAGCACCATCGGCGTGAAGTCAACAACCGGTCGACCAGTTTTTGAATTCGCTGGTTTCCAATGCCAAGATTGGCGGCGTGGATGTCGACCCGAATGCGATTGTGCGGGTCCCCGTCGCCGACCTGCAGGCCGTGGCGGTGCGCGCGCTTACTCGCCACGGCGCGCGCGTCGACGAGGCGGCCGTTCAGGCGCGCCACCTCATCGAGGGCGACATGCGCCACATGCCATCACACGGAGTTCGGCGACTCGGGACCTTGATCCGGCGGATGCAGGTCGGTCTCGTCAACATCGCCGCACACTCAACGTTGAATTGGGAACGTCCCGCGGTCGTGGCCGTTGACGGCGACAACGGCTTCGGTCCGGTCGTGGCCTACCGCGCGCTCGACGCGCTGATCGAGCGTTCAGCACAGACTGGCGTCGCCCTCGCGGCGATCCAGCACGCACACCACCTCGGAATGCTCTCACCGTACACCGAGCGGACGGCGGCTCAGGGCGCGATAGGCGTCGTGCTGACGACAAGCGAGGCCCTCGTTCATCCCTGGGGCGGCCGCGGCGCGCTGGTCGGCACCAACCCGCTCAGCATCGGCGTGCCGAGCAGCGCCGGACCGGTCGTACTCGATATGTCGACCGCCGCGGCGACTGCAGGGGCGATCATCGACCACGCAGCTCGCGGTGCCCGCCTCCCCGTCGGGTGGGCGGTCGACGCCGAAGGCCGGCCAACGTTGGACGCCGATGAGGCCATCGCGGGGGCGATCTCGCCTTTCGGTGGCGCGAAAGGATTCGCTCTGGGGCTCACCCTCGAGGCGCTGGTCGGTCTCACGACACATGCCGCATACGGCGTGGACGTCGCTGGTACCCTCGACCACCATCGGCCGGTTTCGAAGGGCGATCTGCTCATCGTCATCTCACTGGAGGCGCTTGGCGCCGATCCGAACGATCTGGGGCTAGCTGGATACCTTGACATCATCCGCGACAGCGGCATCGGCGGCGAGCGAGTTCGCATCCCAGGGGACCGAGCTCGCGCGGCGCGCGCCGAATCCGCGGCCATCGGTGTGCCACTGGACCCGGCGGTCTGGGCAGCGACCATTGAACTGGCAGGAGCATGACATGGTGAGCACAGGCACGTTCCGTCTCCCGTCCCGAATCCACTTTGGATATGGCGTTCGAGCGCACGTCCCCGAGCTCTTGCGCCAGCACGGCGACCGCGCTCTGATCGTCGTCGACCCGTTCCTGAAGAGTTCTCCGCTCGTGGAGGAGTTGGTTGCAGCTTGTCACAACGCCGGGATCACCACCGAGCTCTTCAGCGACATCTCACCCGATGTGCCGGTTGCTGCTCTCGAGGCCGGTGCGAAAGTCGCCAGGACATTCCAACCTGACGCGATCCTCGCTGTCGGAGGCGGATCGGCGATGGACGCCGCCAAGGTCATCGCATTGCTCGCCACGTATGACGAACCAGTGGCAACGTTCTACGGCGAGAACGCGGTGCCCGGAGCCGTCCTCCCGCTCGTCGCCCTGCCTACTACGGCCGGAACAGGTTCGGAAGTGACACCCGTTGCGGTCGTGCTCGATCCGGATCGCGACCTCAAGATCGGGATCTCCAGTCCGTTCCTCATTCCGACGGCGGCAGTCGTCGACCCCGAGATGACCATCGGAGCGCCCGCGAGCACCACCGCCTATGCCGGCATCGATGCGCTTGTGCACGTGGTCGAGTCATACACTGCGCGCGAATTCGACCTCGACTGGACGGGAATGCTCCCGGTGTTTACGGGACGAAATGTGCTGTCAGAGTTGCTGGCGACCGCGGCGGCGGAACGCTTGGTGATGTGGCTCCCCCGGGCCGTCGCGGACGGAAGCGATCGTGACGCACGTGAGAACGTCGCGCTCGGCAGCTTGCTCGCAGGCATCTCATTTGGATCGACGGGGACCCATCTTTCGCACGCGCTTCAGTATCCCATCGGCGCGCTCACCCACACCCCGCATGGACTCGGCACCGGGCTGCTGCTGCCGTTCGTGCTCGACGTGCTGCGGGAGGACGCGCACGTCGAGCGTCGGATCGCATCACTCGCCAACGCGCTCGATGTCGCAGCACCGTCCGCGCCCGAAGCGGTCGATGGCATGCTCAGGCGCCTACTGACCCTCAACGCGCAGGTCGGTGTGCCGCGCAGCCTGGCTGAGTTGAAGATCTCGCGCGAGGAACTACCGCGGATCGCCGAACTCGGGGCCAGATCGACCAGGCTCGTCGCGATCGCTCCGGTCCGCGCCGATTCCTCCTTGCTGCTCGAGGTGTTGAACCGCGCATACGAAGGGCGCGTCAATATCTCCGACTAATGCCGTCTGATCCGCGGGCGACGGGCGATCGCCTGCGACGAAAGAGGTCGACCAGTGCTAATCTCCCGACATGCCAGTCGCACTTGCCACACGGGCCTACGGTGGTCCGGAGCACTACGCCATCATCAATATCCCGACGAGGACCCCCGACGCGCACGAGGTCGTCATTGCCGTCAAGGCGTCCGGGGCCAATCCGGTCGACCTGAAGGTCGCAGCGGGATCTCTTGGGACGGATCCCGCTGACCTGCCGTTTCGATTCGGCTACGAAGCCGCTGGCGTGATCACCGCCATGGGCGCCGAGGATCTCATCGGCGCCGATGGTGTTCCGCTCGAGACCGGACAGGCGGTCGTCGCATTCCGGATCGTCGGCGCCCACGCCAGCGAAGTCACCGTCCCGGCCAAGGACGTGCTCCAGAAGCCCGCGTCGCTCTCCTTCGAGTCTGCCGCTGGTCTGCTCCTCGCGGCGACCACCGCCATCGACGCGCTCGACCAGATCGCCCTTGGCGCCGGCGAGACCGTGCTCGTGCATGGCGGCGGCGGCAGCGTCGGTCTGGCGACCATTCAGCTAGCCAGATCCCGCGGCGCCTCGGTGGTCGCCACAGCCGGGGCCGACCGCCACGCGCAACTCCGCGCACTTGGCGCGACGCCCGTCGAATATGGACCCGGCCTACTGGAGCGGGTGGCCGCCATCACCCCCCGCGCCGACGCGGCGGTCGACACCATCGGATCTCAGGAGGCCGGCCTGGTATCGGTCGCACTCGTTGCCGAACCCGCTCGACTCGTCACCATCACTCGTCAGCCCGACATCTTGGCCGCTGGCGGCACGCATGTCGGTGGCACCATGGAGCGAAGCAAGGCGCTGCGCGATGCTGCACGCGCAGAGCTCCTGGCGGCCGCGGCGGTCGGCGAGCTCTCCGTTCCTGTGGTTGCGGCATACCCGGCAGCCGAGGCGCGCGCGGCTTTCGAGTTACTGGCCGGAGGTCACGCCGGAGGCAAGATCGTCCTACTTTGGTAGACGGTCATCTGGTCCTCTGCGGCGCCGCCCGATCGCGCCCGGCGATCAGACGGTCGCACCCTCACCCAGGGTGTTGAGAAGACGTTCTGTGGCGCCCGTCATGTGCAGGTGAGTCGCATCCCGAGCTTTCTCGACATCGCCATCGCGCACCGCTTCAAAGATTCGCACATGTTCAGCCAGGGCGACCTGGTATGACGTCGCCGCCGCCACGTTCCGCTCGATCCAGACCCTGAGCAACGACGCGATGCTCCCGTGGATGTTCACGAGCGCGGAATTGTTGGAGGCATGCGCCAGCGCGAAGTGGAAGGCGAGGTCGGCAGCCACAAACTCGTCGTTCTCCTGCGCTTCACCCATCGCCACCATGGCCGTTTCGAGTTCTGCGAGCTGTTCCTCCGAGCGCCGACCTGCGGCCAATCCGGCAAGTTCCATCTCAAGAAAGCGGCGCGCCTCGATGAGATCGACGATTCGCCGCTCGCCCAGAAGAAGCCCCCACCGAATCACCTCGGGGAGGAGATCCGACTCCTTCGATCTCAGATATGTTCCGCCACCGTGTCGGAAGTTCACGAGTCCAAGCACGCCGAGAGCCTTGACCCCTTCACGCACGACCGAGCGGCCGATCCCGAGAGCTTCGCTGATCTGACGCTCAGAAGGAAGCCGCTCACCCGGGCCGACATGGCCGGCAAGGATGTAGTCGAGGAGTGCTCGGGCCACACTGTTCGAAGGAAAGCCGGGTTCGAGGTCCGCTGACGCGAGGTTGGCCAGGGGAGCGCGATTGCGTGTCGGCCGTTCGACGGAGAGATCACCTTCAGCAGGCAAGCTCAACTCCCCTCGTTCGTCATGAGCATACACAAACGTTGCCAGGCCGTCGGACCCACCGACCGTCGGCTTGACTGGTCTACCACTTTCCACTAGACCTGAACCGTTCGCGCTGCGGTGGCCAGTGTCGTCGAAGAGAGGCTAAAGCGATGGTGGCCGTTGAAGGCGAGCTTCTCGTTGCTGTGATCAGCGGCGTGAGCGAGGCCGCTCCTCCCGCAGCCGAATCGTTGCGGGACCTGATGCCCGACGCGAAGATATGGAATCTCATCGACGACCGCATTGTCAGCGATGCGGTGAGTCGCGACGAGGTGACCCCTCACCTCGCTGACCGGATGGCGAGGCTTGTCGAGCACGCAAGACTCGAGGGCGCAGCCGCCGTGCTCCTCACCTGTTCTGTCTATGGAACCCTTGCCCAGGAGTTGTCGACGCGATCAGGTATCCCGGTCATCGCGCCCGATGACGACGCGATGGCCATACTTGCTGATTCAGAATTCGCGTCGATCGGCGTGATCTCCGGCGTGCCGCTTGCCCTCAGAGACTCATGCTCCCGCCTCGCGGCGGTGCTCGCCTCGCGTGGCTCGACAGCCCGGGTGGTCCCCCTCCTCGCGAGTTCGGCTCGATTGCCGAGCCTCGCACTCGACATGACACGGACCCTCGAGGCGTTGAGCGAAGCCATCGGTGCACGGGCGCCGGAGTTGGATGCCGTCTTCCTCGCCAACTACACCTTGAGCTTCGCCGCTGCAGAACTTTCCCGAGATATGGCAATGCCCGTCATCACGGGGCCTCCGGCCGCAGCCGCGGCGATCTGCCAATCTCTGGTCCGACTGCAATCAGAGTCACCCGTCTAGCCGTTCATGCGAGGAACCTGATGTATTCCGTTTTCGTCACTCTCGACGTCATCCCAGAGCGCCTTGAGGACTTCCTCGACGGAATCCACGCGAACGCGATCGCTTCGCGTCGCGATGAACCAGGCTGCCTGCGTTTCGACGTTCACCGTGCCACGAGTTCGCCGGCCCGCTTCTACTTCTACGAGGTGTACCGCGACCAAGATGCATTCGAGATCGAGCACCGCACGGCCCCGCACTATTTCGATTGGCGCAAGGTGGTGGAGAGCTGCGTCGTCTCGGGATCCCAGCACAGCACCTATGCGATGCCCGCCTTCCCGGACGACTTCCCCGAACGACTCGAATCGTGATGGGGTCTACCGCGGCGGAGTGGCTGTGATCGGGGTCATCGCCGACGATTTCACCGGCGCCACCGACGTGGCGGTCGCGTTTCACGCGGGCGGCCTCGGCACCGCGATCTTCTTCGACGATGTCGATGAGACTCCAGGACCCGCCGCCGAAGTACTCGTCGTCGGACTCAAGATCAGGACGGAAGACCCCAGCGTAGCCGTGGCGAAGTCGCTCCAGGCGGTCAGGCGACTGAAGAGCCTCGGGGCTACCAGGTTCTATTTCAAGTACTGCTCGACCTTCGATTCGAGACCCGACGGGAACATCGGCCCCGTTGCTGATGCGCTTGCGCATGATTTGGGCGCCGGCAGCGTCGTATTCGTGCCCGGTTCGCCTTCACACGGGCGAACTCAATACCGCGGCCACCTGTTCGTGGACGGATTACTTCTCTCCGAGTCGCATATGCGCAACCACCCGCTGACTCCGATGACCGACTCGAACATTCCGCGCGTGCTCGCGCGACAAACGCAGCGACCGGTTTCACTGGTCCCCATCGAGACGGTCTGGTCGGGAGCTACCGAGATTCGCGCAGCGAGGGAGTCACTCCCCGACGACTCATACACCGTGCTGGATGCGCTCGAAGACTCTGATCTCGCGAACATCGCGGCGGCCGTAGTGGACGACGTTCTCGTGACCGGCGGCGCCGACCTTGCCGGCCATCTGGCCCGACTCGTCCGCCCGGGTCGGGCGACGACACCAGCCGATCAAGACCTGGTCGGGATAGTTCCGACCGCTGGGCTGAGTGGCAGTTGCTCGAAGCGAACCCTCGAGCAGATCGCTGAAGCCGCGGCAGCGGGTCCGACGTACCGACTCGACATATTGGCGTCGCAGAACCCCGCGGAGCTGGCTGCCGGCGCACTCGGCTGGTACGACAGGCTGCCATCGCGCGGCTCGGCGCCCCTCATCTACTCCTCGTTGCCTCCAACTGACTTGCAGATCGTCCAACGTGCACTCGGAGCGGAGCGGGCAGCGCACCTCCTCGAAACGGCGATGCGAGAAATCGCCACCGGGCTCGTCGAACGGGGTGTGCGCCGCATCATTGTCGCCGGGGGCGAGACCTCCGGCGCTGTCGTGTCTGCGCTGGGTGTGCGCGCAGGACTCCTGGGCGAGGAGGCAGCACCTGGGGTGCCGTGGATCTACAGCAGAGGTCAGACTCCCGTCGCCCTCCTCCTAAAGTCTGGAAACTTTGGCGATTCCGGGTTTTTTCGGAGGCTCCTGGCCGCGCAGTCGACAGGCCCCAGCTGGTGAGGGACAACGAGGGCAAGGTTCGAGCAGATCTCATCGCGGCAGCCAGAAAGCTCTCGCGGCTCGGACTCCTACACGGGAGCACCGGCAACATCAGTCTGCGTATCGAAGACCGGATCATGATCACTCCTACCGGCTCGAGCCTCGCCGACCTGGAACCGCAGGATCTGTCGCTCATCGATTCCTCTGGCGCTCATGTCGGAGGTCCTCGGCCCTCCAAAGAAGGCTTCCTGCACCTCGCCATCCAGCGGGCGAGACCCGACGACAACGCAGTCGTACACACCCATTCAACGCATGCCGTTGCCGTCTCATGCCTGGACGGGCTTGATCTCGACGCCCCCATCCCCCCTCTCACCGCCTACTTCGTGCTGAAAGTCGGACGGGTGAAGCTCCTGCCATACCGCGCCCCAGGCGATCAGACACTCGGGCCTCTCGCGGAACGTGCGGCCGCGGATGAGTCCGTTCTTCTGCTCCGCAACCACGGTCCGATCGCCTCGGGCGGAACGCTCGAGGAGGCCATCGATCGGATCCAAGAACTCGAAGAGGTGTGCCGCATCTTCTTGCTGCTCGGCGATCGACCGACCAGGCCACTGAGCCTCGAGGAAGCGACCGCACTCAACCCGTCCCTTTCGTCTGAACACCAGGAAGCGAACTGATCCATGGATGAACAAGGCCAATCATCGTCGGACCGTCTCTCGGACGATCGGTCCCGATCGGGAAAGCCTGCCTCCGTGCTGCGACCGGATCGGTTCTCGGAGCACGTGCGCGGCGGCGGCGCCGCAACCGTCCCATTGGTTACCGCAGCGCGCGGAGCCACAACGTTCCTCAATGGCATCACCAAGTTCGCCCCGGGCAGTGGCGTCGCGCACCACCGACACAACACGCTCGAGTCGGTGATGGTCATCAAGGGTGAAGCCGTCGTCGACATTGACGGCGAGCGCACGCCCTTGCGCACCTATGACGCGACGCTAGTCCCTGGCGGCATCCCGCATCACTTCGAGAACGCATCGACGACCGAGGAGATGTGGATCATCTGGACCTACGGGAGCACGGAAGCCACGCGGACGATCATCGAGTCCGGGGCGACCGGGCGCATCGACGCCGAAGACACGGCGGACAGCGACTGGTCAGCCGAAGCCATCGTGCACGAGGTCGCCGAGATCGAGGTGATTCCCGGACATGAGGAGCAGTTCGAGGCATCCGTCGAGAGCGCGCTCCCACTTTTTCGGTCGGCGCCCGGTGCTCGAACATTGACTCTTGAGAGATCCGTGGAGTTCCCGTTTCGGTATCGCCTCGTCATTGCGTGGGACCGTGTCGACGACCACGCTATTGAGTTTGGTCAGTCGCCCGACTTTGTAGAATGGCGGCGCATCGCGGAACCGTATTTCGCTGCGCCTCCTCGAGTCGAGCACATGCGAAACATCCTCACCGCCTTTTAAGCCCCTCCTCAATCACCTTGACCTCAATCAAGGCGGTCCCACTCAGGAGCGCCAGACAGTCTTGAGGTTGCAGAACTCGCGGATTCCGGCGGCCGCCAGCTCGCGCCCAACGCCCGAGGCTTTGACACCGCCGAACGGGAGTTCGGGATACGACGCGGTCATGCCGTTGATGAAGACGGCACCGGCATCCAGATTGCGGACGAACCACTCCTCTTCGCCGAGGTCTTTCGTCCACACCGCGGAGGAGAGGCCGAACGTCGTTCCGTTGGCGATCGCGAGCGCGCTCTCGCGGTCGTCGACCCGGTAGACCGACGCGACAGGACCGAAGGCCTCCTCGAGGTAGAGCCGCGCGCTGGGACCGATTCCCTCGATGACGGTCGGCTCGATGAACCACCCAGCGCGCTCCGGTGCCTTCCCCCCGGTGAGAATGTGCGCCCCGTGGGCAACGGCGTCGCCGATCTGCGCGACGAGCTCGTCGCGACCGGATTCGGTCGCGACCGGGCCGACATCCGTCGACTCGTCGAACGGATCGCCGACCCTGAGAGCCGCAACCTTCTCGGTGAACAGCCTCGTCCATTCGTCGTAGACATCCGTATGCACGATGAAACGTTTCGCGGCGATGCAGGATTGACCATTGTTCTGGTTCCGGGCCCTCACCCCGACGGTGGTCGACGCGTCAAGATCGGCCGACGGCATGACGACGAAGGGATCTGAGCCGCCAAGTTCGAGCACGACGTGCTTCACCTCGCTGCCTGCGATCGACGCGAGCGAACGCCCGGCCGGTTCCGAACCGGTGAGAGTGGTTGCGCTGATTCGAGGATCGCGAAGCACGCGCTCGACCCCGGACGCTGGGATGAGCAGGGTATGGAATGCACCCTTCGGAAAGCCGCCGCGCTCGAAGAGCGTGTCGAGATAGAGCGCTGACTGCGGGACATTCGACGCGTGCTTGAGAAGGCCGGTGTTCCCCGCCATGAGCGCGGGAGCAGCGAATCGCAGCACCTGCCAGAACGGGTAATTCCAGGGCATGACGGCAAGAACGATGCCGATCGGGTCGTAGCGGGTTCCTGCCCGCGATGCGCCGACCGTCGACGGATCGCTCAGGTCTTCCGACGCGAGGAACTCCTCCGCGTGATCCGCGTAGTAGCGCATGCCCCTCGCCGACTTCAGTATCTCGGCACGGGCTGCCGCAATCGGCCTTCCCATTTCGAGGGTGATGAGGCGCGCCGCTTGTTCCACGTCAGCCTCGAACAGGTCGGCCGACTTGCGCATCCATGCCGCGCGCGCAGGGAACGTCGTGTTCCGGAGCGTCTCGAACGCGCGCTCCGCCTCGGCGATCCGTCGTTCGACCTCGGCCTCGTCATGTGGCTCGAAGACTTGCTCGGTCCGTCCCGTGAAGGGGTTGACGGTGGCGATGACCATGAGTTTTCCTGTCGTCGTGCTTCGGCACCGGCGGCCCCGGTAACTATTTGCTTGCTAGCAATCAAGAATACTGCTCAAGCGCCGACGGGACGACGACGTCAGGTTCGCTAGCGTGCGAGAGGAACCTCTACAACAGTCGGTCCGAAGCATGCAGAGATCGCAGCGTCGAGGTCGTCACAGCTCTCGACCCGGCGATACTCCCAGCCATAGGCCCGGACGAGCAGTTCGATCGACGCTGTTTGCGGAGTGAGCATGACGCGGTCGTAACGACTGAGCGCATTCTGTGCAGGGGCCGGTCTCGGCCGTCGGCTTTGGGCAACCTCGAGCTCGTCGAAGATCGTGCCCCCGCCGTCGTTGCCCACGATGACGAGCAGAGGGGGACGCTCCTCTCCGTCGCCGAGCGCGAGTCCGCCCACATCGTGCAGAAAGGCGAGGTCGCCGGTCAGGAGCCTCGTCACTCCGGCCCTCGAGGTGGCAGCATCTCCGCCTCCTGGGCCGGAGGAATGCGCAAGAGCGACGCCGACCGCGGTCGAGATCGTGCCATCAAGGCCCGCAAGTCCCCGATTCGCATGGACCACGATCCTCTTGCCGGGCGCGACGGCATCGAGCTCCCGGATGAGACGTGATGCGGCGACAACGAGGCGGTCGGCTGCCTGGGTCGAGTGCCAGACGGCATCGACCAAGTTCTTCCGTGTGACCGGAACCCGCAGCGTCTTCTCGCCGGTGGGAGAGGTGGCCATCGGCTCGTCCTCGTCCCGCGCGAGGAACGCCCGAGAGGCCGCGACCCACCCGTCGGCCCATTTCTGAGTCGCGACCTCATCCGTCGCACCCAGTACCTCGATCGAATCGACGAACACCCGCACGGAGTGTCCCGGATTGTAGTCCTCCGCGCCGGGCGTGCGAACGACGATGACGTCAACGCCCGCCAAGGCGGCTCGCTCGACGAGCCATGGCACCTCGCGGGAGAGCGTCGGATGGCCGAACACGAGCACGCGATCGAGCCCCTCGACGAACTCCGAATCCTGAGCCACCGCGCGATACGGGACGACGAGCTGCGGGCCGAAGTGGGCACCGGACGCGACCTCGGCGAAAAGTACTGCCCCGAGTTGCCGTGCGCATTCCTCGGCGCGTTCGCCGGCTCCTGCGCCGGCGATGACCACAGTGCGCCGATCCGGCCGGAGGACCAGCAGATCCCCGTTGGAGGACTCGCATTCGAGTCCATCGTCGATCGAGCCATCGCTGAGGCCGGTACCGACCGTGAAAGTCTCGATCGGGGGCACTGTCCACGGCGAGGAGAGGGGCTCGGCAAACGCGACGTTGATATGCACTGGCCCGCGCACTGCCGCGGCGACTGCCTCGCGGGCCACCGCACCGACGGCCTCCTCCTCGCCGTGATCTCCCGTCGCAGCGCCGATGTCGAAGGTACGGACGACCTGCCCGGCGAGGAGGCCGACATGATCGGTCGTCTGATTGGTTCCGATGCCATGCAACTCCTCTGGTCGATCGGCGGTGAGCAGGATCATAGGGACGCCGCTGTGGCGGCCCTCGAGGACGGCGGGCTGGAGATTCGATACCGCGCTGCCCGATGTGGTGATGACAACGGCGGGCCGCCCGGACTCCTTGGCGAGACCGAGCGCGAGGAATGCGGCGTCGCGCTCGTCGATCCGAACTCGAAGATGCACTCGTCCGGCACTCTCGAGCTCTGCGGCAACGAGAGCGAGCGCCTGCGATCGCGAGCCGGGCGCGAGGACGAAGTCAGTCACGCCCTCATTGAGAAGCGCTATGAGAAGTGCGGCGGCAACGCGCGTCGATGGGGCAGTCATCCCGCTGGTCGCACGCGGATGAAATCAGTGTCTGACAACTGGAGATTTCGTGAGTGCGAACTTGATCGGTGACCAACGCGGAACACTCCCTGAGTCTAGCCGCCCAACCCCGAACCACTTGATCAGGCGCCTGTCGTATGGCTACTCCAGCCGCTGCATCCCCTCGATCAATGCGGTCAGTTTCGCCACCTGCTCGCTCAGCGCGGCGACCTCCGACTGCGTCTCGGCCTCGACCTTCTCGGTCTCGCGCTCGACCTCGCGCTCGACCTCCACCTGCTCCCGCACCACGCGCGTGCCGACCGCCTCGATCATCCAACTCGCGAACGACGCGGCGACCACACCGACGATTGCGACCCCGCCGATCATCAGACCGACCCCGACCAGCTTGCCGACGAAGGTCACCGGCACGACGTCGCCGTAGCCGGTTCCGGTGATCGTCGACACCGCCCACCAAAGCGCCTGGCCGATGCTGGTGATGGATGCTCCGCGCACGTTCTGCTC
>DASYEE010000144.1:0-21344 GCA_036499165.1 Galbitalea sp. | reverse complement strand
GTGTGGTTGTAGACCACGTCGAGGATCACCTCGATGCCGGCGTCGTGCAGGTCGCGCACCATCGCCTTGAACTCCTGGACCTGCTGGCCAAGGTCGCCACTGGACGAATAGGTGTTCTGCGGCGCGAAGAAGCCGATCGTGTTGTAGCCCCAGTAGTTCGCGAGGCCCTTCTCCTGCAGTGTCGAGTCATTGACGAACTGGTGGACGGGCATGAGCTCGATCGCCGTGACGCCGAGTTTTTGCAGGTGTTCGAGAATCGCCGGATGCGCGAGCGCGTTGTACGTGCCGCGGATGTTCTCCGGGATGCCGGGGTGCAGCTCCGTCAGTCCTTTGACGTGCGCCTCATAGATCACGCTGTCCGCGTAGGCCACGCGAGGTGCGCGGTCGCCCGCCCAGTCGAAGAACGGGTTGATGACCACGCCGTGCATCATGTCGGCGGCCGAATCGTCGTTGTTCTCGGACGTCTCGTCGCCGAAGTTGTACGCGAACATCGACTGGCCCCAGCGAATCGCCCCACAGGTCGCCTTCGCGTACGGATCGAGCAGGAGCTTATTGGGGTTGAACCGCTTGCCCGACTTGGGGTCGTAGTCGCCGTACACGCGGTAGCCGTAGCGCTGCCCAGGCTGCACCTCAGGCAGGTACGCGTGCCACACGTATGCGTCGACCTCGGTGAGCTCCACTCGCGTCTCTTCGAGCTCGTCATCGAACAGGCAGAGCTCGACCTTGTCTGCCGCCTCGCTGTACAGCGCGAAGTTCGTGCCGTTCCCGTCGAACGTTGCGCCGAGCGGGTAAGCCGTACCGGGCCAGGTATTCATTGGATCCCTTCAGGATGGTCTTTCAACCGTAGCGGGCCGCGCTGAACCCACCGGGGTGCTTACACTTTGGCTCGATGACTGGTAAACGCACCTCCGCTAAGTACGTTCTGCTCCTTCGCGGGATCAACGTCAACCCCTCGACGCGTGTCGGCATGGCAGACCTGCGTGAGTTGCTGGCCGATGCCGGGTATCCAGGGGCGCGAACGCTCCTGCAGAGCGGCAACGTGATCCTCGATTCTTCGTCGACTCCGGATGTCCCAGCGATCGAAACGGCCATCGCCGATCTCACCGGCGTGAAGTCCCGGATCGTTGCCCTCCGCGTCGATGAGGTCGCGAGGATCGCGGCCGCGAACCCACTGCTCGGCGTGTCTGACGACCTCTCCAAGATGATCATCACGTTCGTCGACGGCACAATCGCGCCGGGCGAAATTGAGCGGCCGAGCGACGGTGAGCTTGCACCGGAGCGCCTGGTCATCGCCGAACGCGCGGTGTACCAGTGGTGCCCTGCCGGCGTCCTCGGCTCGCAGCTGAAGCCAGCGTGGTGGAAACAGTTCGGCCCGGCCGTCACCGCGCGCAACGTGCGAACGGTGAACCGGATCCTCGCCGCAGCTGCAGCATCCTGACACCGGAGCGGATGTTGCCTAGAGTGAAGCAATGAGCGAAGCCGCACCCAGCCCCATCATCGACAGCGACCGCGAATGGGTCAAGAAGCAGATCGATGAGTACGTCGAAACCGACGGGGCACAACCCGTCTTTCGCTACAACTCCCCGCTCCTGCTGCTGACGACCAAGGGCCGCAAGTCCGGGGAATGGCGCCGCACCTGCCTCATCGGCTCGGCATACGACGACGGCGAGTACCTGGTCGTCGCATCCATCGGAGGGGCTCCCAAGCATCCCGTCTGGTACCTCAATCTCGAGACGAACCCGCGCGTGTGGGTGCAGGTCGGCGCCGAGACCTTCTGGGCAACGGCTCGCACCGCGAATGAGCAGGAGAAGCCGGCCCGCTGGGACTTCATGGTCGGCCTCTACCCCGACTACGCGGACTACCAGGTGAAGACGGACCGGCAGATTCCGGTCGTCATCCTCACCCGGGAAGACTAAACTCGTCTTTTGAACACGGGAGTCCGGTGTAGCCGGGCTGAGAGGGAGCTGCTCCAAGCTCCGACCGTCGAACCTGATCTGGATCATGCCAGCGCAGGGAGGCAATCTCTCGAGCATATTGTTTGTGCTCCCGTGCCATTTCATAACGAAAGGCACGAAAAATGACTACAGCACCATCTGTCGCCAAGAGACGGATCAACGCACGCTGGCGTGTCGTCGACATCGTCGTCGCCGCGGTTCTCGGCGTCGCGTTCGGCATCGTCTTCTTCGGCTGGGATTTCGTCTACTCCCTTCCGAGCAAACCGCTCGACCTGCTGCTCCAGGGCTCTGGTTCGCTCGTCTACGGCGTGTGGCTGATCCCGGCTGTCATCGGCGGTCTCGTTGTGCGCAAGCCTGGAGCTGCGCTCTTCACCGAGGTGGTTGCCGCGACCGTCGAGGCCTTCGGACCGGGCTCGCAGTGGGGCGGATTCCAGACGATCCTCTCTGGCATCGTCCAGGGGCTCGGAGCGGAGGTCGTGTTCGCGATCCTTCTCTACTCGACCTGGCGCCTGTGGGCAGCCGTGCTGGCGGGAGCGGGCAGCGGGTTGACGATGGCGATCAACGACTTCATCAACTCCTACCCGGGCACCGGCCTCGCGTTCAGGCTCACCTACGGCACAGGCGCAGTCATCTCGGGAGCGGTCATCGCGGGAGTCGGGTCGTGGTTCCTCGTGCGAGCGCTCGCGAAGACCGGAGCGCTTTCGCGATTCGCCGCGGGTCGCGAGGCATCGGTGAGGGCCTGATCACGTCGGACGGCAACTCGTCCGGTATCGCGCGAACGTCCGCCCCAGCGTCTGTCGAGGCGCTGGGGTGGGGGTGGCGTCATGCCGGTCGCCATGATTTCGCGGTGCACGGCCTGGATCTTCGGATCGACCCGGGTGAACGCGTGCTCCTCCTCGGGGCCTCGGGAGCCGGTAAGTCGACACTGGTCCATGCGCTCGCCGGCGTGCTCGGCGGCGAGGACGATGGCGACGAGCACGGTCGCCTCCTGGTCGCCGGCGAACCTGCCATCCGGCCGCGTGGTCGCGTTGGCCTGGTATTGCAGGATCCCGACTCCCAAGTGGTGCTTTCGAGGGTTGGCGACGACGTCGCTTTCGGCTGCGAAAACCTGGGGGTGCCGCGCGAGGAAACCTGGCGTCGCGTGCGTCATGCGCTCGACGCTGTTGGGCTCGACCTTCGGCTCGATCACCCGACCGGTTCCCTTTCCGGCGGCCAGAAGCAGCGATTGGCGCTCGCTGGCGTGCTCGCGATGCAGCCGGGGCTCCTCCTGCTCGACGAGCCGACCGCGAATCTTGACCCAGCGGGTGTCCGCGAGGTGCGGGACGCCGTCGCCAGCGTGCTCGATGAGTCTGGCGCAACCTTCATCGTCATCGAACACCGCGTTGACGTGTGGCTGGACGTCATCGACCGCGTGATCGTGCTCGAGCCGGCCGGCGGCGTTCTTGCCGACGGCCCGGCGCGGGAGGTCCTCGAACGACAGGGAGAACAGCTTGCGGCGAGTGGAGTCTGGGTGCCCGGACGCACGCCCCCCTCGCCGAATCGGTCGCGGGTCGCCGGAGGTGGCATCCTGTCGACCACCGGGCTCTCGGTTGGCCGAGGCAGAGCCGCGATCCAGCAGGGCGTCGGCCTGGAACTGCGTGCCGGCCGCTCGCTCGCAATCACCGGGCCGAACGGCGTGGGCAAGACCACGCTGGGACTGACGCTCGCGGGGTTGATCCCGCCGCTGGCAGGCTCCGTGGACGCTGCACCGCTTGCGCGCGGACTGTCACCTTCGCCCATCGCGTGGCGATCCCGCGAACTGGTCACCCGCATCGGCTCCGTCTTCCAGGACCCGGAACACCAGTTCGTCGCGCCGACAGTGCGCGATGAACTGGGGGTCGGACCACAGGCGGCGAAGATGCCAGAGGTGGCGGCCGGCAGGCGCATCGATGAGGTCGCGGCTCGGCTGCGCCTGACGAGGCTCATGGACGCCAACCCGTTCACGCTCTCCGGTGGCGAAAAGCGCAGGCTCTCGGTTGCGACCGCGCTCGTGACCGCCCCGCCCCTGATGGTGCTCGATGAGCCGACGTTCGGTCAGGATTCGCGGACCTGGGCTGAGTTGGTCGCCCTTCTGGCCGAGCTGCTCGATACCGGAACCTCGATCGTCTCCATCACCCACGACGCGGCCTTCATCGATGCGATCGCGGACTCGACCTTCGAGCTGTCGAAGACCGCGCTGGTGACGTCGTGACCGCAGCGATCGCGGGCGGAGTTCGCAGGGTTTCACGCCTGGACGCGATCAATCCGGTCGCAAAGCTCGCCACGGCGGTCATCGTTGGAGCCGTTTTGCTTCTCTCCCTGGATGCCCTGTCCGCGAGCGTCGCCCTCGTCCTCGAGCTTGCGCTATTTGCCCTGGCACGGGTCGATCCCAGGCGGCTCCTGCTGCGGTCGTCGGTCATCCTGGTCGCAGCCCTCCTGGCCGGAATGACGGTCGCGTTCTACGGCCGGGCATCCGGCGCCGTGCGGCTTGAGTTCCTGTTCGCTCACGTGACGGACGGTTCGCTGGCTCTCGCCGGGGCTACCGTGCTGCGGATTCTCGCGATCGGGGTGCCAGCCGTGATCCTGTTCATGTCGATCGATCCGACCGACCTCGCGGACGGCCTCGGCCAGATCCTGCACCTGCCATCGCGTTTCGTGCTCGGCGGTCTCGCGGCGCTTCGGCTCATCGACCTCTTCGCCGACGATTGGCGCTCGCTGGAGCTCGCCCGTCGCGCCCGTGGCATCGCCGACCGCGGCAGGGCGCGGCGGCTCGCCGGGATGTCGTTCGCCCTGCTCGTTCTCTCCCTCCGGCGAGGGAGCAAGCTCGCGACCGCCATGGAGGCGCGAGGTTTCGGCGGCAGCACACGGCGATCGTGGGCTCGCCCGTCGCGGTTCGGTGCCGGGGAGTGGGTGCTCATCGCTGTTGGCGTTGCCGTCGTCACGATCGCCACGACTTCCGCGGTCGCGGCGGGGACCTGGCGGTTCCTCGGTGCGGCCTGATCTCGCGGCCGTCACGACCCTCGCCGCTCGATCGCCTCGGCCGGTCGTGCTCATCGACGGTCGCTCCGGATCGGGCAAGACCGAACTCGCGACCGCGCTCGCGCCCGTCATAGGTGCACAGCTGGTCAGGCTTGATGACGTCTATCCCGGCTGGGACGGGCTGGAGGCCGCAAGCGAAGCGGTTGTCCGCGACATCCTCGGACGGCATCGCTGGCAGCGCTGGGACTGGGCTGCGATGGCTCCCGCCGAATGGAACGAACTCGACCGGGCCGCGCCGGTGATCATCGAGGGATGCGGCGCGCTCAGCCGGACAAGTATGGCGCTTGCGACGTTGGCAATCTGGGTCGAGTTGGATGCGGCGACCCGCAAGACGAGGGCCCTGGCGCGGGACGGTGACGCGTACGCGCCCCACTGGGATCGCTGGGCCGCGCAGGAGGCGTCGTTCATCGCCCGCGAGCATCCGGCCGACCTGGCCGACCTCATCCTGCAGGGCTGACCTGTGGGACTGACCTTGCGGGGTTGAGGTGCAGACGCGGAGCCATCAGCCCCAGCCGAGCCGCTGGAGCTCGTCGTCGTCGAGGCCGTAGTAGTGACCGATCTCGTGCACCATCGTGACGTGGATGTTGCGCTTCAGGTCGTCGAGGTCGCGGGAAATCGACAGCAGCGGCTCGCGGTACAACACGATCCGGTCGGGAAGCTCGCCCATCCCGTAGTTTCCCCGCCGGGTCAGCGCGACGCCCGTGTACAGGCCGAGGAGCCGGAGCGATCCGTCGTCCGGGAGATCCTGCGTAACGAAGCCGACGTTCTCGATGCCGTTCACCATCTCATCGGGTAGCGAGTCGAGTTCTGCCGTGACCAGTCGCTCGAATTCGGCTGCATTCACTTCCGTCAGCATGGTGCGCACCTCATCGGTCGACCGCCCGCACGAGCGACTCCTGCACGCCGCCGAGCCAGTTGTAGATCGCAAATGTGAGCCCGACGTCGGCACCGGAAGCGCTCGGCAGCCCGTCGTCATCGACGCCGATGCGAGTCGCGAGGGCAAGGCGGATGTCGGTGAGTGAGCGCAACGCCGCGAAGGCCTCTGGCGGCTCGAATCGCACGGTGACATGCTTCTTCACGACCTCCCCGGTGAATGCATCGGCGAGCGCGAGCGAACCGGCGATCTTGTCGTCCGCGAGCTCCGCCTCGGTGAAGCGGCGGTATTCCGCCGCGTCCGCGGGGGCGTCACGATAGGCATCCGGCAGCAGGCGGTCGAGCACGGGGTCATCGCCCGGTTCGCCGCGATCGGCGATCAGCTGGGCAACCTGCCGCGCGATGTTAGCGAGCAGCGCGGCATCCTCGGCGTCGAATCGAGCGACGAAGCCGCCGGCGCTCCTGCGGAATGCGCTCATTCGTCGTCCTTCTGCAGGGTTGCCCAGAGGCCGAAGCCGTGCATCGCGCCAACGTGTCGTTCCATCTCTTCGCGGGTGCCTGTCGCAACAACGGCCTTGCCCTCGTTGTGCACGAGCAGCATCAGACGGCGCGCCTCAGCCTTGGCAAAACCGAAGTAGCTCGTGAAGACCCACTGCACGTATGACTGGAGGTTGACGGGGTCGTTCCAGACGATGGTGATCCATGGCCGCTCGAGCACCGTGCGGAGCCACTGGTCGGTGCGCGCGCCTGTGCTCTCTTCCGTGCGCTCAAGGGTGTCTGCCACCACCCAAGCATTTCACGCCGGCGGCTTCGAGCCCTCGGCAGGAACACGAATGCGGCCCGGCCTTCGCCGAACCGCATTCATTTCTTTGGGGTGGACGACGGGACTTGAACCCGCGGCCACCGGCACCACAAGCCAGTGCTCTACCAACTGAGCTACGCCCACCATGTGTCACTCGCACCGTTACCAATGCGAGAGCGACCACAGGAGTCTATTACAGACGAGGCTCCCATTTGGTCACGATCTCGGCCGAGACGGCCTGGGCATCGTCTGAAGTCGGCCCGGGTTCGCCCACAAAGGCGACGCCACGGTAGTACTCGAGTTCGCGAATCGACTCGAGGATGTCCGCGAGAGCCCGGTGACCGCCGTTCTTCGCCGGTGCGTTGAAATACACGCGAGGGAACCAGTGCCGCGTCAGTTCCTTGATGGATGACACGTCGACGCTGCGGTAGTGCAGGTGCGAGTCGACCCTCGGCATGAACTTGGCCAGGAACATCCTGTCTGTGCCGATGGTGTTACCGGCCAGCGGCGCGCTCTGGGCACCGGGAACGAAGCGCAGGATGTACTCGAGCACCTCGTATTCGGCCTCGGCGAGAGATTTGCCGTGCGGGATCTCCTCGATCAGGCCGCTCGAGGTGTGCATTTCGCGCACGAACTCGCTCATGTTGTCCCACGCGGTCTGGTCCGGCTTGATCACGATGTCGAAGCCGGGGTCGACCGGATTGAGGTTGTAGTCGGTGATGACGACGGCCACCTCGACGAGTTCGTCGACCGCGAGGTCGAGCCCGGTCATTTCGCAGTCGATCCAGACCAGCAGGTCATCCGTTGAAGCCACGGCACCATCCTACCGAGGGCGCCTGACCTGCAGAGGGCACCCGACGTGCAGGCAGCGGCCGAGCGCCGCGCAACACGATGCTCACGCGCTTATGTATTCTGCCGGCCACGCGCATCCTGCGCTCTGCGAAAGGTGCAAAACTAGGGGCATGACGAATGAGCAGCCGACCCTCAAGCACGGCGACGAGTACATCGTGATCTTCTCTGGCGGTCCGAGCGACGGGCAGACGGACACGCGCATCGCGACGGAGGCCGGCTGGGACGCCGAGATCATCGTGAACGGCCTCGAGGCCGCTGCCGCTGCCGAGTTCGCATACCTTGCAACGACGGCCTCCCAGGTCGGTGACAGTGTGCACGTCACCTATGTGTGGGATCCGAAGGACGCGGACGACCTCGAAGCGGTCGAAGAGCGCTACGACACCTAGGCCACCGCGTAGCGGAGGTACACCACTCCGGAATCGAACCTTCGCTCATCGAGCAGGGTGAGTTTCCGCCGCACGGCATCGGGCAGGGCCCGGGTACCGCCACCGACGATTGCGGCCGCAAGGAACAGCCGTACCTCATCGACGAGTCCTGCGGCCAGGGCGATTCCGGCAAGCGTCGCGCCACCGATACTCAGGTCGGACCCCGATGAGCCCTTGAGCGCCGCAACCGCCGTCGGCTCGAACGAGCGCTCAAGTGTCGTGTCGGTGGTCGAGACGCCATCAAGCGCGGCGGAGTAGACGATCTTCTGCGCTGACTGCCACATCAGCGCGAAGTCGCGAACCACCGGGTTCTCGTGGTCGCCCAGGTCTTGCCAGACACGCATCGTCTCGTAGAGCCGCCTGCCGTACAGGTACGTGCCGATCGGGCGCTCGAGGTCATTCACGAATGCGTGTACCTGCTCGTCCGGCGCCGCCCAGTCGAAGCCGCCGTCGGCATCCGCGGTGTAGCCGTCGAGCGAGCAGATCGCGGTATAGATGAGCTTCGCCATCTGAGCCTCCCTGGTATGACCCTAGGATTTCGCAGGGATCGCGCACAAGACGGAATCAGTTCGATGCTTGCCGGGTTGCACTCATCGTGCGCGTTGATTTCTTCAGTTCAAGCTTCTGTGAGCCATGCATGGTCACCCGCTCGGTGCTGGCCGAGGCAGGCAGGCTGGTTGGCGCGATGGAACTGGTCGAACACGACGTCGTGCGCGACGAACGTGAGGCTGAGCGACGCGCGATTCGGTCTACCCCGACCGTTATCGTCACTGGCGCAGCGGGCGAGGAGATCCTCCGGGCGGAGGGCATCCCCTCGCTCAACCAGGTGCTCGTGGCTCTCGCCCAGGCGCTCTAATTCTCGGTTGCCGGGCGCTTCGCTGATCCCAGCTGCGGCGCAGGCATACTTGGCAGCGTGACTTCGACACGCGAGCCGTGGAATCTCCCCTCCGCAGACCTCCTCACGAGCCTCGGCTCGAGCCCCGCTGGCATCACAAGTGCGCAGGCGCAGGCGCAGCTCGCGAAGGTCGGCCCCAACGACCTTGGCAAGTCGAAGCAGGCGTCTGACCTCCGTCTCCTTGGCCGGCAGTTCCTCAGCCCCATCGTCCTGATCCTCGTAGCCGCGACCGTCCTCGCGCTGGTGCTCGGCGACACCCTCGACTCCACGATCATCCTCGTCATCATCGTGATCTCCGGGCTGCTCGGGTTCTTCCAGGAACGCGGCGCGGGCCGGGCGATCACGGCGCTCCTCGCCGTCGTCGAGATCAAGGTGAAGCTCTTGCGCGACGGAACGGTGCAGGACGTCCCGATCAGCGCCGTCGTGCCGGGGGACATCGCAGAGCTGTCGGCCGGCGACCTCGTCCCCGGTGACTCCATCGTGTTGGAATCCAATGGCCTCGAGCTCGACGAATCGGCCCTGACGGGGGAGACCTTCCCCGTCGAGAAGGCGCCGGGCGCCGTTCAATCGGACGCGCCCTTGAACGCCCGCACGAACATGGTCTACCTTGGCACGCACGTCTCGAGCGGGAGCGGCACGGTCGTCGTCGTCGGTACGGGTGCTGCGACGGAGATCGGCAAGGTGTCTGCCCAGCTCTCGACCGCGCCTCCGAAGACCGGCTTCGAGAAAGGGCTGACCGCGTTCGGCCTGTTGTTGACGCGAATCATGCTCGTCCTCGTGATCGCGATCTTCATCATCAACCTGGTGCTCGGTCGCAAGCCGATCGACTCTGTGCTGTTTTCGCTCGCGCTCGCCGTTGGCCTGACACCGCAGCTGCTGCCGACCATCGTCAGCATCAGCCTCGCCCAGGGCGCTCGGGTGATTGCGAAACACCGCGTGATCGTGCGGAGGCTCGACTCGATCGAGGACTTCGGATCGATGACGGTGCTGTGCTCTGACAAGACCGGGACGATGACAGAGGGAAAGGTCATCCTCGATTCGGCCATCGACCTCGATGGCACGCCGAGCGATGAAGTCGGACGCCTCGCCTACCTGGACGCCTCACTCCAGGTTGGGCTGAAGAACCCGATCGATGACGCGATCATCGCGGGCGTGACGTGCGATGTATCGAAGGTGGTGAAGCTTGGTGAGCTGCCATACGACTTCAATCGTCGGCGGCTGAGCATTCTTTACTCCGATGGCGGCGGCGCCGCGACGCTCGTCTGCAAGGGCGCCCTCGATGCGATGGTCGCGGTGTGCACGACCGCCAGGACCGCGGATGGCCGGATCGTGCCGATCGCGGAGGTGAACGACGCCGTGCAGAGGCTCTTCCTCTCGCTGAGCAACAGTGGACACCGCGTCCTCGGCGTCGCGACGCGCGAGCTGCCCGGCGCGACGAGCGCGACGCTTGCCGACGAGACCACCATGACCCTGATCGGGTTCGTGACCTTCGCCGACCCCGCGAAACCGGATGCCGCTGCGACCCTCCGCGACCTCGCGACCAACGGCATCTCTGTTCGGATGCTGACGGGAGACAACCGGCTCGTGGCAGCGCACATCGCAAAGGAGGTCGGACTGGCGGCATCCACGGTCCTGACCGGCCGAGACATCGACGCGCTCGACGATAAAAGGCTTACGGCCGCAGCCGCTGGCGTCTCGGTCTTCGCCGAGCTGAACCCCATCCAGAAGCAGCGCATCGTGTCGGCGATCCGAGCATCCGGGCAGGTGGTCGGCTACCTCGGCGACGGCATCAACGACTCGCCTGCGCTACACGCAGCGGATGTCGGGATCTCGGTCGACAGCGCCGTGGCCGTCGCGAAACAGGCGGCAGCGATCGTCCTGCTCGACAAAGACCTCGGCGTGTTGCTCGACGGCATGAGGCAGGGGCGCCGCACGTTCGCGAACACCATGAAATACATCTTCCTGACGACCAGCGCGAGCTTTGGGAACGTCCTCAGCCTCGCCGTCGCGGCCGCGGTTCTTCCGTTCCTGCCGTTGCTCGCCAGCCAGATCCTGCTCATCAACCTGCTCACGGACCTGCCGTCGACCTTCATCGCGACCGACTCCGTGGATGCAGCCCAGTTGCGCCGCCCGCAGCACTGGAACGTGAGGCTCATCCGCAACTACATGCTGGTGTTCGGCACGCTGTCGTCGCTGTTCGACCTGGCGACCTTCGCGGTGCTGGAGTGGGGATTCCACGCCAGGGTGCACGAGTTCCAGAGCACGTGGTTCGTCGTCAGTATTCTCACCGAGGTGACCGTGCTGTTCGTCCTCCGAACGCGTCGGCCGTTCTTCCGCAGCCGGCCGAGCACCTGGGTGATCGTCGCAAGCGTGGTCGTCGCAGCGGTCGCCCTTTACCTGCCGTTTTCGCCGCTCGCCCCAACGTTGTCGATCATCCCGGTGCCTGGGCCCCTGCTGGCGGCATCAATCGTGATCGTCGTCGCGTATCTCCTGGCGAACGAACTCGTGAAGCGGGTGTTCTGGAAGCCGAACCAGCGCACGCCTTAAGTGTGCGCGCGCAGCAGCTCCAGTGTCGCATCGTGCAGCGCGCCATTGGTCGCGATGGCGCTGCCGTGCCATGGGCCATCCTCGCCGTCAGCGGAGGTGAAGCGTCCGCCCGCCTCCTCGATGATCGGGATGAGGGCGGCCATGTCGTATGGCTTCAGGTCGTATTCGCCCACGATCTCGAGCGCGCCTTCCGCAAGCAGCATGTACGACCACATCTCTCCGTACGCGCGTGAACGCCAGACGCTGCGGGCAAGAGCCACGACGGCGTCGAAATGGCCAGTCGCATCCCACCCGTTCAGGCTGTTGTAGCTGAGCGAAGCGTCGGCGAGCTCCCGGATGCCGCTGACGTGCAGGGCGCGCGGTTCGCCGGCAGCCGCGTGGGGGCTGGTGTCTTCCGTCCATGCACCGTGGCCCTGTGCCGCCCACCAGCGTTTACCCAGGGCGGGCGAGCTGACGACGCCGACGACCGGCACGCCGTCGATGGCGAGAGCGATCAGGGTTCCCCAGACAGGCACCCCGCGCATGAAGTTGGCTGTTCCGTCGATCGGGTCGACGATCCACTGGCGGCCCGGGGCTCGGTCGCCACCGTATTCCTCGCCGAGCACGGAGTCGTTCGGGCGCGTGGCCTGGATGCGTTCACGGATGAGGCGCTCGACGGCCTGGTCGGCGTCGGTCACCGGAGTCCTGTCGGGTTTCGTCGTGACGACGAGGTCGAGGGAGTTGTAGCGATCGAGCGAGATGTGGTCGGCATCGGCGGCCATGGCAAGCGCGAGACTGAGGTCGTCTGCGAGGGAAAAGTCGGTCACGACACAACGCTACCGGGGCTGGCGGCCACAGTGCGACTCAGGCCAGGGTCGTCAGGAGCCGCTGCAGAGAGTCGAGCCGGAGTTTGCCGATCGCGCCGAGTTCGCCGCGCTCAGCCGCCTCGACGATCGCGCAGTCCGGCGCATCCGCAAGATGCGTGCAGCCGCGCGGGCAGTCCTCGGCGATGGCGGCAAGATCGGCGAACGACTTCAGGATGTTATCTGGATCGATGTGCCCGAGCCCGAACGACCTGACGCCCGGTGTATCGACGATCCAGCCCGTGCCGATCCGGTACGAAATCGTGGATGACGACGTGTGTCGCCCGCGTCCTGTGACGGTATTGACGCGGCCGACCGCGCGATTA
Source organism: Galbitalea sp. (assembly GCA_036499165.1). Taxonomy (GTDB): domain Bacteria; phylum Actinomycetota; class Actinomycetes; order Actinomycetales; family Microbacteriaceae; genus Galbitalea. Next base: position 8,770 of record DASYEE010000144.1, on the reverse strand, counting down.
GCGTCAGGCACAAGGGCGTTCACAAGGGTCGACTTCCCGACGCCGGAGTGCCCTACCGCGACGGTGGTGTGCCCCTGCATGAGGTCGGTGAGCTCCTCGAGCGGCACCTCGTCCGACCGGCTTCTGATGACCCGAAGCTCGAGCCCGGCGAAGTTGGCGAGAAACTCCTCCGGGTCCGCGAGGTCGGTCTTCGTAATCACCAGGATGGGCGTGATTCCCGCGTCGAACGCCGCAACCAGGTATCGATCGACCAGTCTCGGTCGGGGCTCGGGATTCGCAGCGGCGACGACGATCAGCATCTGGTCTGCGTTCGCGACGATGATTCGTTCGACGGCATCCGTGTCGTCCGCGCTTCGCCGCAGGAGGCTCGTCCGCTCCTGCACGCTCACAATGCGCGCGAGGCTCCCGTCGTCGCCCGAGCTGTCGCCGACGACGTTCACGAAGTCGTTGGTCACGATGGAGTGTCGTCCGAGCTCCCGCGCTTTGGTCGCCGTGATCGTGCGCTCCTCGGGCGTGCCCTCGCCGACCAGCACGCTGAATCGGCCGCGGTCAACCGCGTAGACCCGCCCGACGACGGAGTCCTTGTGCTCCGGTCGCGTCTTTGTGCGCGGCTTGTTGCCCTTGGGGTTTGGGCGAACCCTGGCAGACGACTCGTCGTACTCGTCGTACTCCTCCGGTTCGTCGTCCGAGAGCCAGCTCATCTGGTCGGAAGCTCCAGCTGGCTCGTGCCTACCGCTCGGCGGAACGGCGGCGTCGTCCACATCGATGCGAACTGCGGCAGGGTCTTCGCGGTCGTCTCGATGTCATCGATTTCGATGCCGTCGACGGCCAGCCCGATGATCGCGCCCGCCGTCGCCATCCTGTGGTCCGCGTAGCTGTGCCAGAGGCCGCCGTGGAGCGGTGCGGGTTCGATGACGAGGCCGTCGTCGGTCTCGGTGACGTTGCCGCCGAGCGCGTTGATCTCGGTCGCGAGTGCCTCAAGCCGGTTGGTTTCGTGGCCGCGCAGGTGGGCGATGCCGGTCAGGATGCTTGTCGTCGGCGCGAGGGCCGCGATCGCGGCAATGGTGGGGGCGAGTTCGCTCGCCTCATCGAGGTCGATGCCCCTGATCTCGCCCGTGCCCTCGACGGTCAGGTCGCCAACGCCCGGAGCCGTCTGCTGGAACGAGACCGTGCCGCCCATCCCTTCGAGGATCTCCGCCATCCTGGCGCCGACCTGCGTGGTCTCCCGCGGCCAGCCGGACACGGTCACGCGGCCTCCCGCTACCAGCGCCGCAGCGAGAAAGGGACTGGCGTTCGAGAGGTCGGGCTCGATGTCGACATCCCGGGACTGGACCTCTGCCGCCGGGACGATCCAGGTTCCGGGTTCCGGCGTCTCGACAATCACGCCCCGTGCGGCGAGCGTCGCGATGGTCATCTCGATGTGCGGAAGGCTCGGCAGACGATCACCCGTGTGGCGAAGCGTCAGGCCCCTGGTGAATCGCGGTGCGACGAGCAGCAGCCCGGAGACGAACTGGCTCGAGGCCGACGCGTCGATCGAGAGTTCGCCGCCCTCGACCGATCCCGTGCCGTAGAGGCTGAACGGCAGTGTTCCGCGGCCATCGTCATTGACGTCGACGCCGAGGGAACGGAGGGCCGCGATGGTCGTGCGCATGGGACGCGTTCGTGCGTGCGGATCGCCGTCGAAGGCGACCGGCCCGAGGGCGAGGGCAGCCAGCGGCGGCAGGAACCGCATGACCGTGCCGGCCAGGCCGCAGTCGATCGAGATTCCGCCACCGAGTTCCCCTGGCGTCACCCGCAGGTCCGGCCCGAATTCGCCCGCGCCATCAACCTCTTCGATGGTCACGCCGAGGGCACGCAACCCCTCGACCATGAGGCTGGTGTCGCGGGAGTGCAGCGGTGCACGAAGCACTGAAGGACCGTTCGCGAGCGAGGCAAGGACGAGTTCGCGATTCGTCAGGCTCTTGGAGCCGGGGAGCTGGATCGTTGCGTCGAACGGCTCGGATGCCCGCGGTGCGAGCCACGGCCCAGTCGTGTCCGCGGGCTCGGGGCGCTCATCCCCGTACGGGTTGAACTGGGGCTTAGCGACTCTCGAGATTGCCATCGGAAAACAAGCGTAACGGCGCGTCGCTCTGCCCGCGCGGAATAGCGCGCCCGTACGCGCGGTTATCCCAGTGTCAGCAACGCAAACGTGCCGATCAAGGAGCAGGGAGGGGAGCGCAATGCCGGTCATAACAACTCCGTCAGAACGCCAAATTCTCGAAGACCTAGAATTGGCCCTGATGACTGACACCACAGCCGAAGCCGCGACAGAGCCAGAAGACCCTCGAGTACTTTTCGAGGAGCAGGCGCTGCCGTATATGGACCAGCTCTACGCGGCAGCGATGCGCCTCACGCGCAACCCTGCAGACGCGGCAGACCTGGTGCAGGAGACCTTCGTCAAGGCCTACCAGGCGTTCGGCCAGTTCCAGCAGGGCACCAACCTGAAGGCCTGGCTGTACCGTATCCAGACCAACACCTTCATCAACAACTACCGCAAGAACCAGCGGAACCCCTACCAGGGCACAATCGACGACCTGGAAGACTGGCAGCTCGGCAGCGCAGAATCTGCCACAGCCACTTCGGGTCGCTCGGCTGAGGCTGAAGCAATCGACCACCTCCCTGACAGTGCTGTCAAGGACGCCCTCCAGGCGATTCCGGAAGACTTTCGGATGGCCGTTTACTTCGCCGACGTCGAAGGCTTCTCCTACCAGGAGATCGCCGACATTATGAAAACACCCGTTGGCACCGTTATGAGCCGCCTGCATCGCGGCCGACGAATGCTGAGGGACCTCCTCGCCGACTACGCGCGTGAGCGCGGCATCGTGGCGCCTGAGGCTGACTTGTCAGGAGCAAAGAAATGACCGACTGCGGATGCGACAAAGCAAAAGCCGAGCTCGAGGAGTATCTGCACCGCGAGCTCAGCGACCAGGACTTCATCGACATCAGTGACCACCTGGCGACCTGCAGTGACTGCTCGCAGGAGCACCTGGTCGGCCTTGCGCTCAGTGAAAAGGTCCGTCGGGCCTGCCAGGAGACGGCTCCCGAGGAGTTGCGTCTTGCCGTCATCGGGCGCCTGGAGCAGCTCCAGGCCTAATCGCCGCTGCAGCCGGCCCGGTGCGTCCCCCGTGAAGGGTGCGCCGAGCCAGCTAGAGCGTGATCGCGCTTTCTATGAGGGCGGCCTGCTCCTGCGCGCTGCGCTTCGACGACCCGGTCGCCGGAGAAGCGGAGGCTGGGCGGGAAGCCACCTCGACAGGGCGAGCGACATTGCGCCTGAACTCGAGCGAGAGGTGCGGCCATGCGCCCTGGTTCTCCGGCTCGTCCTGCGCCCAGACGAGGTCTGCGCCCGGGTACGTGTCGAGAATTGCGGCGAGCTCGCTTGCGGGGAACGGGTAGAACTGCTCCAGGCGCACGAGCGCGACATCCTTGCGTTCGCGCTTGTCGAGCTCTGCGACGAGATCGTAGTAGATCTTGCCGGAGGTGATGACGACGCGCTTGATCCCGGACTTGTCCGCACCGGCGATGACGCGCGGGTCATCCAGCACCGGCTCGAAGCGGCCCGAGGTGAAGTCGGCGATCTCACTCGTCGCGCCGCGCAGTCGCAGCATCGCCTTCGGGGTGAAGACGATGAGGGGGCGGCGCGGCCTCGCGTACGCCTGCCGACGCAGCAGGTGGAAGTACGACGCGGGAGTCGACGGACGCGCAACCGTCATGTTGTTCTCAGCACACAACTGCAGGTAGCGCTCGATGCGAGCGGAGGAGTGGTCCGGTCCCTGGCCCTCGTAGCCGTGCGGCAGGAGCAGGACGACGCTGGAGCGCTGCGCCCACTTCTGCTCAGCGCTCGAGATGAACGTGTCGATCACCGTCTGGCCGCCGTTGGCGAAATCGCCGTACTGCGCCTCCCAGAGCACGAGGGCGTCCGGTCGCTCGACGGAGTAGCCGTACTCGAAGCCCATCGCGGCATACTCCGACAGCAGCGAGTCGTAGATCCAGAACCTTGCCTGGTTCTCGCTCACGTTCGCAAGCGGCAGCCACTCCTGGCCGTTCGCGCGATCGTGCAGCACGGCATGACGCTGGACGAACGTGCCACGACGCGTGTCCTGGCCGACCATGCGAACCGGCGTGCCCTCGACAAGCACTGAGCCGAGCGCGAGCAGTTCGCCGAACGCCCAGTCGATCGAGCCATTGCGGCTCATGTCGACGCGCTTATTGAGCACGAGCTGCACCTTGGGATGAACCGTGAAGCCAGCGGGCGGGTTGCCGTGCGCGTCACCGATGAGGGTGAGCATGCTCGGGTCGACACCGGTCGATGCCGGTTCTCCGACAGTGTCGTCCTGCTGGGAGTCCGGGCGCTCGAGGTCTGCGACGGCGTTGCCGTCCTGCACGATGATCGGCATCGAGCCGGTCTGGGCGGCGTGGGTCTCAGCGAACGCGCGCTCGAGACTGTCCTGGAAGTCGCGGTGGCTCTTCTCGTACTCTTCCTGGGTGATGTCGCCGCGGCCGACGAGGGCCTCGGTGTAGAGCGTGCGAACCGACCGCTTGGCCTCGATCAGGTTGTACATGAGCGGCTGCGTCATCGACGGATCGTCGCCCTCGTTGTGGCCGCGACGGCGGTAGCAGATCAGGTCGATCATGACGTCGCGGTGGAACTCCTGGCGGTACGCGAAGGCGAGGTGCGCAACGCGGGTGACCGCCTCAGGATCGTCGCCGTTCACGTGGAAGATCGGCATTTGGATCGTCTTTGCGACATCCGTCGAGTAGACGGAAGTGCGTGCCTCGCCGGCTGAGGTCGTGAAGCCGACCTGGTTGTTGATGTTGACGTGCACCGTGCCGCCGGTGCGGTACGCGCGCAGCTGCGACATCTGGAGCACCTCAACGATGATGCCCTGGCCTGCGAGCGCCGCGTCGCCGTGCACCATGAGCGGCAGCACGCTGAACGAACCGATGGGATGCCTGTCCTGCTTCGCGCGGACGATTCCCTCCATCACGCCGTCGACGACCTCGAGGTGCGACGGGTTGGCGGCGATGTAGACCGGAATCTGCTTGCCGTCCGCAGCGGTGAAGTTGCCTTCTGTGCCGAGGTGATACTTGACGTCGCCCGAGCCGTGGACGGTGCGTGGGTCTTGCGTACCCTCGAATTCACGGAAGATCTGGCCGTAGGTCTTACCAGCGATATTCGCAAGGACGCTAAGGCGGCCGCGGTGGGCCATGGCGATGGCGACCTCGTCGAGGTCTGCCTCAGCTGCCTTCTGGATCGTGGCGTCGAGGAACGCGATCGTCGACTCGCCGCCCTCGAGGCTGAAGCGCTTCTGGCCGACGTACTTGGTCTGCAGGAACGTCTCGAAGGCCTCAGCTTCGTTGAGCTTGCCGAGGATCCGCATCTGCTCGTCGTGGGTCGGCTTCGTGTACGGCTTCTCAACGTGGTCCTGGATCCACTGGCGCTGCACCGGGTCCTGGATGTGCATGTATTCGATGCCGATGGTGCGGCAGTATGCGTCGCGCAGAGTGCCGAGGATGTCGCGCAGGAGCGCCGCGCGCTTGCCGCCGAAGCCTCCTGTAACGAATTCGCGGTCCAAATCCCAGAAGGTGAGGCCGTGGCTGCCGATGTCGAGGTCGGGGTGTGAGCGCTGCACGTACTCGAGCGGGTCGATGTCGGCCATCAGGTGCCCGCGAACACGGAACGAGTTGATGAGCTCCTGCACGCGAGCGGTCTTCGAGACGGCGTCGGCGAGGTCGACGCTGATGTCGCTCGCCCAGTGAATCGGGTCGTAGGGGATCCGCAAGGCCGCGAAGATGTCTTCGTAGAAGTCGCGCTGGCCGATGAGCAGCTCGTGCACCTTCTTCAGGAACTCGCCGGAGCCGGCGCCCTGGATGACCCGGTGGTCGTACGTGCTCGTGAGGGTGATCGTCTTGCCGATGCCGAGCTCGGAGAGCGTCACTGGGCTCGCGCCCTGGAACTCTGCCGGGTATTCGAGGGCGCCGGCGCCGATGATGCTGCCAGCCCCCTTCATGAGCCGCGGCACAGAATGCTCCGTGCCGATTCCGCCCGGGTTGGTCAATGAGATCGTGTTGCCCTGGTAGTCGGCCATCGTGAGCTTGTTGTCCCGGGCGCGGGAGACGATGTCTTCGTACGCCATCAGGAACTCACCGAAGCCCATGGTGTCCGTGCGCTTGATACCGGGCACGACGAGGCTGCGTGTGCCGTCCGGCTTCGGCAGGTCGATCGCGATCCCGAGATTGATGTGAGCCGGGGTGACGACCGACGGCTTGCCGTCGACCTCCTCGTAGAACACGTTCTGGCTCGGGAACTCCTTCAACGTCTGCACGATCGCCCACGCGATCAGGTGTGTGAACGACACCTTGCCGCCGCGCGCTCGCTTCAGGTGGTTGTTGATGACGATCCTGTTGTCGATCATCAGCTTGGCCGGGATCGTGCGAACACTGGTCGCGGTCGGGACGGTCAGGCTCGCATCCATGTTGGCGGCGAGGCTCTTGGCCACGCCCTTCAGCGCGGCAACGGTGTCCTGTGTCTCGTCCGGGGCCCCGCCGGCTGATGGCTGCGCGGGGATCGAGGATGTCGTCGGCGCCTCGGCCGGGATCGGCTGCGGCTTAGCCTGCACGGAAGTGGTTTTGGCGATGGGGGTCGCCCCCGTGGCGGGGGAACTGACGGACGGGACGCTCGGAGCGGTGATGGGTACCTCGGGAGCAGACGGGTTGGTGGGCTGCGCGTCATCGACCCGCTCCGGTGGCGCGGAGGCATCCACCACAGCCTGGGTGACGGGAACAACGGGGATCGAGGTGGTCGGTGTCGGGTCGACAGTCGGCTTGTAACCCTCGAGAATCGGCCACCAGGTCGGGTCTACCGAGTTCTTGTCGACGATGTAACGCTCGTACATTTCGTCCACGAGCCATTCGTTGGCTCCGAATTCACCCGAGGCACCATCCTCGACTCCGGTCACTTGGCTCGACACAGCCGACCGCCCACTCTCATCCGCTTGTTTTCCCTGTTTTTCGGCGCCACCGGCATCGGCCGCACCGCCGTTAAGACTAATCGCTTCGACCGGCCCCTGCTGTCGCCTGTACGAGGGACTAGCGTTAAATCCATGCAGTTTTACGAGACGACCCCGGTTCACGACCTCACATATTCCGACGTGTTTCTCGTGCCGGCGCGTTCTGCCGTGTCAAGTCGCCTCGATGTGTCGCTCGCGCCCGGCGACGGGACAGGCGCGACCATCCCGATCGTCGCCGCGAACATGAACTCGGTGACGGGCCCAAGGCTCGCCGCGACCCTCGCACGACGCGGCGGACTCGGCGTGTTGCCGCAGGACATGCACCTCGACGACCTGGCCGCGGCCATCCGCTGGGTCAAGGAACAGCCCGTGGCGTGGGACTCGCCGCTCAGCCTCTCACCCGACGACAGTGTTGCATCGGCGCTCGAGCGCATCCCCGCCGTGGACGGACACGGAATCGTGCTGCACGATGAGCATGGCGCGTATCTCGGCACCATCCAGGCCGCGCGCCTCGCGACGGCGCTACCGGATGCGCGGCTCGGCGACCTGCTGCACGGTGACATCGCCTCAATCGACGCCGAAGCCATCGACAGCCCGCGAGCGGCATTCGACCTCATGGTCGCTGCGGGACTCGAATTCGCCCCGGTGGTCGATGGTGGCAGGGTCGTTGGCACGCTCAGCCGCCGCAGTGCGCTCCGGTCGACCCTGTACCAGCCAGCGCTCGACGCATCAGGCCGACTCCGCGTGGCTGCGGCCATCGGTATCAACGGGGATGTCGCGGCCAAGGCAACGGCGCTGGCGGAAGCTGGGGCAGACGTTCTCGTCATCGACACGGCCCACGGCCACCAGGACGGGATGCTTCGGGCGATCCGGGCGGTTGCTGCCCTCGACCTCGGCCTGCCGATTGTCGCCGGCAACGTAGTCACGGCTGCTGCCGTCCGTGACCTGGTCGAAGCCGGAGCGACCATCATCAAGGTCGGAGTCGGTCCCGGCGCGATGTGTACCACTCGCATGATGACCGCTGTCGGACGCCCACAGTTCTCGGCCGTCCTCGAGACAGCACGGGTCGCACGGGAACTTGGCGCGCACGTCTGGGCAGACGGGGGAGTGCGCTACCCGCGGGACGTCGCACTCGCGCTCGCCGCGGGTGCGGCATCCGTCATGGTCGGCTCGTGGTTCGCCGGGACAATCGAGGCGCCGGGAACACTGAACGTGGATGCGAGCGGACGCCTGTACAAGGAGAGCTGGGGCATGGCCTCAACCAAGGCTGTACACGCCCGGTTCGAGAACCTCGACCCCTACGAGCTCGCTCGCAAGGAGCTGTTCGCCGAGGGTATCTCTTCGTCGAAGATCTACCTCGACCCGCTGCGGCCGTCGCTCGAAGACCTCCTCGACATGATCACCTTCGGCGTCAGGAGTTCGTTCACGTACGCGGGGGCGACATCGGTGGATGACTTCCACGACCGCGCGCTCGTCGGCATCCAGAGCGCGGCGGGCTACGAAGAGGGCAAGGCGCTGCCCGTCTCCTGGTAGCCGCCGCGCCCTTCGACAGGACGAGACCGGCGCCACGCCGCAATCTGTCCTGTTGAACGGGGGCGTGCCGCAATTCATCCTGTTGAGTGGACGACTTGGCCTCGGTGGGGCGCCGGGGGTGCGGGTTCCGCCGTATGGATACCCGGCGCACTCAGGTCACGGCGCCGGGCTGGTGTGGCGGAGGTCGTCGA
>DASYEE010000143.1:0-87648 GCA_036499165.1 Galbitalea sp. | reverse complement strand
TCGATGAGCTCTCCGGCACACCCGAGGACGCCGACTGGCTGGTGAATGCAGGCATCTGGTTGGTGGTCGAGGATGGCTGGCAGTTTGTTGACTGGGAGCCAGATCAGCCGCTGCGCGAGACAGTGCTCCGTGATCGGAAGGCGAAGGCCGAAAAGATGGCGAATTGGCGAGCACACAACACGCGTAGCAACTCCGGTAACCAGGTTACAGGCACAGCTACCGAAGGGGTCACCGGCAACGTAACTGGCTCGTCTGTAACTACTCCGGTAACGCCCGTCCCGTCCCAACCCGTCCCAACCCAACCCGTCCCAATCGCTTCCAATGAAGCGAAGAGCGCCGCTAAGCGCGGCACCCGCATCCCGACTGACTTCACGGTCACAGAAGAAATGCGTGCATGGGCCAAGGCATCGGTCGCGTCCGTGGACATCGGTCGCGCGACTGAGAAGTTCATCAACTACTGGATGGCAAAGTCAGGCGCCACCGCGGTCAAGATCGATTGGCCCGCGACCTGGCGTAACTGGATGCTCACCGATCAGGAGTATGCGCAGGGACGTCAACCGGCCGAGCCACAGCAGGGTGCCCGTCGCGTGATTAGTGGGCGTCAGCGGGTGAATTCTTGATCGAGCGCATTTACTCGCAATCACCCGCACCGGTGGACTCCGAAATCGACCACGGCGAGCGTTGCCTTGCCCACATCGGGGAAGCATTCCTGCCTCGATGTGGCGCGTGCGCGGCGGCTGGCACATCCGATCAGGAGGCGCGCTGATGGGCACTCCAGTGGACCCGACGCAGTTCGACCTCCTACGTCTCTTCAACGGGATCCTCAGTTCGATCATCGAAGACCCGTCGAAGGAAGAGAACATGATCGTCGCACTCCGGACGTATTGCGAAGGCACGGTCAAGCCCTCGGAAACACTCATAGTCATCGCCAGCCTTGCCATCGCTCAGTACGCGAAGTTACTAACCGAAGTGAACCCAGATCGCATGGACCTCGTGGCCTGGCTGAACGAGCAGACCATCGCCGGCGACGTAAACGAGCTATTCGACGTTATCGAGCAGGACGGTGCGTCATGATCGCCAGTCCGCTGAACGATCGCGACAGGATCCGGGCGAAGCAGTTGGCGATGCTCGACGCCGACATTCGCGAAGATGCTGAGTGGGAGACCACTATGCGACAGCTGGTCGACGCGAACCTCGGCGATCTGGAATTCACCGAGCAACGAATGGCAGCCCTCAAGGTACGGCTGAAGCGACGCAAACGCGAGCAGGCAGCAATTCACTACGCCTACGATCCGCGTCGACGTCGCGCCGACCTCATCGAACGTGAAATCAAGAAGCAGATGCTCGGGCTCGCGGCGAAGATGGAGAAGTCGCCCGACGCGACCGCCCAGGCTACAGCGCAGAAGTTACGCGAGCGGGCCGATGACATGGCCCGGCCGCCCGTGCACACACGCGAAGAGCTAAACGAGCGACAGGCGCCACGGCGAACCGGAGGGCGCCCCATCCTCCGATCGCTCGAGCACGTCGACCCGGTAATGATCAGGATGATCTCCGGCGACACCGGCATCCCCGATCTTCGTTTCGCCAACGACGACGACATTCTCAACGCCTACCTGGCGCAAGGTATCGAGCTCGCGGTCGCCAAGCAATATCTGGCTACGCTCACGGCAGCACCAGCCTGATGAACGACCGTCGAACGAGAGGCGTTCCTCGCGCACGCGCAACGTTGCGTTGGGAAAACTCGCGCAGGCGCGCGCTACGCCTGTACAGGATTCTGAGCCTGTCCGGGGTCCACATCGACCAGTCGATGCCACTCCCACGCGTGTACGTGATGCGCGTGTACATGAATGGCGGCATGCGTTCCCCAGTGACGTCACGGGTCGTAATGCGCACGTACGTACGCGTGTACCGGAATTGGGCCGTCCGTTGACCAGCGATAGATCCTCTGAGCCGCTCGACGACCTACTGCGTGGCCTCGTCGCAAATTGGGTCATGCGTTCACTGGTTCGGGATATGACTCGCGAGCTGCGGCAGAACGGCAAGCGAGCGCCTGCCTTTGCTCAAGCCGTTTTGGAGGCGCTCGCCGTCGCTGCCGGTGAGCCGACACCCGAGACCACTGCCGCTAGCGGAATAGCACCTGACACGCTGGGAACTACCTCTTGGATCACTGTTCACGAGGCAGCCGCCCGGCAAGGGGTGAGCGAGAGCCGAATACGCCAACTCGCTCGCTCCGGTCGGTGGACCGCCAATCGCAGAGGTCGCGATTGGCGGATAGACCCAGACAGTTTGAGCAACTCGAACAGGAGAACAGCGTGACCGCATCCGATGAGATCCCACTTCCCGAGGTGGTGACCGACGAGCACGTCAGGGACGCGGAACGGGAGGCAGCAGAAGCCGCCGCGTTGGTGTCCGCACTCGAGGAGGCTGTGCAGTCCGGTGACGAGAACGTCACCCCTGAACAGATCACCGCTCAAGAGGGATTGTCGCGGTTCGCGCGACTCCGCGCCGAAGCAACCAGGCGGAAGGCGGCAAAATCCAAGGAAGCGATCCGGCTCGTAGCCGCGAACAAACTCCGTCAAGAGATCGAGGCCTACTCGACCGGAATCGGCCCGAGACTCGCGACACAGCTCCGCGCGGTAGCCGACGCTGAAGCAGCGTTCATCGCCACAGCAGACGAACACGACCAGAAGATCCGGACATGGCGCAAGCAGATGCTCGAGCTTCAGATTCCGGAGAGTACCGGTACCCCCGTCCCGCCTGCAGAACATGGACACCTGGCGCTTGTGAAATCTGACGTCGGAATTCACGCCGGCCGACGCCGCCTCGATCTCATCAGAGGCAAGGACCGGATCGAGCATCACCGCAACAGCCCGGGCAATCGCGAATCCATGTACGCCGGGCTTGCCAAGGTCGACGTGGAGGCGCCGATGCCCGCAGGCCAGCACTACTACCGCGGAGCCGGCGGCGCTGTGTTCACCTACGACGTCGAACGCACGCCAGAGGAGATCAAGACGACAGGTCTCGTCAAGATCAGCCAGCGGGAAGCGTGGGGCGAATAGTGAGCACACAACGAGACACAGCCTGGGTGAAGACCGCCACACCGGAGGCGATCATCGCAGCAGAGGATGCTGGCGAGCTCGCCGACTACCTCGCGGCACCGGCAGCGGAACCGGAAGCAGAACCACCGGCACCGCGCGAAGGTCAGCGGTCCGAGTCATGGCTGAAAGCCGCGACTGCGGAACAGGTCTCAACGGCGATCGATACTGGGGAACTCGACGACCTGATGGGCATCGTCCGAAACGAAGCCGGCAACCCGATCTCAGCCCCATAGGCGCCGAGCCACCTACTTACGCACCATCCCGCCCACATCCCCAGGACCGGACATGAACAGCAATGCCCAACGGATTGCCCAAAAGCATCCCCCCGTACGAAACCGAATGGCCCGCAGGTAAGAGCCTCGGCGATCTTGTCGTTGCTTCGGCACTCGACCAGTTGCACGCGGTACCGGGCGCCGGCCACCCGCTGCTGACATCCACGCAACGCGCCCTGCTGGAGGCTGCTGCACGCTCGGCGGTCGCGCAGGATGAGGGACTCGCGCGTCTCGGCCGGGCGATCGCCGCCCAGCTTGATGGGGCGCTCTAGTGGCTGACGAAGGCCCCACCACTGCTGGTTCCATCGTCGGCAAACTGAAGATGGACCGCGACCAGTGGTTGCGGGACAAGGAAGCCACGATCGCGGATGCGCGCGAGCTCGGGCAACTGGATCCGACGATCACCGTGCACGCGAACGTTGCCGAGGCGCTCGCCCAGCTGGAGGCACTCCATGCCGCATCAGGGGACACGTCGACCATCAGCACCACAACGGTGGGCACATCGGTCACGACAGGAGCTGCTGCGAAGATCGATGCGGTGTCAGCCGCCGAGGCGCGCCTCGCAGCGGCCGAGGTCAAGCAAGCCGCAGCCGCTGACCTTGCGACGAGTGCGGGAGATCGACTCTGGCGTACGGAGCAGTCATTGTCCGCATCAGCGGCGGAGAAGGCCGCTGCGCAGGACAAGGCGACGCGGGCAACCGAGAAAGCCGACCTTGCCGCCCTGGCGCTGACCGCCGCGGAGGATGCGCTTGCCCAAGCACAACAAAAGGCTGCGCAAACTGCCCTAGAGGACGCGGGTGCGCAGGAAACCCAGGCGAAGGCGACGGACAACGCCGGCAAGTCGATGTCTCGCATTCAAGCGATCTTCACAGCAATCGTCGCTCTCGGCCCGGGCCTGATACCTATCGCGGGCTTCGCAGTTAGCGCAGGCGCAGCGATCTCCGCCATGGCTGGCGTCGCCGTTCTCGCAGTGCTCGGCATCCGGAATGAGTTGAAAGACGGCTCGGCCGACTCTGCCGAATTCGCTGCTGGCATCGCATCTCTGAAGACGGATGTTTCCCAGCTCGAGGCGACAGCGGCGAAGGGTGTCCTCGGGGGCTTCTCCACCGTGGTCGCCGAACTGAACGCGGACATGCCGGAGTTGAACTCCGAGACTGCCTTGTACTCGAAGGTGCTGGGTGCCATTGCTGCTACCGGCTTCGGCGGTCTGCTCTCGTCGTTTCATGCTCTCGCACCGTTGATCATCGATGTCGACTCGTACCTGCTGTCCACGGTCGGTCGCCTGTCCCAATTTGCTGCTTCTCCGGGGATGCGTCAGTTCGTCACCTACGCCCAACAGAACCTGCCCAACGTGGAGAACCTGCTCGACTCCCTGATCGATACGGCCTTCAATCTTCTTGCGGCGTTCGCCCCATGGGGCACGCTGGTGGTCGACGTGGTCACCGCTGTCTCGAATGTCATCTCTGCAGTGCCCACCCCCATCCTGTCGACGTTGATTGAGTTGGCACTCGGCGGCTCGTTGGCGTTCAAAGCATGGACGTCCATTCCAGCCATGTTCATGTCGATCGCCGCAACCATCGGGGCAACGGCCGTCGCTGAGGACGGTGCCACGGTCGCGACGGGGGCGCTCGGTGCCGCCATCGATTTCATGGAAGGTCCGATCGGGTGGGTTGTCGCTGGTCTCGGAGCTCTAGTAGCCGTATTCCTTGCCTCGTCCGCAGCCGCCGGTGTATCTACCAAGGCCGTGAACAGCTACACCGCCGCATTGCAGCAAGACAACGGGGTCATTGGTGAGAACACCCGCCTACAGGCCGCAAAAAACTTGCAGGACTCCGGCGCAATTGACGCCGCGAAGAAACTAGGCATTTCGACCCTGACACTGGTCAGCGCCTCTCTTGGCGATGCGGCGGCAAAGAAGGTCGTGACCACAGCGCTCGATGTCCAACACAAGAAACTCGACGAAGTCTCCAAAAGCACGCTGGATTCTGTCAATGGCGGCGTCCGCATGACCGCGGCGCAGCGAGAACTCGGCGGGAACATCGCCATCGTCACAGACGCAATCGGCACACAGAACAAAGATCTGAAAGCGTCAAAGTCGGCGTATGACGACCTCCAGGTGGCGTCGGGCGCTCTTGTGGGGACGAACCAGCAGCAGGCTGACGCGTACGCGCGTCTCGCCAATGAGGAGGATGCGGCAACGAACGCCGGAAAGCTGTGGAAGAGCCAACTGGACATCCTGAACGGATCGTCGCAATCACTTGAGCAGGCAAATATTGCCCTCGCAGGCGATTTTCAGAACATGACGACCACGATCATCAACAACATGAAGCAGATGGGTGCCGCGGCCGCACACAGCCTGAACATCAGTACAGCCGGCGGCCTGGCCAACCACCAGCTGGTATTGCAGGCGATACAGGACGCGGAAACTCAGTCGCAGGCAATCATCTCGTCCGAGGGAGATACGGCGAAAGCACGGGAGGATGGGCGCCAAGCTCTCATCAAGTCCCGGCAGGCGATCATCGATCATGCCGTAGCTGCAGGGCTCGACCGCGACGCAGTGACGAAGCTTGTCGACTCCGAGTTGACCATTCCGGCTCACGTGAGCTCCACGGTGACTGTCAACACATCGGCTGCGGAGGCGAGCTTCAACGCTCTCAAGGCCATGTTCGCGGCGCTGAAGAATGTGACGGTGCACGTAGGTGCGACCGGTTCTGTGTCGTACAGCACGCAGGGTGGCCGCGTGAACTTCTTCGCCGAGGGCGGCACGGTCGGCGGGACAGTTCACGGCGCAGGGACAACGACGTCAGACTCCAACATTGTCGCCCTGTCGAACGATGAGGAAGTCACCAGGGCGTCTCGAGCGCAGCAGTACCGGCCCATGTTGAAAGCCATCAACAACGGCACGCCGACAGATGTGCGCGCCGCCGCGTCGAAGCTGTCAGGTCCGACAGCGCCATCGAAAGTCGACAGTTCGACAACGAACTACTTCGAGATCAACGAGGCTACGAACGCCACTGCGGTAGCGCAACTGGTGGCCCACTACCAACTGACATTGCGCGCCTAACTCCGCAGGGAGATTTGACAGCAATCCCTTCAAACACCACCCCAAGAGTCACGTTAGGAGAACATTATGGGCAACCCCGGTAACCCAGGCGAGTCGCTGCCAGGAGGCCGCGATTGGATCACCCGCAAGTTTGCGGACATTGATCGGCAGATCAAAGAACTCGGCCCCTCGGTCGCACGCAGCTTCGCCGGAACGGTCGCCAAGCTGCAGGCCACAGTCGATGACCTCGCCACCGCTGAAGCGGGACTAGAGGCCGCGAACGCCAAAATTGCGTTCATCGGAACCGTGTTCGAGACGGGCCTCTACACTCCCCCCGGATGGACCGGAAACGTTGCGTATGCAGACACGGGCGGTAGCGTCACCTTCACTCTCGACGAAGCCGCGCTAGTCATTATCACGGAGACCGCTGATATCAACCTTTCCGTCACCGGCAGCGGCGGCAACTATTACAGCGGCATCCTCAACTTTGATGGCACAACCGCTAGCCTGCCCCGAACCGTCGGTATCTCACCGACGACTTCCACCGGAGCCGCACTCTCTTTCATGCAACAGCTAATCGCCGTTATACCTGCAGGCACACACACGGTGAAAACCCAGTATCAGATCACAGCAACCGGCACCGCCAGCGGCAACGCGGATGCTTTCGCACTCACTGTGCAAGTCATTGGACTCGACCTCAGCTAGCGCCTTCCCCACCGGATCGCACGGAGCCGGCGAGATCCTGACGGTCCAGGTGATCGGCTAATTGCAGACCAAGGGCGAGAACCTCAGTGTTAGCGATGCGCACGATCGTGGGTCCGGCTGACTGGTCCCCGGCACGTTTGTGGGCGCGCCACCGGACGGGATACCAGTCGCAAGCGGCGGTGCCGGCGACGGAACTGTCAAAACGAAGGGTGTCGGAGACGAGTCTGGGACGGGTGCACTGTAACTGTCTGAGTGGCTTGGCAATGACTGCGGGTCTGAGACTACCGGCGCGGTCGTCGGTACCGGCGTGGATGTGGTCACTGCGGCGGGAACGGTCGCCTCGGTTGGCGCGGGACTCGACGTCGTGCCAGTTACGGTCTGCGAGGTCGTTGTGTCGGTGGCAGGGACAACTACCGTGGGCCCCTGCGATGCCAAGGCGATCTCGATACCGATAAACGCAGCGCCCGCGATGGCGATGGCTGCGCCGCCGGTGATGATCTCTTTCAGCTTCATGACCTCTCCAGATCTTCAGGGTCACTCAGTTAACCGCCGATGGTCGCCCTTGTCTACGGCGCACTTAGCCCTCCCGTGCACCGCCTACTCGGCCTACAACAAGACGATCACAGCGAGAACCGCTGCGGCTGCCGTCACCAGCAGGCCGACAGGCCCACTCGGAGGCATTGCCTGATCCGCTCTCGGATCGATTCAGAATCCGGGCGTCACGAAGGAACTCTCGCTCGGGGGCGTGATCGGTGCTGCAGCCGCGGGACGCCCATTCCACAGGATCGAAGGACTCAGTCGCTAGCTGCGCCCAGTGCGGTCAACGGTCGCCGCGACGGGAACTTGTTTGCCCAACCACCCCATAATTGCCGAGATACACACGGGTCTTTCAAGCGAATATCCAGCGATAGTGCTTTCACCACCGGATCGCGCGACGACGGCGCTATCCTCACCGTTCAATTCATCGGATAGGCGGGCGCCGGGGCTGAGACGTTATGTCGTCGATTGGCAAAACCGGTGACCGTGCGCACAAGCCCAGCCTGAATAGCCACCCGTATGACGACTCAACCAAGCGTCCCGACCGAGCTCCCCGTCCCTTGGAAACTCGAGGATTGTCTAGAACGGTCGATCCCGTCACTCCGGCAGCCAGGTCCGATGAACCGAGATTGAGAGTGTCGCCGATTCGCCAAGGGCCTCACCCCCATGATTGACAAGTGCTCTTTGCGTTTATCGACGAGTCATACACCCAGGACCGCTACTACGTGTGCGCCTTTGTGGTGCACGAGGACCAGTTGACGCCGTTGGCAGCGGCTGTCAAGTCGGCGGGCGTATACGCGGAGGGGTTTGGTGTGGTTCCCGGATCCGAACTACATGCCCACGACATGATGGCCGGCGATGGCGGGTGGAAGGCCATTCGGCGTGTGCCCTCGGCCGCCATCGCAATTTACAAACGAGCCCTGCAGGAACTTGTTGGCATACCCACGGCAAAGATGTTCATCAGCGGCGTGGATGTCGTACGACTCAATGCTCGTTACAGCTATCCCGAACCCCCGCACAGGGTCACTCTCAAATATCTACTCGAAGCTGTAGACAGATATGCGGTCAAGGTCAACGAAGAGGTGATGGTGATTGCTGATGAATTGCCAGATCAGGCGGACCACTCACGTCGAGCAGAGAACTATCAGATCGTTGGGACGGGCGGTTACCGTTCCAGCAAACTGGCGACCATCCAGATGCCGATCACTTTTGGATCTTCAGCAGATTCTCCCGGCCTTCAGGCGGCCGATCTCGTGGTCTATTTGTACCGACGTTACGACGCTCACACTGAGACGGATCGGCGCACGGCGAAGGCTGTTGCCCAGATGTGGGAGATGCTACGACCCATTTGGGGACATGTCCGGCGCTGGGACCCTTAAGCACTAAAACCCCGCGCGGCGGGGTTTTAGGCGGACAACGCTCCGGTAACCGGCTCGTCGTAATCTCCATAATACGGCTATTAGCCACTAATTTGTGCACATGCTATCCACAGATTTAGCTATGTTATGCACAACTTATACACAAGCGGGGCGACGCTACGATGCCTGCTAGGAACGTGACCATGTCCAGATCTCTACGTAACGAACGACGCTCGACAGCGAACTGAGCGGCCTACATTAGCACAACAGCTTGCGAATCGTACACAGGCCGAGCAAGGTCTTTTGCGCACGGGAACCGGAAGTTGGATGCCGTACTCACGAATTCTGCGCTCGACACGCAGTTGTCTAGATGGGCTCCGGGATGCTGCCGCGGAGCGCCTTCCAGTGATCCACCAGCGCATCAACTGGGGCGGACCCGGAAATCTCCTCACGTGCGTCTTTCTCAGCTTCCGCCAACGAACGCGTCAAGCTTTGTTCGACGCGAATGTCTAGAGCCCGCGCGGATTCATACCAACCGGGCGAGATGTGATCGTCGATGAACCGCTCCACCGCTTCCGTCTGCGGTGCCGCCTTCGCTCGAATGGCCGCGGTCTCTCGGAACGTCTGCCGCATGCTGTCGGGACGATGCACGACTGCCATATGCCCGGCATCAACCACAATCCCAGCCGTGCTGGCGATTCCATAGCGCAGCGCCACCCTTACATCGTCATCGTTGGCAGACCGCTCCGCAGGCTTCCACCAGTCGACCTCTCCCAGGTCCTTCCCGTACAGAGCCGCATAATCCAACACATCCTGACCTAAGAGATCAGTCCAATACATCTGACGCGTCGGCATCACAAGGTAGAGCATCCGGTCGCCTCCCATTCGAGTGAACTCACCGTACCCTCAATCCGATCGACTAGTCGCTCATCACACGCCCCTACAGTCGCGCGACCGAGCACGAGACGCCTCCGCAATTATGTGGGAGGGCAGAGTATTGCCATGACAAAACTGGAAGACGCAATACTCGAGATCGTCCGCGCACAGATCGAGACCATCCTTGAAACTACGACAGTGCATATCCAACGTGAGGTGCGGATCGTCGATGACAGACGCCTCTACTCAGTCGCGAACGTCGCGAAGCTGTTTGAGGTGTCGAAAGCATGGGTGTACGAACGCATCAACCGGGGTGAGCTCACCGTGGTGGAACTCGGGGGCACCACGGGGAAGCAACGCATTGCGGCACCCGAGGTACAGCGATACATCGACTCGCGCACGTTCGGTCGCAAGCCCTAACCTCGCAGGGACGCCCCAAGAAGCTGTGCCGCGCCCTGACCGAGCGCCGCAGCTCGTGGGTTGCATTTCCGCTTGCAAGCGCGAGAGGATGACGCATGGCGCTGCGGGACCTCGACCAGGAGATGCAGGATTTCGAAGGAGAACGGCAGCGCCGAATACAGGAGTTGGGTGAGCCCAAAGCGGCGGCAGAGAAGCAGTTTCGCCTCGACCTTGATGAACTCCGATCCGCCCTCGTCGCCTCCGGCAGAGCGCCCGTTGCGGGACTCATAAATGAAACCCGCGTCGACTGCTGGCTCCTGGACTATGGGCTCGTGTTCTATGACGGCGACCTATATACGAGTGATGGCCCATCCACGGCGCGCTCATTTCCTTGGGGACTCCGGCGCTCGATGGGCTTCGCGAAAGAGGACGAGTATTACCGGATCGGCAATCTCATAAGCCCGTCGGTTGCATATTCTGACAATGTAGACACCCGACCGCATCAGCAACCTTTCCACTCCTGGTCCGCTGGCAACGCCACCTTGAGCTTCCCCGTTTCATGGGGCAACTACGAAACGGTGAACGCGCGTTGGTTTCTGGCCTCGCTCGTCAAAGACATCCGCTAGACCGCGCGGACACGGTGCAGCGACGGCCAACGCCGTCCGAATGATGCGCAGATCGCCCGCTCCGTAATGCCGCTTATCCGGATTGACTCACGACCTCCAGACCCTACTTCAGGGAGTCCAGTGTGATGCCCGCGCCGTCAGCGTCACAGACCGCTTTTACGGTGGTGGTTGAGAGAAAGAATGCTGTACCAGTGTTGGCTTCGGAGAGGTCGACGCCCGCCCGAACCAACTCATTACCGAACGAATGCCGGAGCGGCCGCGTGGGAGCACTTTCACGGACGCTCGCTCGAGCGGTCACCGTACAGGGCGTAGATTGCCGCCATGGATGACTTCCCGCAGCGCACATACGAAGAAAATGCGTCGCTCTCGCCGCACAAGCCATCGTCGCCGGCCGCATCCGCCGCATCGAAGCGGAAGCAGCGGGCGTTTCCGGATCGGACTTCGTCGACTAGTTGCCGAGCGTGAGGGCGACCTTCCCGCCCTCCATGTCCTTCTCGCTCTCCTAGACCTTGCCGCGGTGGGTCACCTCGGCAGGAACAAGCGCGATCTCTACCGGGCTGAGGCGATCGATGGTGTTGAGCTCAGGCTTCACACAACTATCGCGGCGGCTCAGCAAGCCATTCTGAGCAACGACGCAGAGGGAAAGCCCCGTGATCCCGCCGGTGCCCGGCTGAGGCTACCACCGGGCTTGCGGGACGGTGAGATGTGTCTGTGCCCGACCCAAACCCGAGAGTGGACGGTAGCGGCTGGCCCCGAGTGGATGCGGATGGTGGGCTCATCGCCTGATCCCTCGTTGTGAACTTGGACCGTGGAGCTCGGCGTCGGCACGTCGAAGATGCGGATTAGGATCACCGAGCTCCAACGCTTCATCGTGTCGTGGACGCACCCTTGACCGTGAGATATTCGGTGAGATTCACTGCACGGGCGACATCGATGACGAAGGCGCGCGATTCGTCGACCGTCATCAGGGGGCGGTGCGGGCCATCCACGATCATCTGCCAGGTGGCGTTGTCGTTGTCGTTGTCGAGCCAGATGGAGTAGTCCCCATGCGCTGGCATCTCGACCTGCGACCACCCGCTCAAAGAACCGTCGGTGTCCAAATTGGCCGCGGGAACGAGCTTCGCCGCGCCGGCCGCATCGTCGCTAAGTGAAAGCAACAAGAAGGCCGCTGCAGTGACCGATTCGGAATGCGGAGCAGGCGCGTCTCCCGCGAGGTAGTTGGCCACCTCCGCGAGCAGTGAAGCCAGCTCGATGGGAGTGTGGTTGGTTGATAGATTGCTCATTGTTCGTTTCTCCTTCTAGAGAGGTGATTCGGATCGCCCTCGTCTGTTACAGCAGGCGGGGGCGCTTTTCTTGCTACCGGATGCGTTCCGGAATTCGTGAGCCTTCGTCGCCCTGCAACGGCTCGTCTGGCTTGATGGTTGACGCGATCCACATACGTCCGTCCCACCCAAGCGTCATGCGCTTCGACAGAGGCAGATCGTAGGTTTCCACGAAGGCTTTGGAAGTGATGATCGACTGACTGGGTGCCGTCGTGACCCGGAATGCGTCTGGGGCGTCCTGAGCGGCTGGCATGATCCCGATGCGCTTCGTGTCTGCATCCCAGAGAAGCTGCACAAAGGTGGTGTCGCCTAGCAGGCGTTGCGCGGCCGCGTTGAGCACTAGGCGCCCCGCGCTGAGTACGCGCAGTGTCGGAGTGCCGCGCCCGTCAGACGAAGATCGACCGGGTGCGAACACTTCAAAATTCATATCAAAACATTATCACGTACGTTTCATAACACAAGCGAATTGATCTGGCAAACGCCGAGCCGCTCTCTGCCGAGTGAGTCGCCGTTCGATCGACCAGACGATCATTACACCCGGGGCGCGATCAACGACGACGCTCGCCCCACGAAAACCCCACAACTTCCCACAACCGAAACGATCTGTAGAAATCGAATCGGCCCCAAAACGCCCGAGAATTCAGGCCTCATGCGAAAGTTGCGTGCAATAAATGGTGGCAAGTGAGGGATTCGAACCCCCGAAGTTGAAAACGTCTGATTTACAGTCAGATCCCTTTGGCCGCTTGGGTAACTTGCCATGCTGCTCCGACCAGGTGTGATCACCTGTCCGGAGGCGCTGAACAAGAATACTAGGCGCAGCGGCGTTCCGTGACCACCCGGTCGGTTGAGTGGCAGGATCCCACGAACTAGTCCGCTGGTCGAGTAGCACGACCGAGCGCCAGCGAGGCCGGGCATTATCGAGACCATGCCCACGTCGAACGGTGGTCTCGATAACGCGGGCTCGTGCCTCGCGCCGCTACTCGACCAACGGAGCGAGAGCGCCGCCGCTACTCGACCAACGGAGCGAGAGTGCCACAGCTACTCGACCAGCGGACATACCTCGATAGCATGGGCCTCATGGCAGATTCATCATTCGACGTCGTCAGCAAGGTCGACAAGATGGAGGCGGATAACGCCGTCAACCAGGCGCAGAAGGAGATCGCGCAGCGATACGACTTCAAGAACGTCGGCGCATCGATCGAATGGAGCGGCGAGAAGCTGCTCCTGACGGCGAGCGCGGAGGAGCGCGTCAAGGCGGTCCTCGAGGTCGTCGAGCAGAAGTTCATCAAGCGCAGCATCTCGCTCCGCAGCCTCGACCCCGGTGAGCCGTACCCGAGCGGTAAGGAGTACCGCATCGAGGTCAACCTGAAGAACGGCATCTCCTCAGAAGACGCGAAGAAGATCTCCAAGATCATCCGCGACGAAGGTCCGAAGAGCGTGAAATCGCAGATCCAGGGCGACGAACTGCGTGTGCAGTCGAAGAGCCGCGACGACCTGCAGGAGACCATGGCGCTCCTCAAGGGCAAAGACCTGGATGTCGCCCTGCAGTTCGTCAACTTCCGCTAGCCCCGGCGAGGCGAGATGTTCACCTGGTCGACCATTGCGCTCATCATCGGCGTGCTGGCCGTGCTGGTCGACTTCGTCGTGCGCGTGCTCTCGGTCATCCTGATTCCCCGCAACCGCCGGCCGCAGACCGCGACGGCCTGGCTGCTCGCGATCTTCTTCCTGCCGTACATCGGCATCATCCTGTTCTGGCTCGTCGGCTCGCGGCACCTGCCGAAGAAGCGGCGGATGAAGCAGCGCGAGATCAACTCGTACATCCTCGAGACGACGGAGGGCATGGACCGCGTCCGCCGCGACACGGGATGGCCGCCGTGGCTCGAGCCGATCGTGGCGCTCAATCGCAACCTGGGCGCGATGCCCATCGTCGGCGGTAACTCGGCCACGCTGCACGACGACTACCACGAGTCACTCGCCGCCATGACGGAGGCGCTGAAGGCGGCGACCCGCTACGTGCACGTCGAGTTCTACATCCTGTCGCTGGATAAGACGAGCCGGCCGTTCTTCGACGAGCTGGAGGCCGCGGTCAAACGCGGCGTGACCGTGCGGGTGCTCCTCGACCACATCGCAAACCTGCGCTCGGTTGGATACAAGAAGACGCTCCGGTACCTCACCCGTATCGGCACGGACTGGCACCTGATGCTTCCGGTGCAGCCGCTCAAGGGCAAGTTCCAGCGGCCGGACCTTCGCAACCACCGCAAGATCCTCATCATCGACGGTGAGGTCGGTTTCACCGGGTCGCAGAACGTGATCGACTCCAGCTACAACAAGCGCGGCAACCTGAAGCGCGGCCTGCACTGGAAAGACCTCATGGTGCGGTTCGAGGGCCCCATCGTCGCCGGCATCAACGCGCTGTTCGTCACCGACTGGTACAGCGAGACAGACGAGCTGCTCCTGCGTGAGGCCGAGCGCACGCCTCCGACGGAAGACTCGAATCTGCTGGATGCGCAGGTGGTGCCGAGCGGACCGGGCTTCGATGGCGAGAACAACCTGCGGATGTTCAACTCCCTGATCTACGCGGCGCAGCGCAAGCTGATCATCACGAGCCCGTACTTCGTTCCAGACGAGTCGATGTTCTATGCGATCACCACGGCGGCCCAGAGCGGCGTGGATGTGCAGCTGTTCGTCAGCGAGATCGGCGACCAGGCCGTCGTCTACCATGCCCAGCGCAGTTACTACGAGGAGCTGCTGAAGGCTGGCGTGCGCATCTGGCTGTATCACGCGCCGACGATCCTCCATGCGAAGCACCTGACGATCGACGACGAGGTCGCGGTCATCGGCTCCAGCAACATGGATATGCGCTCGTTCAGCCTCGACCTCGAGATCTCGGTCATGGTGAAGGGCTCGAAGTTCGTGGAGTCGCTGCGGCGGGTCGAAGACAGCTATCGCCGCAAGTCGCGCGAGCTGACACTCGACGAATGGATGGCGCGGCCGCTGCGCAGCAAGGTGCTCGACAACGTCGCCCGTCTCACCGCCGCCGTCCAGTAGCTCGGGCCGAACCTACTTCGGCCCTCGCGACAGCTTCGACGGCCACCAGATCGCGCGACCGATGTCGTACGAGAGGGCGGGCACGAGGAGCGAGCGCACGACGATCGTGTCGAGCAGCACGCCGAAGCCGACGATGAACGCGATCTGGCTGAGGAACAGCACGGGGATGACGCTCAACGCCGCAAACGTCGCAGCCAGCACGATTCCGGCCGACGTAATCACGCCCCCGGTGATCGCGAGGCCGCGGATGACGCCCCGTCGCGTCCCGTGCAGCAGCGATTCCTCGCGCACCCGCGTCATCAGGAAGATGTTGTAGTCCACCCCGAGCGCCACCAGGAAGATGAATCCGTAGAGCGGGACCGCCGGGTCTGCGCCGACGAAATTGAACACGTGGTTGAACACGATCGCCGAGATGCCGATGGTCGCGGCGAACGATAGCACGACGCTGCCGATCAACAGCACCGGGGCAAGTACCGACCGAAGCAGCAGCATCAGGATCAGGAGGATCACGACCAGCACGATCGGGATGATCGTGTTGCGGTCGTGAGCCCCGGCATCGTTGGTGTCGATGGTCGTCGCGGTAGTGCCGCCGACCAGGGCGTTGGCGCCGGGATTGGAGTCGGCCAGGCGCGTTCGCAGGTCGCGCACGGTCGTCTGGGCGGCATCCGAGTCGGGGTCATTCGACAGCGTGGCCTGAAGCAGCACCGTGCCGCCGACCACCGTCGGTGCACCAGCCGCCCCGCCATAGATGAGCGGCTGGATGCCAGTGGCCGTCACGGGGTACGAGCCGGACGGCGAACTGGACGCGGCGACGGCCAGCGAGTCGACACCTTTGGTCGCCAGGACGGTCTTCGCGACGGAATCGAGCGCATCCTGCTTCACGATGATCACGGCGGGGCTGCCCGATCCCTTCGGGAAGTGGTCGCCAAGAACCGCCTGGCCGTCGCGGGCCTGGGATGCGCCCTCGACCACGGCGCTCTGCGGCGTTCCGCTGGCCTTCAGCTGCAGCAACCCGCCCGCTGCGGCGAGCAACACGACGGCGCTCACGACCCAGATCCAGCGCGGGCGGCGCGAGATAGCGCGACCGAGTCGCGGCCAGAGCCCCTTCACGCTGTCGCCACCGACCTCGGGGTGCGCGGATCCGAACTTCGGCCGCAGTGGCCAGAACGCCGCGCGCCCGAGCGCGAACATCAACGCCGGCAGCATCGTCATCGCCGCGATGAAGGCGAAGGCGATGCCGATCGCCCCGACCGGGCCAAGCGCCTTGTTGGAATTCAGGTCGCTGAGCAGAAGGCAGAGGAGGCCAACGATGACCGTGCCAGCCGATGCGATGATCGGTTCGAATGATCCCTTGATCGCCGCGACCGTCGCATCCCACCGCTTCTGGTTATCGCGCAGCGCCTCCCGATAGCGCGAGACATAGAGCAGCGAATAGTCGGTCGCCGCCCCGATCACGAGGATGAACAGGATGCCCTGCACCTGCCCGTTGAGCGTCACGTCACCCGCTTTCGCCAGATGCCAGATCACGAAGATACTGGCGCAGAGAGCGAACAACGACGTCGCGAGGACCACGATCGGCAGGAGCGGCGAACGGTAGACGATGATGAGGATAACGAGCACGGCAAGTACCGCGACGAGCAGCAGGATGCCGTCGATTCCCGCGAAGGCGCCGCTGAGGTCGGCGATCTGGCCGGCTGGGCCCGTGACGTAGCCGTGCAGCCCGTCGGGGACATCCTTCGCGATCAACTTCCGGACCTCGGCGACAGTTGCCGTCGTCGCGGTGTCGTCCTTGATCGGGACGATGATCTCGGCCGCCTTCTTGTCGCTCGAGATGATCGCTGGCGATGTTCCTCCCGCAACGCCGTCCGTCGCTTTGAGGGCGGCGATCCGGTCGCCGATGAACGTCTGGTCGCCGACCGACAGCCCCGCCTTGCGCTCGAACACGACGACCGCGGGGATCGCCTTCGACGACGAGAATTTCGCCTCGAGGTTCTGCACGCGCGCGGCGTCGGAGCTCGACGGCAGGTAGCTCGTTGCGTCGTTGCTCGACACCTGGCTGATCTTGCCGAAGTACGGGCCACCGATCCCGCCGATCGCGACCCAGACGAGAATCAGCACGGCCGGGATGGCAACCCGGAGCGATCGCGGCACGCGCCGTCTGGCCTGGTGCTGGGCAGAATGTTCGGTCGGCGTCGTCATCGCGCTCCTAATTCATCAGCTAGCTGACTTTCAGCTTACGTCGCTGGACCCTGGCCCGCAGTCGTTAGGCTTGGCGCGTGGAGACCCCGGCACAGCAGCTCTTTCCCCGAGTGCAATTGCCGGCTCTCACCGGCATCCGGGCTCTCGCCGCCTTCTGGGTCTTCACGCGTCACTTCCGTACGGAGCTTATCGACGCCTTCCCGCCGTTGCACGTACTCGCGCCCCTGTTCAACGTCGGGTATCTCGGCGTCGACCTGTTCTTCATCCTCAGCGGCTTCATCCTCACGTTCACACACTTCGACAAGCTCGCGGATGCCTGGACCTGGCGCAAAGCTGTCGGCTTCCTCTGGCTGCGCCTCGGTCGAGTGTGGCCGCTCACCGCTTTCGTGCTGCTTCTCTTCGGCGCATACTTCGTCTTCCAGTACGCGACGAGTGGCAATCCGGTCTATGCGGCGCAGGGCGACCCGGGCGAGCTGGCGAAGCACCTGCTGCTGATCCAGGCCTGGATCCCCGGCCCCCTGACCTGGAACGGCCTCGACTGGTCGATCAGCGCGGAGTGGCTCGCGTACCTGGTGTTCTCGGTCGGGATCGTGGTGCTGGCGCGCTTCGCGCTGGCGGCATCGAGGCTCGCCATGTTCATCCTGATGGGGGTCCTGACCCTCCCCATGATCATCATCGGATGCACGATGCAGGATGACATGATCCTCCTGTTCGCGAACAACAGCTTCACTCTGCTACCGGGCGTCGTTGCGATCAGGGTCATCACCGAGTTCTGGATCGGGGCCATTCTCGCGATCACTCTCAAGTCGCGGCTGGCAGAGGATCGGCCAGTGCGGTTCCCGCTCGCGACGGTCGCATCCGTCGTCGCGATCGCGATCATGTTCGTCGTGCCGCTGCTCGAGAAGAACCCATGGCTGCGCCACGGCACGGCCCAGTTCCGCGACGGCGTAGACATGATCGGCCGCAGCTCGACGATCATCGTGCTCCCGCTGTTCGTGCTGGTGATCGCGGGGCTCGCGATCGCGCGACGCGACCCGCTCAGCCTGCTGCTGTCGACGCGCGCCTTTCAGGTCGGCGGCCGCGCATCCTTCGCCCTGTATCTCTCGCACGCGCTCGTGATCGGACTCGGCGTTCTCGTGCTCGCACACCTGCAGTCCGCGCCAGCGCGCGACGCCGTGACCGTCGGTGTTGTCGTTGCGGCGTGGGTGTTCGCGTGGCTGCTCTGGCGCTTCATCGAGGAGCCGTCACGGAAGATCGCGCGCAGGATGCTCCCCCGCTCGATCAACGTCTAGCGCCGCCGCCTTCCGCTCAGCTCCCCCTCCCCTCCTCCCTATCTCCTCCTCCCCGCTCAGCTCCCCCTCTCCTCGTCCCTATCTCCTCCTCCCCATGCCTAAAGTCGGAGATTTGGCGGATGCGCGGCGCGTCGCACGCGGGCGCGCCGGGCATCCGCCAAAGCTCCGACTTTGCGACAGAGCTGGAGAGATTGCGGCGCGGGAGGCAGCGAACGGTCGGCCGACCGAGCTACGCCGGCCCGCGTGGAAGTGAAAAGCGGTGCTACTCAGGCAGAGGGATGATTCGACGCCCGCACCATCTCGTCGCGCGGGACGACCTTGATGCGCACGCGCCCCTCAGGCGCACCGAGCGCCTGCTCGAACTCGTCGAGGTTGTGCCAGCCGTCGAGGTTCGTGTATTCGACTCCCCGAGACTTCAGCAGCTCAACGACCGACTCCTCAGACGGCGAGGATGGCGTCCACCAGTTGGCCTGGTCGCGAACGACATGCTTGATCGTCTCCATTGCGTCGCTCTTCGTGTGACCGATGAGGCCAACCGGTCCACGCTTGATCCAGCCGGTTGCGAAAACACCGGGGACACGCTGGTCGTCGTCATCGAGGACCTGCCCCTCACGGTTCGGGATCACCCCGCGCTTCTCGTCGAACGGCACATCCTCCAACGGCGAACCGAAGTACCCGACGGCACGGTACAGCGCCTGGATCGGCACCTCTCGAATCTCGCCGGTGCCGCGGACGCCACCCTCGTCATCCGGCTCGGTGCGCTCGTACCTGAACGCGCTAACGGCACCGGACGCGTCGGTCACGACCTCGTGCGGACCGGCGAAGAAGTGCAGGTGCAGGCGCCGCGACGCCTCGCCCACCGATCGCTGCCGCCACTGCGTGAACACCCGGTCGATCACGAGCACCTGCTTGTTCGACGCGATCGCGGCACGTGAAGCGTCGTCGTAGTCGAAGTCTTCCTCGTGCACGATCATGTCGACGTCGCGCAGTTCGCCCAGCTCCCGCAGTTCGAGCGGTGTGAACTTCACCTGCATCGGGCCCCGACGACCGAACACGTGGACATCCGTGACGGGCGACGATGCCAGCCCCTGGTAGACGTTGTCGGGGATCTCGGTCGGCAGCAGGTCGTCCGCGTGCTTTGCGAGGATCCGCGCGACATCGAGCGCGACGTTCCCGTTACCGATGACCGCGACAGACGACGCATCGAGCGGCCACTCCCGAGGCACGTCCGGATGCCCGTCGTACCAGCTCACGAAGTCTGCCGCGCCGTAGCTGCCATCGGCGTCGATTCCCGGGATGTCGAGGTGCGCGTCACGGATCGCCCCGGTCGAGAAGATGACAGCGTTGTAGTGCTTCTTGAGGTCGTCGAGCGTGATGTCACGGCCGTAGAGCACGTTGCCGAACAACCGGATGCGCCCGCTGTCGAGCACCTCGCGCAGGGCGGAGACGATGCCCTTGATGCGCGGGTGGTCGGGTGCGACGCCGTAGCGCACCAGCCCGTAGGGCGCGGGAAGCTGCTCGAACAGGTCGATGGACACATCGAACGCTGTCTCGAGCTTGAGCAGGATGTCCGCTGCATAGATGCCTGCGGGCCCGGCGCCGACGATGGCCAGTCTGAGCTTGGTCATCCGATGTTCCTCTTTCAGTGCTTGGTTGCCTCATGTCGCGGCCGTGTCCCTCCGCGGGGACAGCGGCGGACCACTCAGTTGGAGCGGTCGACGACCGAGTCTGCGAAGCGGGTCAGGGCCTTCTTGACTGGGCCGTCGGGCAGGGGCGCGAGGGCCGCGACGGCGTCTGCCGCCCAGCGGTGTGCCTCGTCGAGGGTCTGCTGGGTCACCACGTTCTCGCGCAGTTCGGCGATCGCGGCCGTCAGGTCTGCCGAGACGACGTCGTCGCCCTCTCCCAGCGCGCCGCCGGCGAGTTCGTTGTCGATGCGGCGTAGCAGCGACGCCGCCGCGTCGTCGGTGACGGCCAGCCTGCGCAGGTACAGCAGCGGCAGCGTCGCGACTCCCGCCCGCAGGTCGGTCCCCGGGGTCTTGCCGGTTTCATCGAGCCGCGGGGCGAGATCGATCACATCGTCGATCAGCTGGAACGCGACGCCGATCTTCTCGCCGAAGGTGACGACCGGCTGCACGTACTCCTCTGGCGCGTCGGAGAACATCAGGCCGACCTGCGCCGCCGTCGCGATGAGCGAACCCGTCTTGTCTGCGAGGACCTGAAGATAGTGCTCAATGGGATCGTCGCCGGGCTGGGGCCCGATCGTCTCGTGCAACTGGCCGAGGCACAGCCGCTCGAAGGTCTCGGCCTGCAACAGGATCGCGCGCTCGCCCATGTCTGCGACGAGCTTCGATGCGCGGGCGAACAGCAGGTCACCTGTGAGAATCGCAACCGAGTTGCCCCACACGGTCTGCGCGCTCGGAACCCCTCGGCGCATCTGCGCCTCGTCCATGACGTCGTCGTGGTAGAGCGAAGCAAGGTGCGTCATCTCGATCGCCTCGGCGGCCTGGATGACGTTGGCATTGTTGCCGGTGCCGAGTTGCGCTGTGAGCAGCGCCAGCACAGGGCGGATGCGCTTGCCGCCAGCATCGAGCAGGTACCGGCTCGTGACATCCGCGAGGTCGTCGGTGAATGACATCTGCAGGAGCAGGCCGGCCTCGACCTCATCGAGCCCCGAGTCGATCGCCTTCGCCAGCCGACGTTCGTCGCTCGACGCGAACAGCTTCTCGCCGAGGCCGAGCGATGAGCTCAGAGTGTTGCTGCGGCGAGCCGTTGGAACGCTCGGAGTCACTGGCTTGTCGATTCTGTGAGGAAGGAGGTTGGTGGCGGGTGGTCAGGATTCCGTGCTGGCGGATGCGGCGGGTCGGCGACCCGTCGACCGCTTGCGCTTCGCGACGGACGCGAGCACCGCGGCATCCACGGGCTTGCGACCACGGTGCAGGGCGACGACGCCGGATGTGAGGTTGCGGTAGGCCACCCGGATGAAGCCCGCGCCACGGATCCACTGGCTGAGCTGGCCCTGGTCCGGCCAGTCTTCGATGGAGTCCGCGAGGTAGTTGTACGCCTCGCGATTGGAGCTGGTGGCTGCGGCAACCACCGGGAGGACGTAGTTCAGATATGTCTGGTAACCGATTCGGAGCAGGGCGCGGGGCGGTTTGGAGAACTCGCAGATGACGAGGCGACCACCGGGCTTCAACACCCGGTACATCTCGGCGAGCGCCTGCTTCGGGTCGTTGACGTTACGGAGGCCAAAGCTGATCGTGACGGCGTCGAACTCGTCGTCGCCGAACGGCAGGTGCTCGATGTCGGCCTCGACGAACTCGATGTTCTTGTGGCGACGACGCCCTTCGGCGATCATGCCCGCCGAGAAATCGACGGCGACGACCGTCGAGCCGGCGTGCGACAGGGCGACGGAACTCGTGCCGGTGCCCGCGGCAAGATCGAGGATGCGTTCACCCGATTGCGGCGCGACCGCGCGCACTGTGGCGATTCGCCACAGGTATGCGTTGCCGGCCGACAGCACCGCATTGGTGCGGTCGTAGTGCTTGGCGACGCCGTCGAACATGCCGGCAACCTCATCTGGCTGCTTGTTCAGATCCGCCTTGCTCACGCCTTCCAGTGTACTGAGAAAGCCCTCCGCTTCCCTTCGCGTACTACTGTGAAGGAGTGGACCATCCGGAGGGCGGCGTGCCCGTGCTTCGGGTCGTGACCGAAGCCATCGACGACATCCACCCGCTCGTTCCGCTGGTCGACCCACGTCATCCGCTCGTCTTCATCCAGCGCGGGCAGGGCATCGCGGGCGTCGGCGAGGCACTTCGGCTTGAATTCACCGGACCGACCAGGATGACGGACGCCGCAGCAGCCTGGAAGCAGGTCGCGGCGGCTGCCGAGGTGACGGACCCGCTGGTGCGCCCGGGCACCGGCCTCGTCGCGCTCGGCGCATTCGCCTTCGCAGACGATTCTGAGCGGACCAGCGTCCTCATCGTCCCGTCGGTGGTGATCGGGCGCCGCGACGGCATCAGCTGGATCACCCGCATCGACTGTGACTCTGAGCTGCCGGCCGCGACGCCCTTCGGCGCAGAGCTCGACGTGAAGTTCGACTTCGGACCGCTCGACCGCCCCGGTTACGTGCAGGCGGTAACGGATGCGCTCGGTCACCTTCGCGCCGGAGAGCTCAGCAAGGTCGTGCTCGCGCGCTCGATGGTTGGGCACCTGCCTGCGGACGCCGATCTCCGCGTGCTCCTCGGCGAACTCGCATCGGGCTATCCAGGCACCTGGACCTTCGCCGTCGACGGCCTGATCGGAGCGAGTCCGGAAACCCTTGTCACCGCCTACCGTGGCGCCGTCACAGCGCGCGTTCTGGCGGGCAGCGCGCCGCGGGGAGCCGACGAGCTGGCAGACCAGGATGCTGCGGCTGAGCTCGCGACATCCACCAAGGATCTCGACGAGCACTCCTTCGCCCTCCGCAGCCTGCTCCAGTCGCTCGCACCGTTCAGCCGCAACGTCACATCGAGCGAGCAGCCGTTCACTCTCAAACTGCCGAATCTCTGGCACCTCGCGAGCGATGTGGAGGGCGAACTGATCGACGGATCATCCTCGCTCGACCTGATCGCCGCCCTCCACCCGACTGCAGCCGTGGCCGGCACCCCGACGGACAAGGCGCTTGCACTCATCCATGAGCTCGAGCCGTTCGATCGCGGTCGCTATGCCGGACCGGTCGGCTGGGTTGGAGCGGACGGCGACGGCGAGTGGGCGATCGCGCTGCGAAGCGCCCAGGTGGATGACGACGGCACTGTCACGGCGTTCGCCGGCGCCGGCATCGTGGCCGACTCCGTGCCGGACACGGAGCTCGCCGAGACGCGCATGAAGTTTCGCCCCATCATCGACGCGTTCGCTGGCTGAGCCCCTCGCCTGAGCCCCTCGCCCGGCTGACCCCGTACCCACGACGCAAAGTCGGTAATCCCGCTGACACGCCGGGCGACCGAAGTCGCGTCGCGGCGTGTTGTCAGGATCTCCGACTTTGCGGCGGGAAGGATGCGGGCGAGACCATCTGCGCAATCAGTCGACGATCACGGGCTCGGCGGGCTCGGCGGTCGGGACGGGGGCGGCGGCGGCCCTCTTTGCGCGCGGCAGGAGCAGTGCCAGCGCGAGCGGCACCGCACTGAAGACGAGCACCCAGCCGAACGTCGCGTCGAATGCGCTCGCGACAGCGGCCCCGGTCGTCGCGTGCGCGCCGATGCTCTCCAGCAGCACCGCGATCACCGTCACACCGAACGGCGCACCGACTCGCTGGACGACGCTGAATGCGGCACTCCCCCGCGGCACATCCGATCGAGCCATGCTGCCGAACGCGATCACGGACATCGGGATGAGACTCATGCCTGAACCGAAGCCCCTCAGGTACTGCGCAGCAAGCAGCAGCACATCCCCGCCGGTCGGTGCCGCGAACAGGAACGGGATGCTGGCGAGGGTCGTGACGACGAGGCCGGCGATGATCAGGGTGCGCGCGCTGAAGTGCTTCAGCAGCCTCTGCTGCAGCAGGATGAACGTCACCGTGCCAACGCCCTGCGGGATGAGCAGGAGCCCCGTGACGAGCGCGGAGTCGCCCCGAACCACCTGGTAGAACAGCGGCAGCAGGAAGGTGACCGCGAACATCGAGAAGCCGCCGACGAAGGTGATTGCGCCAGCGAGCCCGAAGCTCCGGTTGGCAAAGAGGCGCACATCGAGCAGCGGCACGCGTCGGGTACGCAGCGAGTAGATCACGAACCCCGCGACCAGGATGGCGCCGACGGCGAGTGGGAGCCATGCGCGGAGCGCCCCGAACCCGTCCACGCCGACCGCCTGGCTGATGCCGTACGCGATGCCGACAAGCCCAGGCGTGAGCAGGGCGAACCCGGCGACATCCAGGCGCTTGGTGCGATCGTGCGCGGATGACGGCAACAGCTTCGACGCGAGCACGAGGGCCGCAAGGCAGATCGGCACGTTGACGAAGAACAGCCAGTTCCAGTTGATCGAATCGACGATGGCGCCGCCGATGACCGGACCGAGGATGGGCCCGAGTTGCCCCGGCAGCGCAATCGCGGCCATCGCCCGGGAGAGCCGGGCCGGGCCGGCGGCCTGCGTGAGAATCGAAATCGTGACCGGCAGGATCATGCCGCCGCCGAGCCCCTGGAGCACCCGGAAGCCGATCAGGCTGGGCAGGTTCCACGCAAACCCACACAACACCGACCCCATGAGGAAGACCAGGACCGCGGCGAACCAGACCTGTTGTGAGCCGAATCGCTCGGATGCCCAGCCCGTCAGTGGGATCACGCCGGCGAGCGCCAGCAGGTATCCGGTCGATACCCACTGGGTGTCTGCGACCGTCGCGTGGAACACGATGTGCAGGTGGTCGAGGGCAACATTGACGATCGTCGTGTCGAGGATGGATGCGATCGCACCGAGGAGCAGGACAACGCTCAGCAGGGTGAGACGCCGGTCTGGGAGGAGTTCTGGCGCAGCGTGCGCCGGAGAGGTCGAGGTCATGGTGGCACACTACACCGTGCAGTGTAGTTAAGTACACCCAGGAGTAAGATTTCGGATTGGAGGCATGATGGCGATTGAAGCCGGGGGCAAGATCCTGCGCGAGGGATCCGCTGCAAAGCGGGCGGACATCCTCGCCGCAGCGCGCGACCTGTTCCGCATCGAGGGGTTCGACCGCACCAGCGTCGATGCGATCTCGGCCCGCGCCGGCGTCTCCAAGCGCACGGTCTACGACTACTTCGGCGACAAGCAGGCCCTTCTCATTGCCGTGATCGACGGCCTCGGCGAGTCACTCATGGCCGCCATTCGAGCGGCGATCGACGACGACCTCACCGAGTTCGACGACCTGGAGGATGCCCTGGTCTCCTTCTCCACTCGCATCGTGTCGTCGACCATGGGGTCATCCGACTACGCCACGCTCATCCAGCTGGTCACGAAAGAGGTGCAGCAGCTGCCGGGCGCGACCATCGATGACTGGTTCGACACAGCGCCAGAGGACGCGATCGCCGAGCGCTTCGTCGAGTTCGGTCGGCGCGGCCTGCTCGAGGTTCCGAACCCCAGGCTGGCCGCCGACCACTTTGTCGCCCTCGCATTCCTCGGCGTCACCAATGGCGCGAAGTCCAGCCAGCCGCTGGACGAGGCTGCGGCCCGCCAGTCTGTGCTCGACGGCGTGCGGGCGTTTCTCAGGGCATACGCTCCGCGCTAGCTGTCGACCACCCTCGCGCGCTGGGTCGCGACGTCGTAGGTCGGCTTCGGCCACTCGGCGTTCAGCGACCTCAGGTGGGTGAGCAGGATGTCCTGCACGGCCAGTCGGGAGTACCACTTGTGGTCTGCTGGCACCACGTACCACGGCGCGCCGTCGGTGGTCGTGCGACGAATCGCGATCTCATACGCGTCCTGGTACTGATCCCAGAAGCCGCGCTCGTCGACGTCACCCGGATTGAACTTCCACTGCTTCGTCGGGTCATCGAGCCGCGCGAGCAAGCGCTGCTTCTGCTCGCCGAAGCTCAGGTGCAGCATGACCTTGATGACGGTCGTCCCCGTTGTGACGAGGTCGGCCTCGAAGTCGACGATGGTGCCGTAGCGAGACTCGATCACCCCGGGTGCCGCCAGCGCGTGCACCTTCTCGACCAGGACATCCTCGTAGTGTGAGCGGTCGAAGACGCCAAGGAACCCCGGCGGCGGCAGCTGGGGGCGAACCCGCCACAGGAAGTCGTGGGCCTTCTCCTCGGGCGTCGGCACCTTGAACGCGTGGATCTTCAGCCCGTGCGGGTCGACCCCGGCGAGGACGTGCTCCACGGTGCCGCCCTTGCCGCTCGTGTCCATGCCCTGAAGCACGAGCAGTACGCGGCGGGTGCCGCCCGTGAGACTCTCGGCGAAGAGGCGCTCCTGGTGGTCGCCGATCGCGGCGATCCCCTTCGCGAGCACCTTGACCGAGTCGGATTTACCACCCTTGAACCCCGGCGTCGACCCCGGATCAATCGCCGCCAGCTCAGTCTCCGCGCTCGCGCGCAGCCTCTCCTCGATGCTCATCCCCACACGCTACCGCCGCCCCTTCACCCGAGAGGAAAACTAGCGTGGGAGGGGGACCTCGATCAGGGTTGGACCGGTGGATGCCGTCAGCGCCTGGTCGAGTTCGCCGCGGTTGGTGGCGCGCAGGTGGGCCCAGCCGTATGCGGCCGCGAGCGCCGCGAAGTCGACGGACTGGGGCGTCAGGAGGACCCGATCGATCGCATCCTGAGGAGCGGTTGCTGCCACCTCGAGGCCGTCGAAGATGGTTCCGCCGCCGTCGTTGCCGACGATCACCTGGATGCGCGGCCGCGGCTCCCCCACGCCGAAGAGCATCGCGCCCGCGTCGTGCAGCGCGGCCAGGTCGCCGAGGAGTACGCGGGTGGTGCCGTCGGTCTCGCTGCCGAGCCCGATGCCGATCGATGTCGCGATCGTGCCATCGATGCCGGCCAGGCCGCGGTTGGCGTGCACGCTGATCTTCTTGCCCTGAACCCAGTCGTCTGCCTCACGAATCAGCCTCGACGCGCCGAGAATCAGGCGGTCGTGCGGCCAGGTGGCACGCCAGACGGCCTCCACGAGCATCCTGCGGTCGACGGGTTTGCGAATGGCGGCGAGCTCACGTCGCGCGAATTCCGCGTTGCCGAGTTCGGCGGCGGTCGGCTCGGCGGGGGGTTCGAGGATGCCGCGGGATGTGGTCACCCAGCGACCCAGCCACGAGCGCGCGGCGGGCGACTCGTCGGCCGCGCCCTCGACATCCACCGCGTCGGCGAAGGTCGCGACCCGGTGGCCGGGGTTGTAGTCCTCGGCCGAGTGCGAGCGCACGACAATCGTGTCGACCCCGTCGCGCTGGATCAGCGCGGGAACCTGGCGGGTGAGCGTCGGATGCCCGAAGACGACCGCGCGCTCGACCCGGTCGCCGAAGTTGGCCGTGTCGAGCAGTTCGCGGTACGCGACGACGAGGTTCGGACCGAAGCGTGCGCCGCTCGCGACCTCGGCGAGCAGTGGTGCGCCCAGCTGGCGGGCGACCTCCTCGGCGCGAGCGCCAGCGCCAGCGCCAGCGATCACGACTGTCCCGGGTGAGGGCTGGATGCGCAGCGCAGCGGGTTCGATCGGCTGGTCGGACTCTGCGCTCCAGTCGACATCAGACTCCGGTAGCTCTGCCGGGCTCGACAAGGGTTCCGTGAAGGCGATGTTGAGGTGCACAGGCTGGGGGCGACCGCCACCCGCTGCCGCCCAGGCCGAGCGTGCGAGCGCGGTCGCGACATCCGTTTCGCGGGCTTCGCCGCGGGGCGCGGGGATGTCGCGGCTCCACGTAATCGCCGCGCCGAAGATCCCCTCCTGCACAGTCGTCTGGTTCGAGCCGATCCCCCGGAGTTCTGCCGGGCGATCCGAGCTCACGATGATGAGCGGTACACCTGAGTGATGAGCTTCGAGCACGGCAGGATGCAGGTTCGCAACCGCGGTCCCTGACGTCATGACGACGACGACCGGCAGGCCCGTCTCGACCGCGAGGCCGAGGGCGAGAAAGCCGCCGACCCGTTCGTCGATTCGCACGCGCAGTCGCAGCAGGCCCGCCCGCTCGTACTCCGCTGCGGCAAGAGCGAGCGCTTGCGAGCGCGAGCCGGGGCTCACGACGATGTCGCGAAGGCCCAGGCGGGCAAACTCATCAAGCAGCGCCACGGCGAAGGCGGTGGCAGGCGACTGGTGGCTCAGGTGAATCTCGTTTCGTGGAGGCGTTCGAGAAATTACTTCTCGGATTTCGGGGTGCTGCCTGGATCCTCGTCGTTGAGCGCCTTCAGCTCTGCCTCGAGCCTGCGGATGCGCTCCTCCTGCGCTTCGTAGCGACCGGCGTTGTGCAGGAACGCCGGGTCGTCGTCCGGCGCTACCGGCGCGCGCGCGGCGTGATTCTGGACGGGGTTGTTCGGGTCAGACTTTCGAGCCTTGCCGAGCGTCAGCCAGAGAATCGGCCCGACGAAGAAGGCGAGCAGGATGACGATGAAGACCCAGCTGATCTTGTTGAGCGACTTGATGCGCCATTCGTAGATCGAGATCACATCGACGAGCGCATAGATGAACAACGCGGCGGCGGCGACCACGATCACGATGTCGAATCTCAGCATTCGGCCATTGTAAGCTCGCAGGCTTCGTGAATCAGCAGCCCGTAAACTGGCGCGGTGCGCGCAACCATCAAGTACACGATCATCAGGATCGCGATCTTCGCGGTGGTCCTCGCGGTGCTGCTTCTCATCAGCACTCCGTGGTACTTCGCGGCGCCCATCGCCGCGATCGCCGGCCTCGCCGTCTCCTACATCTTCTTCCGCAGGGTGCGCGACCAGATGGCGATCGAACTGGCGACCCGCGGCAAGCGCAACGCCCGCGACGAAGTCATTCCGGACGACGAGGATACCGCTGCCGAAGACGCGGCGATCGACCGTCTAGACAACCATCGCGAAGCCGAGAATTAGCGAGAACGCCAACGCGCTGAGGCTCGCGAGCTGCAGAGCGAGAATCAGCTCCTTCGGCGTCTTCGCGGTGAGCGCGATCAGCACCGATGGTGCGGTGAGCAGGAGCGCGAAATAGGTCAGGTAACCGTTGGCCTGGGTGATCACGAAGTAGATCACGAGCACGTACGGCAGGAGCATGAACACCGCGAACACCACGCGCGACGCACGGTCGCCGATGAGCACGGCCAGGGTCCGCTTGCCCGCGAGCTTGTCCTGTGGGCGATCGCGGATGTTGTTGACCATCAGCACGGCACAGGCGATCAACCCGACGGCGACACCGCTCAGCCAGCTCTCGAAGTTCACGGTCTTCAGCTGCACGTAGGTCGTGCCGGCGGTGGCGACGAGTCCGAAGAAGATGAAGACGAAGAGCTCACCGAGGCCGTAGTAGCCGTAAGGGCGCTTGCCGCCCGTGTAGAAGTACCCGGCGACGATGCAGGCGGCGCCGACGGCGAGCAGCCAGTACTGTCCGGTGATCACGGTCAGGCCGACTCCGGCCGCGGCCGCCAGCACGAAGAACGTGAGCGCAACGGTCAGGACCGTGCGCGGGCGAGCCGCGCCGGAACCCGTCAGGCGCGACGGGCCGAGACGGTACTTGTCGGTGCCACGCACGCCATCCGAGTAGTCGTTGGCGTAGTTGACGCCGATCTGCAGCAATACCGCGACAGCCAGCGCGAGGCTGGCGTTCAACCAGAGCCACGGCTGAAGCGTGACGTGAGCTGCGGCCGTACCGAGGATCACCGGGGCGATCGACAGGGGAAGCGTGCGAAGCCGCGCACCCGCGATCCAATCCCGCGCCCCGGCCTTCTTGATCTTGGGAGCCGACGGCGGGCGACCACCCGGCCGTCCGCTTTTGCCGTTGCGGCCACGCCCGGGTGGGGTGGGCCCCGTCGACCTGGCCTCCTGCGGGATGCGGGCGCTCGGTTCGAGTCGCGCAGGAACCTCGACCTTTTCGACTTTGTTCGGATCGAGCCGCTGCTGCTTGTTCTTTGCCACGGGTGAATCCTACTGACTGGTCCTAAGCGCTCTCGCCGGGCACGGCATCCTCGACCAGCACCCGGAGTCTCACACGGTCGGGTTTGCCGGAGGACAGCATGGGAAGCTGGCTCACGACGATCACCCGGGCGGGCGCGGCGGCAGCCCCCAGTGCTTCGCCGACCGATTCGCGCACCTGGTCGAGGGCGAGGTCGACCGACGTGATGACCACCGGCACTTCTCCCCAGCGCTCGCTGGCCTCGCGGGTGACCACGGCATCCGTCTGGCCCGGCAACGAGCGCACGAACCGCTCGACCTCGGCGAGGGACACCTTCACTCCCCCGGAGATGATCACGTCGTCGAGCCGGCCGGTGACGCGCAGCACGCCGTCGTCGATGCTGCCGGTGTCGCCCGTGCGGTACCAGCGCTGACCGGAGTCGCTCCAAAACGCGGCATCCGTTCGCTCGTCGTCGCCAAGGTAGCCGTCCGCGAGAACGGCTCCGGCCAGCTCGACCTGGCCGTCGTGAATCCGCGCTTCGGTGTTTCCGATCGGTACGCCGTCGTAGACGCAGCCGCCGCTGGTCTCGCTCGATCCGTAGGTGCGGGTCAGCCGGATGCCGAAGGCCGCTGCCTGCTCCAGCAGCGGCGCGGGGGTGGACTGGCCACCGACGAGAATCCGATCGAATCGTTGCAGCGCAGGCAGCGCGGACGGCGTCTCGAGCAGTCGCGACAGCTGCGCAGGCACGACCGAGGTGAATCTGAGATCGCCATCCATGGATGCCGCAGCCTCGGCAAAAGCGACAGGATCGAACGATCCGCCGCCCAGGATGACAGGCTCCGTCTCCCCCGCGATCGAGCGCACCAGCACGTTGAGTCCGGCGATGTAGTGCACCGGGAGGGCGAGCAGCCACTGGCCGTGGCCGCCGATGGCCGACGCGGATGCCGCAGCGCTTGCCAGCAGCGCATCAGAGCTGAGGGCCACGCGCTTGGGGCTCGCGGTGGAGCCGCTGGTCTCGACGACGAGCGCGATCCGTCGGGCGACCTCGGCCGGGACATCCTGCTGGGCGCCGACCAGCACAGCTGGCCCGCTGCCGCCGAGCGCCGCGCGCAGCGCAACCAGCACCCCAGCCGCCTCCGGCGCGACCACCCGCAAACCCCGAGTCACCCTGCCCCACCTTGCGACGAGTTCAGAAGGAGCACTAGAACTGCCAGGGGTAGGGCGACCAGTCGGGCTCGCGCTTCTCGAGGAACGCGTCGCGACCCTCGACCGCCTCGTCGGTGCCGTAGGCGAGTCTCGTCGCCTCCCCGGCGAACACCTGTTGCCCGACGAGCCCGTCGTCCACCGCGTTGAAGGCGAATTTCAGCATCCGGATGGCCGTCGGCGACTTCCCGAGGATCGTGTTCGCCCACTCGATGGCCGTCTTCTCCAGCTCGGCGTGAGGAACCGCGGCATTGATCGCGCCGGCTGAAAGCGCGCGTTCTGCCGAGTACTCGCGGGCGAGGAAGAAGACCTCCCGGGCGAACTTCTGGCCAACCTGCCGGGCGAAGTATGCGCTGCCGTAACCCGCGTCGAACGACCCGACGTCGGCATCGGTCTGCTTGAACTTGCCGTGTTCGAGGCTGGCGATCGAGAGGTCGCAGACGACGTGCAGCGAGTGGCCGCCGCCGGCGGCCCACCCGGGGATCACCGCGATGACGACCTTCGGCATGAACCGGATTAGTCGTTGCACCTCGAGGATGTGCAGGCGACCCGTGCTAACGGTGCCATCCGCGTACTGGTAGCCGTCGCGCCCGCGGATGCGCTGGTCGCCGCCAGAACAGAACGCCCACCCGCCATCCTTTTCGCTCGGGCCATTGCCGGTCAACAGCACGACGCCGATGCGCGAATTCTGCCGAGCATCGTCGAGCGCGCGGTAGAGCTCATCGACCGTGTGGGGCCGGAAGGCGTTGCGCACCTCCGGCCGGTTGAAGGCGACGCGGGCAATGCGGCCGGTGGTGTCGTGGTGGTACGTGATGTCGGTGAGCCCGTCGAAGCCGGGCACATCGACCCATGCACTCGAGTCGAACAGCTCGGAGACGAAAGCGCTCATGCGGCTAGCCTAGGCCGCCGATCCAGTCCAAAACCCGGGTAAGGATGAGCGGGTCGGCCGCCAGCCCCAGGATGATCGCGATCACGCCCCAGCCCCGCCCTCGATCGAGCACGATGGCCGCGATGCCCCCGAGTACTCCGACAACGGATGTGCCAACGGAGAAGTACGCAAGGCTCGTCCCGGTCTCGAACTGGCCGAGCATGGACTGTGTGATCCCGACACTAACGAGCACGATCGTGAGGACGGAGGCGAACGCAGACAGCACACCCAGCAGCGTGCCCGGTCGATAGCCGTGGCGTGGGTCGGGTCGCACCCGCGCGCGATGCACACTCGACATGTCGCCTCCCCTGTCCACGCGTCCTGTCACAACAACTGTGACAGCCGGGCGCCGCACCGCAAAACCTCCGAAAGGATGATTCTCGGCCCGGCCGCGGCAAAACGGCTGGGAGACGTGCGCTGAGGTCGGTGACAGACTGGGGGCATGCTCCCGCCTCTCGCAGAGCTGCTCGCGACGGCGCGAGTGGTTTCTCTCCCGTTGTCAACACGATTCCGTGGCATCGAGACAAGGGAGGCGCTGCTTCTCCACGGACCGGTGGGATGGACCGAGTTTTCGCCCTTCCTCGAGTACGGCGACGCTGAGGCCGCGGCATGGCTCGCCGCCGCGATCGACTTTGGCTGGCGCACCCCGGAGCTGCCTGCGGGTGCGCCGACGCGGATCCACGTCAACGCGACGCTGCCCGCCGTCGCGCCTGAGCGGATCGCCGAGATCCTCGCCAGGTACCCGGGCTGCAGGACAGTCAAGGTCAAGGTCGCGGAGCAGGGCCAGTCCCTCGCGGATGACGTCGCCAGGGTCGCAGCCGTGCGCGAGCTGCTCGGGCCAGACGGCCGCATTCGCATCGACGCGAACGCCAGCTGGAACCTCGACGAGGCCGAGCACGCGATCCACTCCCTCGCCGAATACGACCTCGAGTACGTAGAGCAGCCCTGTGAGACGGTCGATGAGCTGGCGCAGATCCGCAAGCGCGTGAAATACATGGGGATCCCGATCGCTGCGGACGAAAGCGTGCGCAAGGCCGACGATCCACTGGCGGTGGCGCGCGCCAGTGCCGCAGACATCCTTATCATCAAGGCGCAGCCGCTCGGGGGCATCGATCGAGCGCTTCGGATTGTCGCTGCGGCGGGCCTGCCTGTCGTCGTTTCGAGCGCGATCGACACGTCGGTCGGA
Organism: Galbitalea sp.; assembly: GCA_036499165.1. Taxonomy (GTDB): domain Bacteria; phylum Actinomycetota; class Actinomycetes; order Actinomycetales; family Microbacteriaceae; genus Galbitalea. The sequence continues at coordinate 54,054 of DASYEE010000143.1, read as the reverse complement.
CTCTCGATGGGCGCGCACCTCGCGGCGGGTGTACCGGGCCTGCAATACGACTGCGGACTCGGCACCGCTGCCCTCCTCGCCGCAGACGTGACGGATGCGCCGCTAGCGCCGATCGACGGCCAGATCGACGTGCGTCGGGTCGATGTCAGCGACGACCTGCTGGAGCGTCATGCCGCGAGCGACGAGCGCACCGAGTGGTGGCTGGGGCGCCTCGGCCGCGTTCACGCGGTGCTCGCCACCTCGCCGGTCGAGTAGCCACGCGAGACCTCGCCGGTCGAGTAGCCGCGCGAGACCTCGCTGGTCGAGTAGCCGCGCGAAGCCGGCGTTATCGAGACCAACGCACGAAATACCCCGAGGAGCCGACGGCGCTCCGTCAGCGCCTCGCGAGCCACGCATCCCAGGCGGCGAGAGCCGGCGCAGGGTCAAGGCGCCCGACGCCGATGCGGAACCGGTCCGTCGGCGTCGCGGTGAGCTCCGACGCATACAGGCTCGCCGGCAGCAGCAGCACGCCGGCCTCCTCGACGAGGTCTGCGCACATCCTTTCGACGCCGTCGCCGCCGAGGTACCGCGGGAACGCGACGCAACCGCCATCCGGCGCCCGCCACTCGAACAGGTCCGGGTGCCGCGCGAAGAACGCGTCGAACTGGGGGATGTTTGCGGCGACGATCCCCCGGTTGCGTTCGATTACCTGCTCCCGCGCCCGCAGTGCGATCAGCGCGAGCACCTCACTCGGCGCCGAGTTGCAGATGGTCGTGTAGTCCTTTGCGCGGGCGATCCGCTCGAGCAGCGCGTGGTCGCGGGTGGCGATCCAGCCGATCCGGAGCCCAGGCAGCCCGTAAGCCTTCGACATGACGCCAACGGAAACCGCGGTGGCTGAAAGGTCGGCGGCCTGGGGAAGCGCGGCGGTGGCATCCCGTTCCAGTCCGCGGTAGACCTCGTCGCTCAGGAGGGTGATGCCGCGTTCGTCGCAGAGCCGGACCAGCCGAAGCCACTCGTCGACCCCGGGCACCGCCCCGGTCGGATTGTTCGGGAAGTTCACCGACACGAGCTTCGTATTCGGTCGCAGCGCCGCCTCGATCGCGTCGACATCGAGCGCCCAGTCGTCCTCCTCTCGGAGGGCGACGCCGGTGACCGCAGAGATCGCCAGCGGAATCGTCTCGGCGGCCTGGTAGTTGGGTGTCATCACGACGGCATGGTCGTCCGGCCCGAGGATCGCCTGGGGAGCGAGATACAGCACCTCTTCCGCCCCCGCGAAGCAGAGGATGTCGTCGGCCGCCAGGTGGTCGTAGGTCGCTGCGATCGCCTGGCGCAGCTCGGGCATCCCGCGCGTCTCCGTGTACGCCAGGGTCAGCTCGTCCCAGCGACGGCGGCCGTCGGCATCCGCCAGCTCGAGCAGTTCGCGAACGGACATGGTCTGCGCATCCGACGCCGTGAGGTGATATTTCGCCGAAAACTCCCACTTCTCGAAGTAGGTTTCGAGCCGAAAGTGCGGGAGCGTCGTCATGGGGTTGCTTCCTTCCTGAGCTCGGCCAGCAGCGTGTACAGCCCCGACCGCGACACCTCGAGCGTGCGGGCGACCGTCTGCGCCGCCTTCTGCCTGCCGAAGACGCCGGCGGCATCCATTCGGGCAAGCACTTCGAGCCGGTCGTCGCGCGTGAAGCGGTCGACCGACCTGCCGCTTTCTCGCACGTAGGCGCCGACGAGGTCGTTGAGCCCCTCGACCCAGTCCTTCTCGAACAGGGCGCGCGGCTGCAGGGCGACCGGCGCGGCGAATGCGGCAAGCAGCCGGGCCGCAGCCTCGAAGGCCGTGCGGTCGACGTTGACGCAGAGAACCATGGATGCTGCCCCGCTGTCGTCGCGCACGACGGCGCTGACGCTCGACAGCGCCCTGCCATCGGCGAGCGTCTTCGGGTATGGCCCGAACACGTCCCCCGCAGCCAGGTCGAGTTCGGCAAGGAGGGATGGCTCCCCGACGACCCTGCGTGACAACGGGTTCCAGATCGCGCTGATCGTGTCTGTCTCGACATCGTGCAACACGACCTCGCCGTGCGGCGCGAGGATCCGCGCAAACGATTCCCCGATGGCGAAGAGATATGCGGGCGGCGGGGATGTCACGCTTGGATCATACGTCCAAACAAGACAAACCGTCTAGGCGTCCAACGACGCCGCGACGACCTACAGGCCGGAGTAGCTGTGCAGACCGTGGAAGAAGATGTTGACGATCGTGAAGTTGAAGAGCACGGCTCCGAAGCCAATGATCGCGAGCGTCGCAGAACGCGACCCGCGCCATCCTCGTGTCGCTCGCGCGTGGATGTACCCGGCGAAGATCACCCAGATGATGAAGGTCCACACCTCTTTGGTGTCCCAACCCCAGTAGCGACCCCAGGCGTGGTCTGCCCAGATCGCACCGGCGATCAGCGTGAACGACCAGAACACGAATCCGACGACGATCAGGCGATACGCCAACGTCTCGAGGCGCTCCGGCGTCGGGATGGCCGGAATCGGCCGCAGTCCCTTCGCCACCCGTCGCGCGGCAAGCAGTTGCACGACGGAGAGCGCGGCGCCGAGGCCGAAGAAGCCGGTGCCGAGAGACGCGACGAAGACGTGGATCACCAGCCAGTACGACTGCAGGGGTGGCGGCAGCGGAGAAACCGCGACGTAGTACTCCGTTGTCGCCAGCCCGAGGAACAGGGTGACGAAGCCGGTGACGTAGACGCCGAGGAACAGGAGGTCCTGCCAGAACTGCACGAACAGGAAGACGCCGATGATGATCGCGGTCATCGTGACCGAGAACTCGAACATGTTCGCCCACGGGACCCGCCCGGCCGCAACGCCGCGAAGCACATCGCCGCCGACGTGCAGGATCCAGCCGAGGATGGTGAAGTACAGCCCGAGACGCGCCGTGCGTGAGCGCTTCACGCGGCCAATCGGGCCGTCGAGGTCGCCGGACGCCGGCGCATCCGGGCGGTCGAGAAGCGCAGTGCTGCCGGAGCCTGCCGACACCGTGAGCGGGACGGCCGGTGCAATCGCGGCGCCCTTCGCCAGCGAGGCGCGACGTGCCAGGTCGAGGGCGAAGCAGATGAACGCGATCGCGTAGACCGTCATCGCCGAGTAGATGGCGATGACGCTGTAGGTTGCGAGATCCGGTTGATTCACGGCTTCATGTTAAGCCCGAGAAGCTGGGAGTGCTTCTGGGCCAGGTCGGTGACGGCTTCCTTCAACCGGGCATCCTCACCCCTGGCGAGGCCCGCGTATTCGAGCTTCACGCCATCCTTCCCCTTCACGGCCTTCACCCACATGCGCCGGCGCGGCACGAAGAGGCCCGTGATCAGGCCGAGGAAGACGAGGATGGCGAAGGTCAGCACCCAGATCTGCGTCGGGTCGTGGTGGATGTCGAGCGATGCGTAACGCGCGATGTGCTTATCGAACGTGACCGAGCCGAGACCGTCCGGGAGCTTTACGGTCTGCCCCGGCTTCAGCGTCAGCCCGGGCTTGCCAGAGCCGCGGCCCGCGATCTGCTTGAGCCCGGTCGGGTCGAGCGTGAACGCGTTGATCGGCTTGCCCTTATCGAATCCGAGGTCGCCGACGTAGACCTGCAGCGAGAGCGACGGGTTGATCAGGTCGGGGTGAATCGAGCTCAGCCCCGCACCGCAGTACGCGACCTGCGCGCACTTCGTCGGCAGGAACAGGCCGGTGAAAGCGACCTGCTGCGGGAGGCCGTTCGCGACGCGGATCGTCCCGGTGCTCGTGAGGTTCGTGTCCTGCGAGAGGAAGGGCACAGTCTGGGTCGAGACGACCTTGCCCTTGGGGTTCCTGAAGGTGAGGGTCGGCGCGTAGCCGTTGCCAAGCAGGTAGACGTCGGTGTCGCCGACGTGCAGCGGGGAGTTGACCTTGATGGTCTGGTTCTCCCACCCGCGCCCCGGCTCCCGGGTGCGCACGTATGCCGTGTAGTCGATCGCCTCACCGTAGGACGACAGGCTCTGGTCGTCGTACTTCGCCGTGAACTTGGTGAGAAGCAGCTGGTACGGCGTCATGTCGTCGCCATTGAACCAGCGGCCGGGGCTGACAGAGTCGTAGTCGGAGAGAGTGTTCGCGAAGCCCTGCCCCACGATCACGACTTTCTGCCCCGTGTAGATGAAGCCGCCGCCGACCCCGACAACCGCGAGGATTCCGACGAGCGCGACGTGGAACACCAGGTTGCCGGTCTCACGAAGGTAACCGCGCTCCGCGCTGACCGATTCTCCGTCGAACACACGCACGCGATAGCCGCTGCGGCGAAGCACGGCGCGAGCGGCGCCGATCGCCTTGTCGACATCCACGTCCCCAGCGTCGATCGACGTGTAGCCCTCGAGCTTGTCGAGCCGCGACGGTGTCCTCGGTGGTGCGGAGCGAAGGGCCTTGGCGTGGTGCATCGTGCGCGGGATGATGCAGCCGACGAGGGAGATGAACAGCAGCAGGTAGATGGCCGAGAACCACACCGACGAATAGGTGTTGAAGACGCCAAGGAACTCGAGGGTGTGCACCCACCACTCCGGGTTCGATGCCTTGTACTGGATGACGCCGTTCGGGTCTGAGGTCGTCTGCGGAACAAGCGACCCCGGCACCGCAGCGAAGGCGACCAGCAACAGGAGGAGCAGCGCCGTTCGCATGCTGGTGAGCTGGCGCCAGAAGAAGCGCAGGTATCCGACGATGCCGAGCCGCGGCTGCACGATCCCGGGCTCGGGTGCTGGCGAGTCGAAGTGGTCGGACGGCCGCTTCGGGTCGGATGCCTCTGCGTCGACAGTCGCGTCAGATTCAGGATCAGAGGGGCGAGGTGAACGAGCCATTTGCCACCCCCGCCGTGAGCTGGGACATGAGCAGCTGCCACACGCCGCTGACCATGAGAATGCCGATGAGGATGAGCAGGCCGCCTCCGATGATGTTGACGAGACGGATGTGACGCTTCAACCACTTCATGGACCCGGTGGCCCAATTGAGGCCGAGCGCCAGCAGCAGGAAGGGAACCCCGAGGCCGAGGGAGAACGCGAGCCCGAGGAACGCGCCGCGCAGCGGGTCACCGCTGGTGCCGGCCAGCGACAACACGACCGACAGCGTCGGACCGATGCACGGCGTCCAGCCGAGCGCGAAGATGATCCCGAGAAGTGGCGCACCAGCCATCCCGGTGGTCGCCGTCCAGCGCGGCTTGACGGTTCGCTGGAGGAACGTGAACTGGCCGACGAAGACGAGGCCCATCGCGATCACGAGCACGCCAGCGATGCGGGTGATGAGATCGAGGTGCGCCTTCAGCAGGAAGCCGGCGCCGCCGAGCAGCCAGTTGAACGCGACGAAGACGATGGAAAAGCCGAGCACGAACAGGAGGACCCCAACGAGCATCCTGCCCCGGCGCGGTCGGTCCGCCTCTGTCGTGAAGCCGCCGATGTAGCCAAGATAGCCGGGCACGAGCGGAAGCACGCACGGGGAGGCGAAAGCGACGAAGCCGGCAGCCAGCGCGATGGCGAGCGCCACGAGCAGGTTTCCGCTCGTCAAGATGCTGAACATCGAGCCCACCTACTGCCCCTCGTGGATCACGGTGGCGATCAGGGATTCGAGGATGCTGGGATCGTCGAGTTCGCCCGTCACGCGAGCCGCAACCCGCCCCTGCTTATCGAGCACGAGGGTCGTCGGCACCGCCGACGGCGGAACGTAGCTGGAGAACGCGTACTGCACGGATGCCGTGTTGGTGTCGATCGCCGACGGGTACTTCACGTCGTGCGCCTGCTCGAAGGTCTCGGCGGTCGCGGCCTGGTCATAGGTGTTGACGCCGAGGAACCCGACCGAGCCCTTGTATTTCTCGTAGACCTTATTGAGCCGCGGGGCCTCGGAGTTGCATGGCGCGCATCCCGCGTACCAGAAGTTGACGACGTACACCTTGCCCTTCAGCTCTGCGCTTGTCACGGTCGCTCCCGTGTCGAGCTTTGAGCTGAAGCTGAGTGGCTTCTTGCGATCGGCTGGCTTGATCTCCTTGTAGACGCCAGCGCCGGAGACGTAGCCGTTAGAGGAAGACTGGCCGTAATCCGGCGTCTCGGTGCATCCCGCAAGCACGAAAACAGCAACAACGGGAACGACGAGCATGCCCAGAAGACTTCTGCTTCTCACACGGCTCCCTGGTCGATGGCGGATGCCTGCAAGTCTGCCGCAGGATCCTGATAGTCGACCTCGATGAAGCGATCGCCCTCGCGGGCGAGGGTTGTGATGGAGGAGAGGTTGCAGCGGCGCTTGCGCGGGTCGTGGAACAGGCGCTCCCCCGCCAGCTTCCTGTGCACCATCCAGATGGGAAGCTGGTGACTGACGAGCGCGACTTCGCCCGCGTTCGTCGCGGCCCACGCATCCTCGATGGCTGCGAGCATCCTGGTCGCGATCGACTCGTACGGCTCGCCCCAGCTCGGCTTGAAGGGGTTCACGAGCCACGGCCACACTCGTGGCATGCGCAAGGCTTTCGCCCCGAAATCGTTGGTGCCCTCGAACTTGTTCCACGGCTCGATCAGGCGCTCGTCGCCCTGGATGCTCAAGCCGAACGTCTTCGCCCATGGCGCGGCCGACTCCTGCGTGCGCTGCAGAGGGCTGGCGTAGAGGCGGGTGATCGGATGACCGACCTTCGACTCCGCGGATTCTGCCGCCATGCGGGCGCCGAGCTCGCTCAGGCCGAAGCCCGGGATGCGGCCGTAGAGCACGCCCTGCGGATTGAAGACCTCGCCGTGGCGCACGAGATGGATGAGGGAGGCTGGCACCCGCCAATTCTAGGCAACCACCGCTGTGTACCGAACCGGCGTCCCCCGGCAACCCCCTTCGCAAAGTCGGTAATTCCGTCGACACGCCGCGCGGCCGGACCCATAGCGCGGAGTGTTGCTGGATGCTCCGACTTTAGATCGGCACGCAGCACCACCGAGGCGGCCCGGTAAACTCGGTGCTCGTGACTACACGCACCCCTGTCAAAAACCTTGCCGCCCTCGAAGACGGCCTCGTGCGCGTCGCCGGGTGGGTCGAGAAGGTGCGCGACCAGAAGGCCGTGCAGTTCATCATCCTGCGCGACGAGTCCGGCGCCGTCCAGCTGGTTGCACCCCGGGCGGATGCGCCGGAAGACCTGCAGGCCGCGATTTCCGCCGTCAGCCAGGGCAGTTTCGTCAGTGTTACCGGCGAACTGAAGCACGACGAGCGCGTGAAGCTCGGCGGCATCGAGGTCAAGATCACCGAGCTGGATGTCATCACCGCTTCGATTCCGGAGCCGCCGATCGCAGACGACTCCGGTGTCGACAAGCGCATGGACTGGCGGTTCCTCGACCTGCGACGGCCGGAAGCGAACCTGATCTTCCGCATCCAGACCACGCTCGAGCACGCCTGGCGCACCTACTGGATCGAGAACGACTTCGTCGAGATCCACACCCCGAAGCTGATGGCGAGTGCGAGCGAATCGAAGGCCGAGCTGTTCGAGGTCGAGTACTTCGACACGAAGGCGTACCTCTCGCAGAGCCCGCAGTTCTTCAAGCAGATGGCACAGCCGGCCGGCTTCGGCAAGATCTTCGAGGTCGGGCCTGCCTTCCGCGCCGACCCGAGCTTCACCTCACGGCACGCCACAGAGTTCACGAGCATCGACTCCGAGATCAGCTGGATCGACAGCCACGAGGATGTCATGAAGCTGCACGAAGAGTTGCTGGTTGCTGGTTTCCAGGCCGTCAAAGACAAGCACGGCGCCGAGATCGAAGCCGTTTTCGGCATCCAGGTCACGGTGCCGACGACGCCGTTCCCGCGCATCCCGCTCGCCGAAGCGAAGCGCATCGTCGCCGAGCGCGGCTACGAGGTTCCGCGCCACGACGATGACATGGACCCCGAGGGCGAGCGCCAGATCGCCGCGTATGTGAAGGAGACGTTCGATCACGAATTCGTCTTCCTGACCGACTATGCCTCGAGTATTCGGCCGTTTTACCACATGCGTCACGACGACGACCAGGGCATCACCAAAAGCTACGACCTCATCTTCAACGGCGTCGAGATCTCGACGGGCGCGCAGCGCGAACACCGCATTGATGTCCTCGTCGAGCAGGCGAAGGAGAAGGGTCTCGACCCGGAGGAGCTCGACTTCTACCTCGACTTCTTCCGCTACGGGGTTCCGCCGCACGGCGGGTTCGGCATGGGGCTTGCCCGCGTGCTCATGCTGATGCTGCACCAGACGAACATCCGCGAAACCACCTACCTGTTCCGCGGTCCGACGCGCCTGTTGCCGTAGGGTACATCTCGTGTCCCTCCTTCGGGGGACAGACCGTCACGGGCGACGGGGCGTAGCGTCGATGTACAGCAGCGGGTCTTGAATCCGCTTTGGAGGTACCCGGATGACCATCGCGAAAGACACGAGTGGCAACGCTTTCGACTTTGACGCGCTTCCGGAGACCGGCGACTTCCCGATGATGCCATCCGATGGTTCACACACGAACGACTGGGATGAGGGCACGAACCATCCGACGGTCGACCTCGCCACCAACCCCCTGGTCGCAACATTTTCCGACCTCGACCTGGCACCGGCGCGCGAAATCGTGTTGACGACAGAGTTCGACGCCGAGTACTGGCAGGAGTAGCAGGAACCGCTGCTGGCTAGAACTCGTAGTCGACGACCGCGCGCCCCGTGGTGTGCGAGCGGATGACTGTGGCCACCTTCTGGTGCTCCGGGTGGGCCTGGTAGATCGCAAGCCCCTCTGTCGTCTCGAAGTCGAGGATGGCGACGACATCCCAGTTGCCGTCCGTCTCCGCCAGGTCCTGGCCGACATGGAGGGTCTTCAGTTCCGGGATCACGTGCGGCAGGCTGCCGAGCCCCTCGGCGATCGCGGTGAACGCGGTCGACTTGCCTTCCGCATCCGTGGCTTTCAGCGTCCAGGCGATGACGTGCTTGATCATTGTGTTGCCTCCAGAAGCGCGGCGGTGAGCCGCTCGGGGTTGACGCGCCAGATGTTGTGAACGCGGCCGTTGATCATGACAACGGGGATCTCCTCCGCATATCGCTCGGCGAGCGCAGGATCTTCCGTGATCGAGAGCTCAGTCAGCGTTGCGCGGGGATTCGCCGCGACCACAGCCTCGACGATCTCGCGTGCGTCGTCGCAGAGGTGACAATCCGGCCGCGAGAGCAGGGTGACGGAGGCGTCAGTAGGCACGGCACCAGCCTATTCGTAACCCCGCTGGGGACGATGTTCACCTCCGCTGCCTAGACTGAGCGGATGTCCGACGCGACTCCCGAGGCGACCACCGATGCTCCCATCGTCGCTTTCTTCGACGTCGATAACACCCTGCTGCGGGGCGCGAGCGCCTTCCACCTCGCCAAAGCGGCACGACGGATGGGCATCCTCCGCTCGCTCGAGATTCTGAAATTCTGCTGGCACCAGGCCACGTTCCTGTTCGTCGGAGAGAACAATAAGCACCTCGGTTCGATCAAAGATCGGGCGCTGGTTCTCATCAAGGGCTACACCGAGGTCGAACTCGAGGACATCGCGACCGGCGTATTCGAGCGCGACATCGAGAAGCGACTCTGGCCCGAGACGGTCGGCCTCACGCAAGAGCACCTCGCCAAGGGCCACCAGGTCTGGCTGATCAGCGCGACTCCCCAGATCGTCGGCGGCGTTATCGCTCAGCGGTTGGGGCTCACCGGCGCACTCGGCACGAAATTCAAGGCGGAGGATGGCTTCTTCACGGGCGAGTTCGATGGGCCGGTGCTCCACGGCGAAGATAAGGCCGTCGCCGCAAGAGCCTTCGCGAAGGCGCTCGGCGCTAACCTCGAGGACTGCTGGGCGTACTCGGATTCCCGCAACGACATCCCCCTGCTCAGCCTTGTCGGCAACCGCGTGGTGGTGAACCCGGATGCGCGACTGACGAAGCACGCCAAAGCCCTGCACTGGCCGATCCTGCAGTTGAAGCGCGCGAGCATCCGAGAGGCCCGCAAGCGCGTGCGCCGGGACGCCAAGGCGACAACCAGTGGCAAAACGCCCCGGCCCGCGGCAGCAAAAAAGCGCTAGACCCTGGGGCCTAACGCCTTTTCAAAACTTGCGATGCGAAACTCGCGCTACTTCTTGTTGCGACGCTGGTGACGCGTCTTGCGAAGCAGCTTGCGGTGCTTCTTTTTCGCCATGCGCTTGCGGCGCTTCTTGATGACGGAACCCATAAATCACCTCGCTGAATGTTCTAAACGGACCTCCGGTCCGTTCAGAACCGCGGAAGACACAACTGGACTACTTTACCCCACGCGAGAGTCGGGCGTTTCAATGGCAGCAGCCACCGCCGATTCGGGGATGCGAAACGAGCGACCGAAGCGCACGGCCGGCAATTCCCCGGAATGAACCAGTCGATACACGGTCATGTTGGAAACACGCATCATCTCGGCGACCTCAGCCACCGTCAGAAAGCGCACGCCAGACAGGTCTGCCATTGCTTTACGCCCCCTGGATCAAGAAGTCACGTGACTCGAGTTGAGTACTCCCCGTGTTACTGGAGTGCTAAATCGTAAATATAGGGGCAGATGTGACCCCGCGTCTACCTTCCGGTTGCCCGGTGGATGCGCCGGGTGAGCTCATCCTGCGCGTCATGAATCCGTGAAAGAGCTTTGAATGACCCATCAGCGACGACACGCCCTACCCTTTCGCCGGCGTCCGATCCCGGCCAGGCGGCGATTGCGGCGCTGACGGCCGAGCGTTCCGGCTGGGCGGACGAGCTCGCGACCTGGTCTCGCGGGGCATCCTCGAAGTCGCTGCCGAGGAACGGGACGACCCACGTCTCGAGCTCCTCGAGCGGGCCAGCATCAAGCGTGTAGTAGCGGTGCTGGCCCTCCTCGCGCACGCGCACGATGCCATGATCGCGCAGGACCTTCAGGTGCTTTGACACCGTTGGTTGGGTGAGCGAGGTACGCTCGACGATCTCGCCGACGCTGATCTCGCCGGACTGGAGCAGCAACTGGAGCAGTTCGCGGCGCGTCAGGTCAGCTACCACGTCGAAGATGTCGGCCATGCAGTCAGGGTAGTCGCTTGCTCCCCCGCGCTGGCTAGCCTTTGCTGCTCTCGCGCTCTTCGAGCCCTACCGCGTTGCGGAGCTCCCTGGCCTCCTTCTCGAGTCCCTGCGCCGTCATGAACTTGCTCAGCGAATCCGCGATCGCGTTCAGCTTCTCCTGCGACGCCTTATCCGAGCGCTCCTGGGTGTTCTGCAGGAGCGCGACCAGCAGGAAGGTGATGATCGTCGTCGCCGTGTTGATGATGAGCTGCCAGGTGCTGATGCTGTGCAGGAACACGATGGATGGCGCCCAGACGATCACGAGGACGACACAGAACGCGAAGAACACCGCCCTGCTCACGATCTTTGACGCGGCGGTTGCGAAGCGGTCGAACCAGCCCAGCTTCTTCTCCGACTTCGGGTCGTCCGGCATTTGGCGCGTTCGTGTGGTTGTGGTGGCCATGCCTCACGGTACTGCCGCACATCCGCCACGTCAGTGGGTTGCGCCAAGATGGGATTATGTGCGGTCGCTTTGTCGTGAACCAAAAAGTCGACCTGCCGGGCCTCATCGCAGACCTCGGCCTGGAAGACGATTACAACGTCGCTCCAACGGCGTCGATTACGGTGGTGCGCAACCGCCACGGCGAGCGCGAAGCTCCGAAGGTGCACTGGGGCTTCATCCCGAGTTGGGCGAAGAGCGCCAAACAGCAGCCGCAGCCGATCAACGCGCGGATGGAGAGCGCTGCGACCTCAGGCATGTTCCGTAAGGCGTTCGCCTCGGGCCGGTGCATCATCCCCGCCGCCGGCTACTACGAGTGGACGGTCACCGAGACGGGCAAGCAACCGCACTTCATCTTCGATCCGGGGCACTCGCTGGCGATGGCGGGGTTAGTGACCGCGTGGCCAGACCCGACCAAGGAGAAGGACGCGCCGGATCGCTGGCTGGTCTCAACCGCCATCCTCACGCGAGACGCGCATGTCGCTCCCGGCGAGGTGCACGACAGGATGCCAGCCTGCCTGACCCCCGACGCCTACGACGACTGGCTCTCGCCAGACCTCGACACCGACTCGGCACAGGCGATCCTCGAACGAGAATCGCTCGAGGTGGCAGACCAGTTGCAGCACTACGAGGTCAGTCGGGACGTCAACAGCGTGAAGAACACGGGGCCGCACCTGATCGATCCTCTGCCCGCGGCATCCTGAGCGATCCCCCGCTCGGGGCGAGGCTTAGGGGCCGACCCCCGTTGTCAGCGCATCGAAGAGGCGATCGAGCCTGGCGCGGTGATCATCGAGCATTGAGCTGCGCGACTGTCCCGCCATGAGATGCTGCGCCGTCTCGACCAGAACACTCGCGTAGCCCGCGAGAAAGAGCGTTGCTACGAGGTTCGCATCGCCCTCGAACCTTCCGTCGCGATCGAGTTCGTCGGCAAGGGTGTGCTGCAGCTCGGAGAGGATCTCGCGGGCGCGGGCGACCAGCGCCGGCGAACCGGCGACGGTGCGGAAGAAGGGCGTTGATCGTTCGTCGACGCCGGAAAGCGGGTGACGTGCGTCGAACAGGCGGATGCTCGTCTCACGCAGCGAAGCGAGGACCGTCATCCCATCGGCGCGTTCCCGGACGGCCGAGCGAAGGAGGTCGACGGCATCGGAGGTGCGATCGAGAAACAGGTCTTCCTTGCGCGGAAAGTGATTGAAGACAGTCACGCTCGAGACGCCCGCCTCGCGCGCGACCTCCGCGACCGTCACGGAGTCGTAGCCGCGCTCGATGAACAACCGGTTGGCGGTTTCACGGATGCGCGCGCGCGTTTGTGGGCCACCCCGCTCGCTGGTCCTCGGCATCCGGTCTCGCTTCCTTGTGTCTCTCAACTTAGTGCTTGTGCGACTTAATTTAGTCACATAACCTAGTGACATGACATCACAGCAAACCTCTTCGAATTCGCGCCAGTCACCCCAGTCGCTGCGCGAGGCGTGGATCGCCCTCGCCGGGCTCTCTGCGGTGTTCCTGTTCGAGATGCTCGATAACTCGATACTGAACGTCGCGCTGCCGACTATCGGCCGCGACCTGCACGCCTCCACGCTCTCGCTGGAGTGGGTGACAGGCGTCTACGCCGTCGTGTTCGGCGGGCTGATGCTGGTCTTCGGCGCGATAGCAGATCGCGTCGGTCGACGTCGGGTCATGCTCGTCGGCCTCGTGCTGCTGGGAGCCGCCAGCCTCGCCACCGCCTTCGTGACGACATCACCCGAGCTCATCGCCGTGCGAGCGGTGATGGGCGCCGCCGCCGCGATGACCACGCCGGGGTCAATTGCGCTGGCTTTCCGTCTGTTCCAAGGGGACACGCTCCGGGTTCGCGCGATGACACTGATCTCCACGGTCGGTCTCGTCGGGCTCGCGATCGGCCCGACAGCGGGCGGCTTCATCCTCGCGGTCGCGCCGTGGCAGGTCCTGCTGTTGGTCAACGTGCCGATCGCGATCCTCGCGTTCATCGGCATCCGGATCGGCATCGCGAGAGACGTCGCGGCGGAGCTGCACCGCGACCCCATCGACGTCGCGGGCGCTGCCCTCGGTACCGTGACGATCATCCTCGCGCTTGTGGCACCGACCCTGTTCGTGAACGATGGCGCTGGCTCATGGGCGCCGTGGACCGCGAGCGCAGCAGCCGTGGTCGCCGCGACCCTGTTCGTGCTGCGGGAGCGCTCAGCCGAACATCCCCTTCTCGACCTGAAGCTCGTGGCGCGGCCGCTGGTCGCAAGCGGGCTCGCATACAAGGCGGCGACCGGGCTCGCCGTTGCCGCCATGGGCTACCTGGTGACCCTGCAGCTGCAGCTCGACTGGGGATGGCCGCCATACCTCGCCTCCGTGGGGATGCTTCCGCAGGTGGTCGTCCTCATTTTCGGCGGCCCGCTCGCAAACAAGTTCATCGAACGAGTGGGCCTCGATCGGTCTGCGTGGCTGAGCGCCGCGGCCGTCGTCTCGGGACTCGCCATCTACGGCCTCCTCAGCAACTTCGGCTACGTGTGGATCGCGATCGCCCTGGCTCTTGTCGCTGCGGGGATCCGCGTCAACGGCGTCGTCGCGGGGACGAACGTGCTCCGCGGCCTGCCGGAGAACCGCACGTCGATCGGCGCTGCCCTTGTCGACACCGCGTCCGAGGTCGCCACGGGCGTGGGAATCGCCGTGGCTGGCACGGTTGTCGCGACGTTCTTCGCCGGGGACATCGCGACAGGCAACTGGACGGGAGCGCAGACCGCCCAGTTCGAGGCCGCGATCGTGGTCGCGGGCGTTGTGCTCACTGTTGTCGCCGCGGCCCTCGTCGGCTTCGGCATCGCCCGCGGCCGTCGCGCCGTTGCCGGTTGAGCCTGTCGAAACCCCCGCCGGTCGAGTAGCGGCGCGAAGAAGGAGCCTGCGTCACCCGCCGGTCGAGTAGCGGCGCGAAGAAGGAGCCCGCGTCATCCGCTGGTCGAGTAGCGGCGCCACGAAGGAGCCCGCGATACCCGCCGGTCGAGTAGCGGCGCGACGAAGGAGCCCGCGTCATCGAGACCAGCCCCACGCGCGTTGTGAGGCCGGTCTCGATAACGCCGGGCTGCGCCGCGGCTACTCGACCAGCGGAACTACGGCGGGCAGCTCGCCGCGCGGGTTTCGACAGGCTCACCCAGCGAGCTCCCTGGCGCGGGCCAGCGCAGCCGCAGTCGCGCGGTCGAACAGGTGCTTGAGATCGGCCGACTGCAAGACCTCGATCGCGCGCTCCGTCGTCCCCTTCGGGCTGGTGACGCGGCGTCGCAACTCCGCCGGATCGACGTCGCTCGACGCCAGCAGTTCGGATGCGCCGAGGAAGGTCCCGTTGACCATCACAGCGGCCTCATTCGCCGTGAAGCCCAGATCGACCGCGGTGCGGGTCAGCTCTTCGATGAAGTAGAAGACGTACGCGGGACCCGAACCCGAGATGGTGCTGAGCGCATCGATCTTGCCTTCAGGGACCTCGAGCACGGTGCCGACAGTCTCGAACACGGCTCGGGCAGTCGCGACATCCTCGGCACTCGCGCGCGAGCCGGCGGCGAGGCCCGTGACCGCTCGTCCAACGACCGCGGGTGTGTTGGGCATCGCGCGGAGAACGACCGAGGGGATGAGCGACTCCATGGTCGCGATGGTGACACCGGCCGCCACGCTGACGACGATCGCGTCCGGAGGGAGGTGGGGGGCGACATCCCGCAGCAGGTCGGCGACCATCGCGGGCTTGACGCCGACGATCACGACGCGGGCGCCGGCGAGGGCTCGCTTGTTGGCATCCGGGTTGGTCTCGAGCGCAAAGGATTCGACGGTGTCCGATGCCAGGGGCTTGGCCTTTGCTGCGGTGCGATTCGTGACGCGGATGCCGCCGCTCACGTCGACTCCGGGCTGCACGAGCCCGGAGAGGATGGCGCCTCCCATCGAACCGGTGCCGAGAATTGCAATTGACGGGAGGGTGACCATGAGCCCCATCTTAGGATTGGGCTATGAGCACCCCGGGCGGCAATCGCGCAATCGTTGCTGCACTCCTCGCAAACCTCGGCATTGCCGTGATCAAATTCGTGGCGTTCCTGTTCTCCGGCTCGAGCTCGATGCTCGCGGAGAGCGTGCACTCGCTGGCCGACACCGGCAATCAGCTGCTGCTCATGCTCGGCGGGCGCAAGTCGCGCAAGGAGGCCGACCAGGCGCATCCGTTCGGGTACGGACGCGAGCGATTCGTGTACGCGTTCGTAGTGTCGATCATCCTGTTCTCGGTTGGCGGTGTGTTCTCGATCTACGAGGGCATCGAGAAGCTGCAGCATCCGCACCCTCTCGACAACCCGTGGTGGCCTGTCGGCGTGCTCGTGGCATCCATCGTCCTCGAGGCTTTCTCGTTCCGCACCGCGGTTCGGGAGTCGCGGCATACGCGCGCAGGCGAGTCGCTGGTGCAGTTCATTCGGCACGCGAAGGCTCCGGAGCTGCCCGTCGTGCTGCTCGAAGACTTCGCAGCGCTGGTCGGTCTCACCCTCGCCTTTCTCGGCGTGGGGCTCACAATCATCACCGGCAACGGGGTGTTCGACGCGATCGGTACCCTCTGCATCGGCGTGCTGCTCGTGCTCGTCGCGCTCGTGCTCGGAATGGAGACGAAGAGCCTGCTCGTCGGCGAGGGCGCGTCCCCGGCCGACGTGACCGCGATTCGAGACGCGATCAACGCGCATCCGGATGTCGAGGCACTCATCCACATCCGCACCCTCTACCTCGGGCCGGAGGAACTGCTGGTCGGCGCGAAGATCGCCTTTGCCAGGACGAAGAAACTCGCGGATGTCGCCACGGCGATCAACGCTGTCGAGGCCGCCATCCGCGCCGCTGTTCCGATGGCACGCATTATCTATCTCGAGCCCGATGTCTATCAGCCGAAGGGCGACGGCGCCTCAACCGAGTCGATCATCATCCGCGCCGCCGACTAGGGCCTCCTGCCTACTTCCCTCCGAGCGCCGGAAGAAACGACATCAGACACCGCGCTCCAGCGTGGTGTCTGATGTCGTTTCTTCCGGCGCTCGACAGATTCGAGCGGAACGGATGGTCGGGACCTAGCGACGGGCACGGAAGAAGTCGAGGAGAAGGGCCGCGGCGGCCTCCGCCTCGACGCCGGCGATGACCTCGACCCGATGGTTCAGCCTCCGGTCGCGGAGCAGGTCGTGAACGCTTCCGACCGCTCCGGCCTTCTCGTCCCACGCGCCGAACACCACGCGCGGGATGCGGGCGTTCAGGATGGCGCCCGCGCACATCACGCACGGTTCGAGGGTGACGACAAGGGTGGCATCCTCGAGGTGCCAGTCGTCGATCACCGCCGCCGCCGCCCGGATCGCCAGCACCTCGGCATGCGCGGTCGGGTCGTGCAGCTTCTCACGTTCGTTGCGGCCGACCCCGAGTACACGGCCGTCTGCCGCATAGACGATCGCCGCAACGGGGACGTCACCGGTGTCGAGGGCCAGGCGCGCCTCGGCGATGGCCTCGCGCATCCACTGGTCGTAGCGCTGCACGGCCCTCCCTTCGATTAGATTGAGCCTATGCGAGTGCATGTAGCCGACCACCCCCTGATCACCCACAAACTCACGGTGCTGCGGGACGCGACGACGCCGTCGCCCACCTTTCGCGCGCTGGCGGAAGAGTTGGTGACCCTGCTCGCGTACGAGGCGACGCGCAACGTGCGCGTAGAAGAGGTCATCGTGCAGACCCCGGTCTCCGAAGCAAAAGGTCTCGCGATCAGCTCCCCTCGCCCGCTCGTGGTGCCGATCCTCCGCGCAGGGCTCGGGATGCTGGAGGGCATGGTCAAGCTGGTCCCGACCGCAGAGGTCGGGTTCCTCGGGATGGTGCGGAACGAAGAGACGCTGCAGCCAGACATCTACGCGGAGCGACTCCCGGACGACCTCTCGAATCGCCAGTGCTTCGTGCTCGACCCGATGCTGGCGACTGGCGGATCATTGATCGCCGCCATCAACTACCTGTTCGAGCGCGGCGCCGTGGATGTCACGTGCGTGTGCCTGATCGCAGCCCCCGAGGGTCTCGCAGCGGTCGAGGCCGCGACGGTCGGCCGCGAAGTCACAATCGTTGTCGGCGCGCAGGATGAGAAGCTCAACGAGGTCGGCTACATCGTGCCGGGGCTCGGCGACGCAGGCGATCGGCTCTACGGCACGGTCTGACCAGGACTTTTTCCGCCCCTCACCGCGGAAAAAACACAGAAGCGGCGGAAACCTGCGTATTTGCCTTCGCCAACTTGACATATCGCGCGCGAATGCAAGATAGTTGCAGCATGACTCTGAACGCGCACTCCCTGACCTCCCCTGAGGCCCGTGGGACTGCCGGCATGATGCTGTTGAACGGCGCAGCGATGCCGAGCAGCGCTGTCATGTGTTGTCGAATGTGTGCCTAATCGGCCAACCGTCGCCGAGCCGCAGGCAAAGATTCAGCAGTAGATGAATTCCTCTGAATCTGAAGATGCCCGGCTCCCGGATCCCGTCGTCATCGACGAAGGCGATCCAAGCACCGCACTCCTCGACTTCATCCCAGAAGGATCACCCCTCGACTCCGAGGCCCTTCGCAGCTTCAAAGGACTAGACGCCATGTCTCTCGCAACCCTCGACCTCCCAACGACCGCTCGACGCTCATCCATCGCTCCCGTTTCGGCAGCGCCAACCCCCATCGACGCCCCAGCCGTCGAGTCGACTGAAGCGCCTCGCCTGCGTGCAGTACCGACCGGCACGGAGGCCCGCGGCTTCGTGCTGTATGTCGGTCTCGACGAGGCAAAGGCCGCGGAGGCGGGCACCGACCTCGGCGCCCTCGTCGAACAGCTCAAGCAGCTCGCAGCGCAGCTCGCACCGTCCGCTGAGACCTACGCCGCAGTCGCACTTGCCCCTCGCGGGGCCGGCGGCCGTGACGTGGATGTCGTCCGTCTCGCCCTGCAGGATCCGGCCGCCCTCGCGAAGCACCGCCAGGTCGAGACGCCGGCACCCAAGGTGCGCGGCGGCGTCGTCATCGACATCTCGCGCAAGCGTCTCGTGCTCGACGGCGAGACGGCGGCACTCACATACAAGGAGTTCGAACTCCTGCAGTACCTCGTGCTGCGCGAGGGTCGCACGATCGACCGTGCAGAGCTGATCAGCTCACTCTGGGCCGATGGCGAGGACGAGGACATCCCGAACGAGCGCACCATCGACGTACACGTGCGCCGCCTCCGCTCGAAGCTCGGAGCATACGAAGACATCGTCCGCACCGTGCGCGGCGTCGGTTATCGCTTCGACCGCCACGCGGATGTCTCCATCCGACACGCCTCGACACCGAGCCCGGACTTCTTCTAGCCGTTAGACCGTCGTAATCGCCCGTCCCGAAAGGCACCGTCCGTGGCCACCAGTTACGACCTGTTTTTCTCCGGAGACCACGAGGAGGCTCAGCGACAGCTCGGCACGGCCTTCGAGAAGAACGGGTTCACCGTTCAGGCCCGCCCGGACAATAATTGGGTTGCATCTCGAGGCAGCGCGGCCAAGACCTTCTGGCTGGGAGGCCTGGCAGGCAAGAGTTTCCGCGTGACGTTCGAGGTCGCGTTCTACTCTGCGTCCGACGGCTCTCTCATCGCCCGGTTCAACCGCAACCTCACGGGCGGCGCACTGCGCGGAGGTGCGATCGGCGCCAACATCGCCAACAATGCTTTCAACACCACGTACTCGCAATTGGTGAGCGCCCTGCAGTCGTCGGGGAACCTGGCGCGCAGCATCGCGAACGACTAGCGCGCGACCGCCAGCCTTGGCACTCACCCCGGAAGGGTGAGGTGCCCGTGAATTAGCTCGGCCCACAGTGGGGGTCGGGTATTCACGGCGAAAGGCACAGCGTGATCGGCCTCACACTCTGCGGGTTCCGCAATGTCTGAATCGAGCGGGGTGAACCTCGCGCCGACGATCCGGAGCCTCGCAGTTCTCTCGATTCCCTCCGTATTGATCGGCGCGGTGTCGGCCCTCGTGCTCTTTGCGCTCGACGAGGTGGCGGGTCTCCTCCAGCACGGTGAGTGGGTCGCGCTGCCATACTCGCTCGGAATCGACCCGGATGCGCCGGGCTGGATCTTCGGTGTGCTGAGCGTTACGGGGCTGGCCGTTGGCCTCGCCGTCTGGCTGTTGCCGGGACACGGGGGGACCGACTCTGCAACGACCGAACTGAGTGCGCCTCCGCTGCGACCGCTTGCACTGCCCTCGCTCGCGCTCGTCACCGTCCTCGCGCTGGCGGGCGGCGTGAGCCTCGGCCCCGAGAACCCGATCATCGCGATCAACACCGGGATCCTCGTCGCGCTTCTGGCGAAGTTGTGGCCACGAGTACCGACGGCGCTCGTGGTCATGATCACGGCCGCCGCAACCCTCGGCGCGATGTTCGGCACACCGGTCGCTGCGGCACTCGTGCTCACCGGCATGGTGGGAAGCAGTCCACAGGGCGGCGCGCTGTGGGACCGGCTGTTCCTGCCACTCGTGGCCGCAGGGGCCGGATCGATCACGACGACGATCCTCTCGCATCCGGTGTTCTCGATCCATGTCGGCACGTACGACCATGTCGAGCCGATCGACCTGGTGAGCAGCATCGTCATCGCCGCCGTCGCGACTGGCATCGGGATACTCGCCGCCTGGGTGTTCCCTTCCGTGCATCGAAGCTTCAGGCTGCTGCGCAATCCCGCGATCTACGTCACGGCTGGCGGGATCCTGCTCGGAGTCCTCGGCGTGATCGGCGGCCCCATCACGCTGTTCAAGGGACTCGCGCAGATGGGCGAGCTTGTCGTCAATCGACACGACTACGACCCGGGGCAACTGGCACTGATCATCGTCATCAAGGTCATCGCGCTCGTGATTGCTGCGGCGGCTGGATTCCGCGGCGGTCGAATCTTTCCGTCCGTGTTCATCGGAGCGGCGATCGGGATCCTGGCGAACGCCATCGTCCCTGGCATCCCGCTGCCGCTCGCGGTGGCATCGGGGATTCTCGGCGTGGTGCTCGCCGTTTCGCGAGACGGCTGGGTCGCGCTGTTCATCGCGGTTGTCGTGACGGGAAGCCTCACGGCACTCCCGCTCCTCTGCGTCACCATCCTCCCCATCTGGCTCATGGTCTCCCGTGCGCCGAAGATGATCGTTCAGACGGGCGGGGCGCCCGGTGCGTGAGCGCGTTCTTCCCGTCCTCTCGGTCGTGTTTCTTGCGGCGTACTCGGTGATCGTGCTGCTCGGCGGGCACAATCGGCCAGTGGCCGTCATCCTCGTCGTCGTGCTGTTCGCCTGCTGGCTGTTCCTCATCGTCGACTTTTGCATTCAGCTCGTTCGAGCCCCGCATGGCTCGAGAGCCAGCTTCACTCGAACCAACCGGTTCAGCCTGGCAGCCGCGATCCTTCCACTGCTCGGTGCTTTCGTGCTCCTGCGCGAGCTCAGAAAAGTGCCGGGGTTTCGCGGCAACGGGGGCAATGCGCTGCGGTCGCGGATCGCGACCCGTGTCGGAGCATTCGCCGTGCTCTTCATCTACGTGATCGGGCTCACGGAACTGGCACTCGAGCGTCACGCCCCGCACGCGACGATCGTCTCGCTCGGCGACGCCGTGTGGTGGGCGTGTGTGACGATTGCGACGGTTGGCTATGGCGACTACGCCCCGGTCACGGTGCTCGGCCGGGTGCTCGCGGTCGTGCTGATGAGCGGTGGCCTGGTCATCATCGGCACGGCGAGCGCGCTCATCCTCTCGTACCTCCAGGAGCGCGTGGTGCGCATGCGTCCCTCGCCTCCGGTCGACGGCGACGAGCCGCGGCCGCCCGCCGGGTCGCGCTGAGCGATGCCCGCCTGTGGTTGGCTGGGCGGATGCGACTGCACGACAGACAGTGGGGCAACGGCCGGGCAGTAGCGCTGCTGCTGCACGGGATGATGGGCTCCGGTGAGAGCTGGCGACGGGTGGCGCCAGTCATCGCGGCGCGCGGGTACCGTGTCATTGCACTCGACCTGCCGGGTCATGGGCTGTCCGCGGCCGATCCAAACCTGACCATCGCACGGGCTGCAGCCTCAGTCGTCGAGACTGCGACCGCACTTGGCGCCGCAGCTCCAACCGTTGCGATGGGGCACTCCTATGGCGGCAGCGTTCTCGCCGCCGCGATTGCCGCGTTGTCGCCGGAGAGCGCGATCTACGTCGATGCACCCACCTCGAGTCGCGGCGGCTGGGATCGCGACGAGACGCGCGCCGAGTACATCGCGTCGCGCGCAGGCCGCACCTTCGAGGCGCTGCGCCGCGACCGGCCAAGCTACTCCGACGAGGATTGCCGCGTCGAAGCCCTTGCCGCAACACAGTTCGACATCGAGACGGCGGCGGGACTTGCGGCTGGTCCCGGCGGCGACTGGACGCCATCCGCTCCCCCGGCATCCCTGATGGTTCGGCCGAGCCCCAGCGGCTACGTCTCCGATGAGGATGCCGCAGTGCTGCGCGCCCGCGGACTGGAAGTTCGCGACATCCCCGGCGCTTCGCACTCGGTCTGGTACGGCCATTTCGATGAATTCATGGCGGTAATCGACGACTGGTACCCTTACGTGAACTAACTGGGTGTTGACGATTAGTCAGCGCAAGAACGCACGGGTGGACAAATGTTGCAGAGCCGGGTTGCCGGACGACCTGGCGGGTCGAAACGCCGGAGGCCGTGGATCCGCAGGCTGGTCGCGGTCGGCGTCGCCGGGGCGATCACCGTTGCGCTTGCCGGATGCTTTCACATCCCCAAGCAGACGAGTGCGCACGTTGCTCCCACGCAGAAACCGGATTACACCGCGACGAGTGACCCGACAGCACCGCCGGCGACTACGACGCCCACCGCGACCCCGAATCCGGCCATCTCACATCGCGCCACACCAGGGCCTGTGAGTCCACAGTTTCCGAATCCGACGATTATCGCCATTCCCGCCGGCACCGTAGTCGCCGCGGGCGATGTTGCATCACCAAAGGGCAGCATCCACTTCCACTACTCGATGGTCGCGAATGGCGACAACACGTTCTCTGCCCGTTACTCCGGCTTCACATCGACGGTTCCTGTACCGATCTCCGTCACCCTGCTGCAGGCAGCGCCGCGAGTCGGAGACGGGCTGACCTACCACGGAATCGGCGACCATCAGCTCGGCGGCCCGACCACATCGGCGGCACCGAGCTCATCGGCCGCGCTCCACTCGCAGGGGCCGCCGCTGTATCTCGGCACACTCGTCACATACTCTTCTGCGACATCCGCCACCGGCGTTCCTGTCGAACTCGGGCCGAACAAAGTGCTTGCGGTGAATTCTGTGCACTGGTCGATACCACTCCGCAAGACGAATGTGCATCCGAGCGACGCCGGTGCCCGGGCAAACGCCGCTGGCAAGGTCACGGCAAAGACGACGACAGGCGCTCCCAAGCGCTACCTGGTTGCGCCGGGAGATGTCACGGCCCTGGTCGCGCAGCGCTTCAAGATCTCCGTCAAAGACCTGATCTGGCTGAACGCCAACCTCGAGGTGTTCGGTGCGCAGCAATTCCTCTACGAGGGAACGACTCTGAACCTGGACCCGAACAGCCTCTGATGCCGCCGGCGAGCGCTATTTCTCGCGCCTCAGAGCCCCTCTTATGAAACTCGCAGAAAAATAACGTTTCGGTAACTAGACGCCGTTACCTTCTCGTTATATATTCATACCAGCAGAAGTTGTTTGCTGTGGCAGCTTCTGCGGAATGTGATTGCAGGACACTCTTGGTGCAAGGGAGAGGGTCGGCTTCTAGCCTCTGAAGCCGACCCTCAATCCTGTTTAACGGGGCATTCTTGTTATCGAGGCAT
This sequence comes from Galbitalea sp., assembly GCA_036499165.1. Taxonomy (GTDB): domain Bacteria; phylum Actinomycetota; class Actinomycetes; order Actinomycetales; family Microbacteriaceae; genus Galbitalea. Next base: position 30,739 of record DASYEE010000143.1, on the reverse strand, counting down.
TCGCCTGACGGGTCGATGACGAAAAGTCAGCCGTTCTCAATAGAGTTAGAGCGTGAACGACCGCTCAACCGCTGCGATCAACGCCTGGGAGTCGCTGTTTCGCGCCCAGGTCACCGTCATCCGTGAGCTCAATCGCGAGTTTCCGAGCGACGAGCTCTCGTTCAACGAATACGACGTGCTCTTCAACCTGTCGAAACAGGATGGTCGTCGGTTGCGAATCCGGGATCTCAACAAACACCTGCTGCTCACCCAGCCGAGCGTCAGTCGCATGGTCGACCGGCTCGTCACCCGCGGACTCGTCAGCAAAGAGAGCGACCCCATCGACGGTCGAGGCACATTCGTCTGCCTGACCGACGATGGCTACTCGCTGTTCCGCAAGGTGGCCGTTGCCCATGCGGAGTCGATCACCCGACACGTGGGCGGTGCCCTGACGAACGACCAGCTGCACGCGCTCACCAAACTCACGGACGCCCTTCGTACAAGCATCGGCGACGAGTCGGGCCGGCGCTAGGCGCTGAAGGTGCGGCGCCAGCGCCTGCGTGAACCGAATACGGCGGCGAAAGTGCGGGGCAGCGACGTGACAATCACGCGATAGTCGTGGGCACTGCGCGGACGACCCGACTTGCTGTCGTAGAGCGACTGGCGACCGTGGGGTGCCAGCTCGAGGAGCGCGACCGCGCGCTGCAGCTGCTCCGAGACATCCGTCACCTGAAGGCGCCACTGCACATACGGCACAGAAGGCAGCACGAAGCCGCACGGCTTCAGATCGAGCGCGCTGAGCAGGTGGGCCATCTCAGCGCACGCACCGATCTGCCTGATGAAGTCGCCGAGCACGGCGCGCTCACGTTCGTCGAGCAGCACCCTGAACTGCTGCACGAAGTAGTCGAAGTTGCTGCGCTGGTGCGACACGTGACCATCGAGTCCGTCATGGCTGGCCAGAATCGCCGACGAGATCCTGCCGAGCGCGCGAATCGTCTGGCCCCGCAGCCGGATCTCCTTGTGACGCTCCCAAATGAGGTCGAACGTCTCCTCCGGGTCGGCATAGAAACCGGGGATGACCGAATACAGGATCAGGCCGGCAGCCTCATCGTCGTGGCGGAGAATCAGGCGCGCGGAGGGCAGGACCCGCAGGCGGCGAGCGGGGGCGACATCCGTCCAGCCACGCTCGACCAGGGTGCGATGCAGGTGCCGGATGGATGCGGGATCGACGAGGATCGACACGAAACGCCCGACCGCCGGCGACATGAGTCCATGGCTGATGAGGACGGGACCACCACCGAGCATCGCGCGGATGCTGAGCTGGCGGCACAGCTCGATCACATCAATGGCAATATGGTCCTTGCTCTCGCGAATCAGTAGATCGCGCGAGCGCGGCTCCTCGTCTTCGGTCGTCTCCATGTCTCCCCGTTAAGGCTAACAATAGCCATCGTCCGGCCCGGGACGCTCATAGTGTGGAGGGATGGAATCCCGACCCGCCATCGTCTGGCTCCGCGACGACCTGAGAGTGGCAGATAACCCGGCGCTCGATGCCGCCGCGCGTCGCGGGGGGCCGGTGGTGGTCGTCTACGTTCTCGACGACGGATCGGATGGCTCTCGTCCGCTGGGCGGCGCCAGCCGATGGTGGCTGCACCACAGTCTCGCGTCCCTTGCCGGCGACCTCGAGGCCATCGGCGCGGCGCTGACCCTGCGGAGCGGGAACGCGCCGGGCGAGATCACGAGCCTCGCCGACGAGATCGGCGCTGGCGCGATCTACTGGAACCGTCGCTACACGGCCGCGCGCGACAGGGATGCCGACCTGAAGCACTCTCTGCGGGAGCGTGGCCTCGACGTGCACAGCTTTCAGGCCAGCCTGATGTTCGAGCCGTGGACGGTCACGACCGGCGAGGGCAAGCCATACAAGGTGTTCACGCCGTTCTGGAAGGCGTGCCTCGAGCGCGAGAGTCCTCGTGTGCCGCTGGCGGCACCCGTCCATCTCGAGAGCCCGGGCGTGCTCCCGGCCAGTGATCGCCTCGAAGACTGGGGGCTGCTGCCGACGAAACCGGATTGGGCAGGCGGTCTCGCCGAGCGCTGGCAGCCGGGGGAGGCATCCGGGCATCGCATGCTCGAAGAGTTCGCAACTACCCACCTCGCCGACTACGGTCGGCGCGACGAGCCAGCCGCCCGGGCGACGTCATATCTCAGCCCGCACCTGCGGTTCGGCGAGGTCAGCCCGTTCCACGTCTGGCACCGGCTGCACGGCAAACTCGACGCGAGAGCCCGGACGAACGTCGGGGCGTTCCTGCGGCAGCTGGTGTGGCGCGAGTTCAACTGGAACATCCTGTTCCACTCCCCTGCGGTCGCGACGACGAACATCCGCCCGGAGTTCGACGACTTCCCGTGGGCGGAGCCGGACCCGGCGAAACTCGATGCGTGGAAGAGCGGCGAGACGGGCATCCCGCTCGTGGATGCCGGGATGCGCGAGCTCTGGACAAGCGGGTACATGCACAACCGCGTGCGCCTGGTCGCCGCGAGCTTTCTCGTGAAGAACCTCCTGGTCGACTGGCGCATCGGTGAGCAGTGGTTCTGGGACACGCTCGTGGATGCGGACGAGGCGAATAATCCGGGCAACTGGCAGTGGGTGGCGGGGAGCGGCGCGGATGCCGCACCATACTTCCGCGTGTTCAACCCCGAGCTGCAGGCGGCCAAGTTCGACCCGGACGGGGAGTATCGGGCGCGCTGGCTGCCCGCCGACGAGCTGGCACCGCAGCCGATCGTCGACCTGGCCGAGAGTCGCCGGGCGGCGCTCGCCGCCTACGACACCATGAGGTCGGGTACCCCGCCGGTCGAGTAGGAGCGCGACGCAGGAGCCTCCGTAATCGAGACCAACCCCACGACGTAGCGTTGGTCTCGATAACGCCGGCTTCGCGCGGCTACTCGACCATCGCGCTAAGGGTGACGCGGGCGACCGCCGAATACGAAACCATCAGGTCGCCTACCCCGCCGGTCGAGTAGGAGCGCGACGCAGGAGCCTCCGTAATCGAGACCAACCCCACGACGTAGCGTTGGCCTCGATAACGCCGGCTTCGCGCGGCTACTCGACCATCGCGCTAGGGGTGACGCGGGCGACCGCCGCATACGACACCATCAGGTCGGGTACCCCGCCGGTCGAGTAGGAGCGCGACGCAGGAGCCTCCGCAATCGAGACCAACCCCACGACGTAGCGTTGGCCTCGATAACGCCGGCTTCGCGCGGCTACTCGACCATCGCGCTAGGGGTGACGCGGGCGGCCGCCGACGATGGTGACGGCCTCTGCCGCGAGCTCCGACCCCGCGATGGCGGCCGCATGCAGATCTTCCGACGCGATCCACTCGCGCAGGAAGCCTGCGCAGAACGCGTCGCCCGCGCCCGTCGGGTCCACGGTGTTTCCCAGCCGCGCCTCCACGAACACCGGCGGTGCGCCGGCATCCGCGACGAGGACGCCAGCAGTGCCGAGCGTCAGCGCGACCGTCGGGAAGCGGGTGGCCAGCGCGGCCACGACATCCTTCGGATCTTCGAGCCCCGTGAGCACGCGGCCCTCGTCGAGGTTCGGGAAGAGGATGGATGCGCCCGCGACACAGTCGAGGAACCGTTCGGGCCCGAAGTCCGCCAGGAAGCCGGCCGACCCCGCATCCACGGACACCTTCACGCGATGCGAGCGGGCGCGCTTGACGAGGCGCTGGAAGCCGGAGACTTCGTCACGATGGAACAGGCTGTAGCCGGTGAAGTGCACAGCGCTCGCACCCTCGAGCACCTGGTCGGTGATGGCGTCTGGCTCGAGGGCGGCGTTCGCCCCTCGCTCCGTGAGCATCGTGCGCTGGTCGCCATCCACGATGATCACGATGGTTCCCGTTGGCAAAACGTGGTCGGCGGCCAGCATCGGGCGAACTCCAGAGTCGCTCAGGATGCGGCTGTGCCGTTCGAGATCCATGACCCCGACCCGGCCGACAAAGTCGACGTCACCCCCGGCGCGCGCCAGCCAGGTCGCCATGTTCGCGGCCGAACCACCCGCGCGGCGCTCGATTGACGACGGGGTGTCGGTGTCGGTTCGGATCGCACCTCTCGGCGTCGCGATGATGTCGTCGATGACATCACCGAACACGACTATGCGGTGGGGTCCATCAGACATTGAGCTTCGACCACTCGGTTGCGATCTCGCCTGCCACCCTTACATTGTTGCGCGCCAGGTCGAGATTCACTTCGAGACTTCTGCCATCGGATGCCCCGACGATGTAGCTGAGGAGGAACGGCGTGACCGCCTTGCCGTGCACATCGGCTTCGGCCGCTGCCGCGAGCGCCTCATCCAGCACCCGGTCGTGCTCCGCCGGATCCCACTGCTGGTCGATCGGGATGGGATTCGCAACGACGATGCCCTGGCCGTGCCCGAGTTCGTCCTGTGCCAGCATGACCGCGGCGACCTGGGCGGCCGACTCGACCCGCCAGTCGTGCGGGTACGCGGACTCCCGCAGCCAAAAGCTCGGGAAGACGGATGTGCCGAACCCGATCACCGGGACGCTGAGCGTCTCGAGTCGCTCGAGCGTCGCTGCGATGTCGAGCACCGACTTCACTCCGGCGGAGACGACGGTGACGGGCGTGACCGCGAGCGTGGAGAGGTCGGCGGACTCGTCGAACGTGCTCGAGGCGCCGCGATGCACCCCGCCAAGACCGCCTGTGGCGAATACGCGGATGCCCGCAAGCGCTGCGAGGTGGGCCGTCGCGGCAACCGTGGTCGCTCCGCTTGCGCCACGTGCCGCCAGGATCGGCAGGTCGCGGACACTGGCCTTCGCGAGATCCTCATCGGCGATCCTGCGGACGCCCTCCGAGGTGAGCCCGATCTGAGGGACACCGTCGAGCACCGCGATCGTCGCGGGCGTCACTCCGGCTGAACGCAGCAGCTGCTCGAAGTCCAGCGCCGCCTCGTGGTTGCGCGGGCGCGGGAGGCCATGGCTGATGATCGTGGATTCGAGGGCGACGACCGGAAGACCTGCTGCGATTGCCGCGGCGACCTCGTCGCTCAGAGTGAATGAAGTTCGCATACTGCTGCTAACTTACCGGGCGCCCGCCAGCGCGGCCAAAGCGAGCGTGACGCTATCACAGGCGCGCGATGGCCGAACCCGGGAACTTGCCAGACTTCGGCGGCTAATGGCACGAAACTCGCGCGAAACCGGGGCGGGACGGGCATCCGGATTCATAGGAAACGGCACGCGAATGCCGTCTGCGGGCCAGTGGACCAATCTCCTTTCGCGCCCGGTCCGGACACCCCATTGCGCCCCGCAAACCGGGGAGCAAACAGATATGAGGAGTTCAGTTTTCATGAACAACACAAGCAAGAAGACAGTTTTCGGCATCACAACAGCAGCAGCCGCCGCAGCAGTACTCGCAGTCGGGATGGCGGGACCGGCAATGGCAACCACCGGTCATGACAGCGCGCTGCAGGCCGCGGGTAACCGCAGTTCGTCGAGCTCAGAGACAACCCTCACCCAGGCGCAGTGGGATTCGCTGCGCAACGTGAGCGCCGGGCTCACGGGCGGCGACGTGTCGAACACGTCGCCCGTCGTCGTTTCGCCGGGGCTTAACGTTGGCGACATCGCGTCCGGCAACGCAGTCGGATCCGGCGACTCGTTCGGCGCCATCGGTTCTGGCGACTCCGGGGCGCTGCTCTCGGGCAACTCGTCTGACTCGGCGCTGCTCTCCGGCAATAAGACCAGCGCGGGAAACAACGACGGCAATCCGAGCGCCAGCGGCAACTCGATCACCTCCGATGTGCAGAAGCTCGTGAAGAGTGCAACGAGCGGATCGGGTAACAGCTCCAAGTCGAGCACCTCGTCATCGAAGTCATCCTCGACGTCGTCGACATCGACGAACGCATCTGACATCGTCAACAACGTGCTGGGCGGACTCGGCCTCGACCGCTAAGAATATGCTCGGCATCCAAACCAATCCGTTTGGGGCTCCGGACCACTGGATAGCGCGTTGACCGGACGTCATCGAACTACGCGCCATCCATGGGCAGGCTGACACGTCAGCCTCGCCCCGTGACACCTTGTGTCACGACGAGGAGCCCGTGTCGCACCCAGGCGACACGGGCTCCTTTATGCGTTAAGCGAGCGAGCTTAGGCGCTGGCTTCCAGGATCGGCTCCTCTTCGCTGAAGTCCATCACCGGCGGCTTCGAGCGGAAGCCCCGGGTCAGCGCCAGCAGGTAGATGAACCCGACGACGACCCACGCGCCGCCGATCTCGAAGGCCAGCGCGGGCAGGCTCGTCCACAACCAGATGGTGAGGGCGAAGCCGATGGCCGGAGCGACGATGTACTTCACGACCGCTGCACCGCCGCGCTGCTTCTTGTCGAACATGTAGGTCTTGATCACGCTGAGGTTGACGAACGAGAACGCGATCAGGGCGCCGAAGTTGATCATCTGGAACACCCAGTTGATGTCGATGAACAGCGCGATGAGCCCCAGGATCCCCACGATGATGATCGCGAGGAACGGGGTCTTGAACCGCTTGTGCAGCATTCCGAACACTCGGCGGGGCAGCATCCCGTCGCGTCCCATCGAATAGAGGATGCGCGAGACGCTCACCTGCGAGGTCATGGCGGCCGCGAAGCTGCCAGCGACGAACGCCGCCGTAAAGAGGCCGCCAAGCAGGATTCCGCCCGCTCGGTGCATGAGGTCGAGGGTCGGTGCGCTTGCGCTCAGGTGTGCGAAGTCAGGGAATACGAGGCCGGCGACCCATGCGCAGACGGTGAAGATCACGCCGCCGGCAAGAGTTGTGAGGATGATCGCGCGCGGAATGCTCTTCTTCGGCTCACGTGCCTCCTCTGAGAGCGTCGACACTGCGTCGAAGCCGAGGAACGCCAGAGCGAGGATTGCGCCACCCGCTGCAAGGTGAGGCAGGTCGGCGCCGGGCCCGAAGAAGGGGTCGAACAGCCCGATGGTGTGCGGGTTGCCGGTGATGTAGCCGATGCTCGAGATGACGAAGATCACGATGAAGACGATCTGCGCCCCGACGAGGGCCAGGTTGACGTTGGTCACCAGGTTGATGCCGACGAAGTTCAGGAACGTGACGAGCAGGACGGCAACGACCACCCACACCCAGAACGGGATGGCCGGCAGCACGGCGTTCATGTACTGGCCGATCAGGATGTAGCTGAGGATGGGCAGCAGGAGGTAGTCGAGCAGCAGCGCCCAGCCGGTCATGAACCCGACGTGGCTGCCGAACGCCTTCTGGGTGTACGTGTATGCGGAGCCCGCGACCGGGTACTCCTTCACCATGTTTGCGTAGCTGTAAGCCGTGAAAAGCATGGCGACCGTCGTGATGACGTATGCGCCAGCGAGGTGCCCAGCGGCGGCCTGGGTCGCATAGCCGTAGCTCGTGAAGACGGCGAGCGGGAGCATATATGCGAGCCCAAAGATCAGGAGGGCAGGCGTTCCGAGGGTTCGTTTCAGGTGCACGCCCGATGCGGGCGCGGTGGGTGTTTGAGACAAGAGGGGTTCCTCACTCGAGTTGGTAGCGACATTGCTAGAAGAGGGCTCGCACATCCCCGCGAGCAGCCGCCGGAAAGTGCTTTCCCACAATGTACAGCTTTGGTCTGCTATTGGCTAGCTAATGGTCTTGGTGAGCGCTAACCCGCCTCCCGGCCTGGTCTCCCGGCCCGTCTCCCGGCGTGCATAACTCAGGCTGAATCGACTTCCAGCACTTGCCCAACCGCGGCGAGGCAGGCGGCGGTCAGGCCGCAGCGCAGACGGCGAGCATGAGTGCGAGGGACGCGGCAACGATCGCACCCGAGACCAGCGATGCCCGCGACCAGCCGCGCGAGGGGATGCACCCCTGACCGCGGCGAGCGAGCGCCAGCCGCGCGGCGGCCCATGCGGCAAGCACGATGACGACGAGGGCTGGTCCGCCGGGGAGGCTGAAGTGATCGTGCAAGCCGTGGGAGCCTGGCGCGAGGGTGCCGGCGGCGTGCTGGCTGGGAAGGCAGGTGACGAGAACAAGCGCCATGACCCAGAGGTCGACGAGGTGCTCGCGGAACACGACATCCACTCTGGCTCTCGGCGCGTACGCGACGGATGTCGCAACCAGCGCACCGATCGCAGCCAGGTCGCGGAGCGCGGAGTGCCCGCCGATCATCGTGCCGAGCATCGCGATCAGCATGACCGCGTGCGCGGGTGAGTCGCGCCACCGAAGGAGCGGTGGCGCGACCCGGGTGGGCGCCGGGGCGCCCGCAATGCTCGCTACGCCTGCCACACCGTTTTGATGTTGACGAATTCGCGGATGCCGAACGATCCGAGCTCGCGACCGTAGCCGGAGTTCTTCACGCCGCCGAAAGGCAGGCCGAAGAAGGATGCCGTGTTGCCGTTGGCAAACACCGCCCCGAACTCGAGCCCGTGATGCAGGGCGTCGATCTCGCCCTGGTCGGTGGTCCAGACGCTCGCCGCCAAGCCGAAATCTGAATCGTTGGAGAGTTCGATCGCCTCCTCGACACTGGCCACCTTGTAGACGCAGGCGACCGGGCCGAAGCACTCCTCGCGGTAGATGCTCATCTCGGGGGTGACATCCGTCAGGACGGTAGCCGGGTAGAACCAGCCGTCGCCATCCGGCAACTCGCCGCCGCTCAGCACGGTGACCCCCTTCGCCTTCGCATCTGCGACGAGGGCGTGTGCCTCAGCGCGAACCTGCTCCGTCGCCATCGGGCCGAAGCTCGTGCCGTCGGCGAACGGGTCGCCCGGCTTCGTCGCCTTCATCTTGTCGACGAAGGCAGCGAGCCACTCGTCGTAGACATCCTCGTGAATGTAAAACCGCTTCGCGCAGATGCAGCTCTGCCCGCTGTTCTGGGTGCGCGACGCCGTTCCCATCTCGGCAGCCTTCTGGATGTCTGCGGATGGCAGCACCACGAAGACATCGGTTCCGCCGAGCTCCAACACGCTCTTCTTGATGTTGCGCCCTGCCGCCTCGGCAACGGAAGAACCCGCGCCGACCGAGCCCGTGAGAGTGACCGCACGAATGCGCGGGTCATCGATCAGCCGGGATGCAGCGGCACCCTCGATGAGCAGCGTCTGGAAAGCGCCGGCCGGGAACCCGGCGCGCTCGAACAGCTCGCCGAGATAGATCGCGACCTGCGGCACACTCGACGCGTGCTTCAGGAGTCCGGTGTTGCCCGCCATCAGGGCGGGCGCCGCAAAACGGATGACCTGCCAGAACGGATAGTTCCACGGCATGACGGCGAGCACGGTGCCGATGGGCTGGAAGATAACACTGGCGGCAGACGCCCCAACGGTCTTCGGGTCGACTGGCGTCTCGGTGGCGAGATATTCCTCCGCGTGGTCTGCGTAGTGGCGCATGCCATTGGCCGACTTCGTCACCTCGTACTTGCCCGTGGGAATCGTCTTGCCCATCTCGGTTGCCGCGAGGCCCGCGAGCAACTCGAGGTCGGCATCCATCAGGTCTGCTGCCTTGTGCATCCAGGCTGAGCGCTCGGCGAAGGTGGTTTTGCGCATCGCGGCATTGGCCGCGTGAGCGCGGGCCAGGATCTCTTCGACCTGCGCTGGTGTATGGGCGTCGAAGGCCTTCTCGACCTTGCCCGTCGTCGGGTTAAGGGTTGCTATCGCCATTTCTAACTCCTTCGTTGTTTGCGATTGTCGTGACTGTGCCTGTGCCTCAGGCTGATGCGCCCGCCTGGTCGACCTTGGTGTCGGTGTTCTCGAACACGAATTCCTCGATGTCGACGCCACGAACCCCCGCGACTGCCTCGACGAGCGACTGCAGGACGAGCGCCTCGAGGATGGCCCGCTGGGCAGCAGGACGCGCCGGCAGCCACACTCCGTGCCTGGTTCCCGAATCCTGGATGTCTTCGCTCGAGACGAGGATCACCGAGTGCCCTGCCGCGGCGAGCGCACCCGCGGTTTCGAGCTCACGACCGTCGCCGAACAGCACGTGAACGCCATTACCTGCCGACTCCATCGACCCGTGCAGGTACTGTCTCGTGCCCATACCGGTTGAGGGGATGCGCGCGACCTCGCGGAACAGCAGCGCGCCAGCCTCGGCCGAGCCAGCCGCGGGGCCTGTGCCGACGAAGTCTGCGTATGTCGAGTTGGCGAACAGTGCGGCGAGCTCCGCGATCTGGGGTGCCAGTCGCTCCTCCGTCGCCCGGAACTCGTGCGCCAGCGTCGCCCACCCTGGGTCGATCTCGCCGCCATCCCAGATGTCCGCGATCATGCCGAGCGCCGCGATGGTCGCGGTGTAGCCGATGGTCGACGCGTACGAGTCGGCGATGTTGCCGAGCCCCACCACCCGGGGCGTGAGGCTGGCCAGCGGCGACGGGGAGGTGTTGACGACGCAGTAGCGGAGCTCTTCTGGCAGCGACTCCAGCACCGCGAGCGTCTCGGCGCTGCGCCCGCTCTGCGAGATTCCGATGACGGGGTGCACGCTCTCGGGGTATGGCAGGGGCAGGTCGCCCGCACCAAGGCGCCACGAGTGGATGCCGCGGCTGCGCAGCCGCCAGACGGCCGGGTTGGCCGCCGCGAAGCTCGCACCGATGCCGACGAAGATCGGACCGGGTCCCCGCAGGTCGCCCTCTCCCGCGAGCGCGTCGAGTTGCTCCGCGATCCGGCCGATCGCGAGTCCGAGCTGGTCGGCCTGTGTCGCGCGCGCCGTCGCGAACGGGATGTATCCCTTCATCGCCCAGCCCCCTCATCCTCTGTCACTGCAGTCGGATCCCAGTCCGCAGGCAGCGATGGCACAGCCCGCGCCGCGCTCTCGATTGCCACCGGTTCACCAGACTCCGCCGACTTCTCGACCGCGAGCATCGCCTCAAGGACGTGAAACGCCAGCTCTCCGCTTGCGCGTGGCCGTTCGCCCGCGCGAATCGCGCGGGCCATTTCCAGCACTCCGACGCCACGCTCGCGGGCGGCACCCTCTGCCGGGAACTCGAGCCACTCATCCGTTGCGGCGTTGAGCACCCTGGTCGGCCCGTCGAAGCCGCTGACCGGCACCTCCATGGTGCCGCGGGAGCCCGTCACCTCGAACAGCTGGCGCCTGACCGGCGAATCGAAGCTGTAGATGGAGGTCCCGACCACTCCGGAGCGGAACCGCGTGAGGACGCTCACGTGCGTGAACACCTCGACCGGGAACTCCTGCCCGGCGTCCGGTCCCGAGCCGACTACCCGGACGGCCCGGGGCCTCGACCCGAGTGCCTCGATCGACTCGATGCCACCGAAGAGCTGCACCAGGGTCGTGAAGTAGTAGGGACCGATGTCGAACAGCGGGCCGGCGCCGCGAGCGAACAGGAACTGCGGGCGAGGGTGCCACGCGTCGGGGCCGGGGCCCTGCATCAGCGTCAGCACCGTCTGCGGCGAGCCGATCTCGTCGGCGTCGAGCAGCCGCTGGGAGGTCTGGATGGCCTGGCCGAGAATCGTGTCCGGTGCGTTCGCGACCACGACGCCCGCCGCGGATGCAGCGTCGAGGAGCCGGTGCGCAGACACCAGGTCGAGGGCAAGCGGCTTCTCCGCCCACACGTGCTTGCCGGACTGCACTGCAGCGAGCCCGACCTCGGCGTGGACGGCCGGGATGGTGAGGTTGACGACCAGTTCGACGTCGTCGCGCTCGAGCAGTTCTTCTGTCGTGCCCGTCCAGCCGACCCCGTACTTTTCCGCCTGGCTCCGCGCGCGATCGAGATCGAGGTCGGCGATGGCGACCACCTTCACGTCGGGGTAGCTCGTGAGGCTGCGCAGGTATTCGTCCGAGATGTTGCCAGCGCCGATCAGGCCGATGCCCATGGGCTCGCTCATGCCGACACCGAGCCGAGCTCTGCGGCGAACCAGGCTGCGTTGCGTTCGAGGGCGGTGAAGACGTCGTCGACGACGAGTTCTACGACCGGGAACTCCAGGTGCGGCGCCGCGGCGGCGAGTACCTCGGTCATCCTTCCGGTGATGTCCGGTCCGAGCGGCACCGGGTCGGAGGGGTTCGCGGGCTCGTTCTTCACGTGCAGCAGAGGGATGCGGGAACCGAGGCGCCCGAGGATCTCGATGACGTCCCCTCCCCCGACGCTCGCCCAGTAGGTGTCGAGTTCGAGGATCACGCGCTCGTCGAACAGATCGACAAGGAGCTCCCAGGCCGAGACGCCGTCGACGTGCTGGCTGAACTCGAAATCGTGGTTGTGGTAGCCGATGCGGATGCCGTTGTCGGCGCCCCAGCCCGCGACGTCGTTCACGCTCGCGGCCAGCTCCTCGACGCCCTCCCGGGTCGAGATCGACGCGGGTTCGACCCACGGGATGATCAGGGTGTCGATGCCGAGGATCCGCGCAGCCGCGAGGTGGGCCTCGCGATCGAGCGCGACGAGATTTGCGTGGGCGGTCGTCGCGACGACGCCGGCGTCATCCATGGACCGCTTCAGCAGCTCGGTGTTCTCGAGGATCCTGTACGGCTCGAGGTGGGTGTAGCCCATCGCAGCGAGGCGGGCGACGGTCGCTGGCAGCACGCCAGGTTCGAGGTCGTCCCGCACGCTGTAGAGCTGTACGCCCAGGGGATGCGTCGTCATCATTCGCCTTCGGTTGGGTAGTCCATGGCCGCGTGTTCGCCGTGGCCGGTGTGGTCGTGGCCGGTGTGGTCGTGGCCAGCGTGGTCGTGGCCGGCGTGGCCCGGTGCGCAGTGGTCACTCGTCGTCTCCGGGATGTCGAGCGTGGGGTTCCTGCCGAAGAAGCCGTGAGGCTTCAGGACGAAGCCGGCGGTGTCGACCGGCATGATGGGCCAGTCCTCGATGCGCGGAAAGTGCGTGAGGCCGAAGGTGTGCCAGAGCACGATGTCCGTGGCGTCGACGGATCGATCGGCTGCCGTCCAGGCCGGGAGGCCCGCGTCGCCCGGGTGCATGTTCACGAAGTCGCCTGCCGGATAACGTTCGTCCGGTGCGTAGGGGGTGACCCAGAGGTGCTTGGTCGTGTACGTGGCGCGGTGGTAGATGTCCGACTCGCTGTCGGCCAGCAATACCGGCTTACCCTCCGGGAAGAGCACGTAGCCGACGCTGCCGCCGAGGCGATTCTTGACCTCGGGGTTGCTGATCAGCCAGGAGCGGTTCCTGGCGTTGTCGGCGAGACGCTGCGCATCCTTCTCGGTCGTCAGACGGGTGACCGTCTGTGTGATGCCGGTTCCGCTCGGGTTCTTCGGGCCTCGCGGCACCAGCACTGCCTCGAGCTCATCGACCGCGTTCACGATGCCGTCGATCGCGGTGTCGAGGCGCGCGCTGAAGAGGTGCTGGTGGTACGGCGCGCCGAGCCCGGGCGCAAGCTCGGACGCGAACTCGTAGCCGGGCCCCGGGTACGACGAGGTGAAGACGACCCCGGTGGCCTTGACCTCGAGCTCGATGGATCCGTCGAGCGAGAAATACCAGTAAAAGCCGTAGTCGTAGTTGCCAACGGTGACGAAGAACGAGACGACGAGTCGGCGGTTCCGGCGCGACTGGTTCGAACCGTTCCAGTTGTCGAAGTGCTTCCAGAGGATCCCGCTGTCTTCCTCATGGATGCAGATGGCCTGCGAGATCCGGCGCGGGTTCCCAGCGTTGTCGGCCAGGATCGCGTCGAGGTAGGTGATGTCACCGACGCAATCGCAACCGAGCTCGAGCGAGTTGGCGAAGCCGCCGAGCAGGTACTCGCCGCAGTCGAAGAAGTTCTGGAACCAGCGCTGCTCGCTCGGGTCGCCGTACGGCACGACCATCTCCGCGATGGAGGCGCGGGCGAGCACGTCACGCTGGGTGCCCGCGTCGTTGATCGACACGTTGTGGATGACAAGTCCCTCACGCTGGTCGAAGCTGACCTGCAACTTCCAGCCGGCCCACGAGAGCACTCCGTCGTCGTCGATGGTGAAGCTCGGGCCCTCCGGCTGCGTGATCTCGATGGGCTTCAGTCCTGCACGCGGCGGCTGCGCGACCCAGGCCGGGTCGTGATAGTTGCCGTCCTCCTGGGGGACGGGGAGGTCGATGTAGTCGATGACGTCGAGCACCTCGCCGGTGACGACGTCGACGATCGCCGTGACACCGTCGACCGGATGCGCCCAGCCCAGGTCATCCGGGGTCTTCTGCACAAAGGTGAAGCAGCGCTGGATTCGGCGGCCGCGCTCATTGTCGTTCTGCGGTACCTGCGCAGACAGCGGGTTGACCCGCAGGGTGCTGAGGTCGGTCAGGCCGCGCTTGGCCATCGCGGCCAGCCAGCGCTCGTCTTTGTGGACGACCTCTTCGACCAGGCCGAACTCGAGCAGGACGACGGGAACGTGGCCATCCACTGCGGGGTCGAGCAGGCGGTCGCTCACCACGCGCCCATCGCTGGGCGACACGACGACATCGTGCGATTCGCCCGTCGCCATGTCGACGAGCATTGCGCGGAACCGGCGAGCGGAGATGGCGCCCGCCGCGAGCTCACGCTTGTCCTGCTCGTCAAGCCCGAAGTACGAAACGTGCGTGTTCGTACCGACCAGCCCGGCCTCGACGAGAACGGCGCGGGATGCCGCGATCTCGGCCTCGGTGAGCGAGGCCAGTGCTGCGGCGGCCGTGGTGGGGAATGTGTCGACACTCATGCGATTACGCCTTTCACTGACGGGCCCGTTCGGCAATCTCGCCGCGCCAAACCACTGTATACCAATTACAGTCCACTACAGCACAAAGATTCCCTCAAGCGCCGGAAGAAACGACATGAGAGTCACCGCTATAGCGCGGTGTCTGATGTGATTTCTTCCGGGGCTTGGAGATGAGGCGAGGAGGGTGGTCATGCGGGGACCTTCTCCCAGACGCCGGTGCGCATCGAGCGGTAGCAGGCGTCGAGGATCGTGTTGACGACGAGCCCGTCATCGAACGTCTCGATCGGGGCGACTCCCGCGACGAAACTGTCGACGAAGTGCCGCATCTCTTGGCTGAACCCGTATGCGCGGGCCTCCTCGGGGACGGGGTACACCCAACCGGTCTCGGAATCCGCCTTCTCCACGAGGTACCCGGCGGGGTTTTCGATGAAGCCCCACACGGGCGTCGACGATGTGTCGGTCACGAGGCGGCCTGCGGTGCCGACGAATTCGTGACGCAGCTGCATGCCGCCCTTCTCGATCCAGGATGATTCGACCGTCGCCAGCTGCCCGCCAGCGAACTTCAGCAGCGCTATCGCCGTGTCCTCCCCCGTCGTCTTGTCTCCGTGCACCATGGTCGCGCTCCAGGCAAAGACCTCGGTAACGGGGTTGTCCTTACCGAAGAAGTGCCGAGCCGACTCGATCGTGTGGCAGCCCATGTCGAGAAGCGCGCCTCCGCCAGCCGTCTCCGCATCCCAGAAGTGCGGGGCGTGCGGTCCGGAATGCGCCTCACGCGCGCGCATCGTGAGCACCTCGCCGATCGCGCCAGCCGCCACCATCTCGTGCGCCTTCGCAATGTTGGGCGAGAACACCGAGCTTTCTGCGTAGCCGTGCCAGACGTCGGCTTCGGTCGCGAGTCTGAGGATCTCGGCCGCTTCCGCTCCCGTCCGCGCGAGCGGCTTCGTGCAGACGATGCCCTTGCCCGCCGCGGCGGCGATGCGCACGGCCTCGACGTGGGTCTCATTCGGCAGGGCGATGACCACGAGATCGACCGCGTCGTCTGCGCAGAGCTGCGCCATGTCGGTGTAGACCTGCGACCCGGGTGCCCACTTTGCCGCGAGCGCAAGGCCACGTTCCCGATCGCGCGAGAAATTCGCGACCAGGCGCGCGTTACGGACGTCGGTCAGGGCGTCCGCATAGGTGTCCGCGATGAAACCGGACCCGAGGATTCCGACTCCGACGATGAGCTCGTCGCTGGTGTGCATGAAAACAAGGCCTTTCGTGTGGTTAGAGAGAGGAGGAACGCGCAAACGACGTGCGCAGCCGGTAGCGGTCGCCGGCATACCTGATGGTGGAGACGAAAAGGGGGCGGCCGGTTGCGTCGACGGCAAGCTGGTGCATGACGAGGAGCGGGGTACCGACGTCGACTCCGAGGTGCGCGGCAGTCGCGGCATCCGACTCGCGCGCCTCGATCGTGCTGTCTGCGCGCGTCGGTTCGACCCCGGCCTCGGCGAGCGCGGCATAGAGCGACTCAGACGTGAAGTCGTGGGCAGCGAGCCCCGGAGCAAGCGATGCCGCGATCCTCGTGATGTCGCAGGCGATCGGGATGCCGCCGAGCAGACGCACGCGCTCGAGGTGGAAGAGCCCCGCAGCCGGCGCAATGGCGAGTTCCTCGGCCTCGTCGAGGGTCGCGGGCAGAATCTCGGCGCGAAGGACGACCGACTCTGCAGCGAGGCCCATGCGCTCCGCTGTCTCGCTGAACGACTCGAGGCTGTTCGGCCACTCCTTGTTGCGACCACCGGGCGCGATCACGTACCAGCCACGACCGTGGGATGCCCCGAGCACTCCATCTTCGACGAGCTGCGCGAGCGCGCGCCGGAGCGTGACCCGGCTGATTCCGAGGCTCTGGCAGAGCTCGCGTTCGGGCGGGAGGCGCGATCCCTTCGGAAGGGCGCCGCTATCGATCTCGGCCTGGATCAGATTGACGGCCTGGATCCACAGCGGGTCGGGGTAGTCCGCCCGGATTCCCCGCGTGTCCACCACGGTGCCGACCTGCGCCGCGCCGACCTGTGCCGCGCCCACCTGGGTCATGCCGACCTGCGCCGTGCCCACCTGTGTCATGCGCTCAGCCGATCGAAGGCGGCGGCGAGCGCGGCATCCGTCTTCTGCAGCTCGGGGTTCGCCTCGTAGTGGGCGACGACTTCGCGGAGCCCCTGCGCGAGCGACACCCGCGGCGCGAAGCCGGGAACCAGTCGCGCGAGCTTCGTCGCGTCGAACAGCATGGTGTGACGGAAGTCCTGGTCGAGCACCTCGGCCCAGCCCGGCCATTGCGTCGCGATGGTTTCGCTCGACCGGTGGACGAGATTCGGATGCCGTACGCCGGCCGCCGCCGCGAGCATGAGGTGGATCTGGTCCCACGTCGTGATGTCGCCGCTGACCACATTCACCGCCTCGCCAATCGCGTGCCCGTTGCCCAGCAGCGGAACGAACGCGCGGGCGAAGTCGCTCGAGTGCATGAGAGTCCAGAGGGATGTCCCGTCGCCGTGGACAACGACCGGCTCGCCCCGGCGCATCCGGTCGATGGCCGTCCAGCCGGAGAGCACGGGAATCGTCGAGTGGTCGTAGGTGTGGAAGGGCCGCACGACCGTCAGCGGGAAGTCGCCGTCACGGTACGCATCCCACAGCTCGACCTCGCACTCGACCTTGTCGTGCGCGTAGGAAAACGTCGGCTGCCGAAGTGGCGACGACTCGGTGATCGGCAGCTGCGGCACGGGCCGCGCGTACACAGAGCACGTGCTGATGAAAACGTACTGCCCGGCGATGCCGCCGAAGAGGTCTGGATGCCCGGCCTGGTCTTTCGGTGAGAAGCCGACCCAGTTGACGACGGAATCCCATTCGCGGCCGCCGACAGCTGCCGTCAGCTGGTCGATGTCGCGCACATCCGCCCTGATCTGATGCACCTCGGGCGGGAGCGGCCGCCGTGGCTCTCCGCGGGTCACGACCGTGAGGTCGATCCCGGCGCGGACGGCTTCCGCCGCTGCCGCCGAACCGATCATCCCGGCGCCGCCGAGGAACAGTGCACTTGTCATCGTTCGACCTCTCGTGATCCGTGGGACAGGCCGAGCCCGACCAGGTGGTCGTAGCTGGTACGAAGCGCGTCGAAGGTATCGACGTGGAGTCGCTCGAGCTCGACGATGTGCCAGTCGAGTTCGCCCGGCACCGTCAGCGCCTCGGCCCAGTCGATCTGCCCTTCGCCGATCGGCACCATGATGTCGGTCTCGTAGTCGATCGCCGGGCCGTCCTTGATGTGGATGAGCTTCGCCCGCGCCCCGAGTCGTTCCAGCACTTCAGCCGGGCGAGCGCCGCCCATCTGGGCCCAGTACGCGTCGAGCTCGACGACGACCCGCGAGTCGAGCTGCTCGAGCAGCAGGTCGTAGGCCTGGCGTCCATCGAAGACCTGGCTGAATTCGGCGAAATGGTTGTGGTACGCGATGACCATGCCGCGTTCCGCCGCACGTTCCGCCGCGTCGTTCACCCTGGCGAGGCCGGCTGTTATCGCGGCAGGGCTCGCGAATTCGTCGCGTTCCATGCTCCAGACCAGGGTGCGCGCACCGAGGGCTTCCGCGACATCCAGGATGCGTTCCGCCTCTGCCCCGGCGGGAAACGGCGTGTGCGCACTGGTGAGCTGGAGGCCGGCGTCGGCGATCGCCGCGCGAACGCGCTCTGGGCCGAACTCCTCGACGATCCCGTAGGTCTCGATCCCGAGGTAGCCAAGCTCGGCGACGCGAGCGAGAGTCCCTTCGAGGTCGACCTTGGCCTGCTCGAGCACCGAGTACGCCATCACTGCGAGCTTGCGAGCGGTGACAAGGGGCACAGTGGCAAGGGGGCGGACGGTGTCACTCATTGTCGCGCCCGCTGGCCCAGCTGAGCGCCTGTGTGACCAGCTGGCGGAAGGATGGCTCGCCCCACGCGCGCAGGTCATGGCCGAGAGCAAGATAGACGACACGCCCCTGCCCGACCTCCCGCGCATACATGACGGGGATGACCACGCCATCCGCGCGGTGCCGCTCGGCCAGTACCGTGATGTTCTCGTCGGCCAGCTCGAACTCGTAGTACTCGTCGAACAGCTCGAACGACTCGACACCCGCGGTGACGGGGTGCTCGGCGACGATCTCGATGAGGTGCCTGCCCTCGTGGTGCCCTGGACCGTGCGAGAGGTAGCGATTGCCGATCAGGTCGTAGAGCGGGCGGTCTTTCTCGTCGAGCCCGTCGCCCTGCCACCCCATGATGTTGGAGCCGTGGAGGGCGACGACGCCCTTGCCCGAGGCCACGGCGTCGCTGAGGGCCTGCTGCTGCTCGGTGGAGAACAGGCCTCCGGATGTGTAGAAGAGGTAGACGGAAGCATCCGCCGTCTCCTGGCGGGCATCGACGAACCGGTGCATCCCCGCCGCCTTGCGCGTCGCGAAGCCTGCCTCGATGCCGAGCTGCTGGAACACCGTCGCTGCGGCGAGGAGATCGTGGTGCGTGTCGTCGCCGTTCACGACGACCATCGCGGATGGAGCTTTCGCGGATGCCATTGTTGCGTTCCTGTCGATGGGGTGCGCGGCCGGGACCTGGCCCCGGCCGCGCACGGGAGTTACATGTGTTCGGTTACTTCACCGGGGTCAGTCGCAGCGCGACGACCTCGTTGGGGACGGGCGTGAAGTACGGGTCCGACGGTGTCGGGAAGCCCGTCACCTTCGCCGTGCTCCAGTTGCCGTAGCTGCCCCAGTAGAACATCGGGATCCACGGCAGGTTGTCTGCGAAGATCTTCTCCAGCTGGTCGAGGATCTTCTGGCGATCGGCATCCGTGGTTGCCGCCGGGTACTCCTTGAACAGCTGCGCGGCATCCGCATTCTGGAAGCGCTCGATGTTCTGGTAGGTCGGAGTGGCCTTACCGATCGGGTAGTACAGGTTCGGGTTGATCGTGTCGTTGTAGAACGAGAACGCCCGTGGAGCCGAGTTCACCGGGTAGCCCTGGGTGGAGTCGAAGTTGCCGTTCGCGGTGATCTTGTTGATGTCGTTGACACTCGTGGTGTCGACATCCAGCTTCATCCCGAAGTCCTTGAACTGCGAGACCATCACCTGCACTCGGCCAGCGATGTCGGTGTACGCGGCCGGGAAGCTGATCGAGGTCTCGAGCCGCTTGCCGCCCTTGGTGTAGTAACCGTCGCTACCCATCGTGAAGCCGTCGCCCTCGAGCTTCGCCTTCGCGCCCGCGACATCCTGCGTGTAGTTGACGCCCTTCAGCGCCGCAGAGATCGAGGATTCGTACGACGGCATCGGCAGACCGGTGACGCTGGTCGCGGGCGGTGAGTCGCTTGCCGCGCCGATCTGCGTGCGGTTGACGCCGAGACTGATCGCCTGCCGCACCGCAAGGTCGCTGAGCGGCCACCGGGTAAGGTTCGGGATCATGCCGTCTACGCCGGCGATCGGCGCCCAGTAGTGGTTCGTCTTCGCGCGGCTCGTGTATGTCGCCTTCGCATTGGCGATGTAGGTTCCGCCCCAGTCGGCCTGGCCCTGCACGAGTGCCTCGGTCTGGCTCTGGTTGTCTTTGTATGCGACGAACCGGATGCCCGCGATCTTCGGCTCACCGTTCCAGTAGTGCGGGTTCTTCTTCAGCACGAAGCTCTGCGGCGAGAACGTCGAGAGCTCGAAGGC
This sequence comes from Galbitalea sp., assembly GCA_036499165.1. Taxonomy (GTDB): domain Bacteria; phylum Actinomycetota; class Actinomycetes; order Actinomycetales; family Microbacteriaceae; genus Galbitalea. The sequence goes on along the minus strand of DASYEE010000143.1, from coordinate 10,486 downwards.
ACCTGTGCCGACGGGGTTCTTGTCGGTGTAGGTGGTCGGGTCGCTGACCTTCGACCAGATGTGCTGCGACACGATCGGCACCGAGACGATGTTGGTGAACAGCGTCTGCGACGGGTCGGCGAAGTTCATGACCACCGTGTTCGGGTCACTCGCCGAGATCGAGTCGAACTGCACACCGAGCAGGTTGAGCGCCGGGTACTTCTTGATCAGGTTGTACGTGAAGACAACGTCATCCGCGCTGAACGCCTTGCCGTCGCTCCACTTGACGCCGGACTGCAGCTTCAGCGTCAGGGTCTTGTTACCGTTCGACCACACCCACGACTTGGCAAGCCAGGGGATGTCTTTGCCGATGTCGACCGTGTTGATCTGCACGAGCGGCTCATAGATGAAGCCGCCCTGGCCCTGGGACGCGAAGGTCAGGCCCTCTGCCGTGTTGGGCAGGAACGGGTTGAAGACTTGCGTGAGGTTGTCAGACTGGCCCGCAACATTGAGGATCAGGCTGCTGCCTTTCGCAGCAGGACTTGACGGACTGCATGCAGCAAGGCTGACGGCGACGCCGACGACTGCCACTGCAGCGACCAGCTTCTTGGCCAGTCGGGGATTTTTCACTCGCATTGTGTGATTACTCCTTGGTTTTTGATTCGGTGCATGGGGTAGAGCGGTGGAGGTGAAGCGGTGAAGGACTATGCCTCACGGGTGAGCGCGTCCTCCTTTCCGGCGGGACGACGCACGCGCGCCACCGCCGAAGCGTTTTCGGCGAGTTTCGCCTCGGCTTCCGAGTCGCCCGCGTAGAGCCAGCAGCGGGCGGTGTGGTCTTCTGAGATCTCGAACACCGGCGGAGCGTCGGTCTTGCAGCGCTCCATGGCGAACGGGCAACGCGGATGGAATCGGCATCCAGCCGGCGGGTTGATGAGGCTCGGCGGCTGCCCGATGTCGGAGACCGACTGGATGTCGTCGCGCGACGGGTCAGGCGCTGAGGCGATCAGCAGCTGCGTGTACGGATGCGCCGCGTGCTGGGTAACTTCTTCTGATGGCCCCTGCTCGATGAGCTCGCCCGCATACATGACCGCCGTGTCTTCCGCGAAGTAACGAGCGGATGCGATGTCGTGCGTCACGTACAGCAGACCGACGTTGCGCTCGACCGTCAGCCTTCGGAGAAGGTTCAGGATGCCGAGACGGATCGAGACATCGAGACTCGAGACGGGCTCGTCGGCCAGGAAGACATCCGGGTTCGCGGCGAGCGCCCGCGCGATCGAGATGCGCTGCAGCTGGCCGCCGGAGAGTTCGTGCGGGTACTTCTGCGTGAACTGTCTTGCTGGCGCGAGGTTCACCTGCGCCAGCAGCTCGGCAATTCGCTCCTCGCGCTCGCTCGTGCTCAGCGTCGGCTGGTGCAGGCGCACGGCCCGATGCAGGGTCGCTCCGACGGTCGCGACCGGGTTGAACGAGCCGAACGGGTCTTGCAGGATGAGCTGCACTTTGCTCACGTGCTCACGGAACGCGGCCCCCCGGGTCGCCTTCACGACTTTGCCGCGGTAGCGCACCTCGCCCCCGGTGAGCGGATAGAGCTGGGCGAACAGGCGGGCGAGGGTCGACTTGCCGGAGCCAGATTCACCGACGAGCGCGGTGATCCGGCCTGCGTAGATCTTCATCGACACGTTCTCGACCGCGTGCACGATCGTGCCGACTCCCTTCTTGAACGGGTTCACGCTCGCCCGGAAGTGTTTCGTGATTCCGACCGCCTCGAGGAGCGGTTCCGGCTTCGCGGTTTGTGCGTCGGTCATGACGCCTCCTTCACAGGCTCGCGCGTATCGAGCGAATCGACGCCGCCATTGCTGATGCCGGATGCCGGCGCTCCGTCTTCGTACAGCAGGCAGGCGGCTTCCGCCGTCCCGCCGGTAGCCAGCGGAATGGTGAAGAGCTGCGGCACTACGACCGTGCACTTGTCGAACGCGGCCGGGCAACGCGGGTTGAACGAGCATCCGGTCGGCAGCTTCCGCAGGTCGGGCGGCGCCCCGGTGATGCCGGTGAGCTCGCGCTTCGGCCCGTTCAGCGTCGGGAACGACGCGAGCAGACCGCGGCTGTATGGATGCTGTGGGTGGCGGTAGAAGTCATCCGCAGCTGCATATTCGACGATCTTGCCGCCGTACATGACCGCGATCGTGTCTGAGAGCTCGATCAGCAGGGAGAGGTCGTGGGTGATGAAGATGACGGAGAATCCGAGCTTGTCCTTCAGCTCCATGATCTTTTCGACGATCTGGCGCTGGATGACGACGTCGAGGGCCGTCGTCGGCTCGTCCATGACGATGACCTCGGGGTCGAGCGCAAGACCGACGGCGATCATGGCGCGCTGGCGCATTCCGCCGCTCAGTTCGTGCGGGTACGCGTCGATGCGGTCGGCCTGGATTCCGACGAGTCCGAGCAGCTCGATGACCCGAGCGTTTCGTGCCTGGCCGGACATCTCCGGCCGGTGCGCCCTAATCGCATCGTCGATCTGGGCTCCAATTCGCAGCACGGGGTTGAGCGCGTGCATCGCCGACTGGAAGACGATCGACAGCTCCTCCCAGCGGAACTTCCGCAGCTCCTCTGGCGTCAGCGAGAGGATGTCCGTGACAGAGCCATCCGCGTTCGTGTACAGGATCTGGCCCGACGTGATCTGGGCCGGCGGCTTGTGCAGGCGGGTGATCGCGTACGCCAGGGTCGACTTGCCGGAGCCGGACTCGCCCGCGATTCCGAGAACCTCGCCTCGGCGGAGCGTGAACGACACGTCGCTGACGGCCGGCGTGACGGTCCCATCGCCGAGATAGTCGACGACCAGGTTGCGGACGTCAAGGATCACGTCGGTGCTCGCGTTCGTGTACGCCTCGGCGACTGGTCGTGCAACCCTCGCGCCGCGACCGCCCGAGACCTTCAGGCGGCGGCTGCGCACCAGCGCGCGCTGGGACGCCTTGGTGCCGATCCCCGCCTGGCGAAGACGCGGGTTGATGAACTCGTCGATGCCGAAGTTGACGAGCGAGAGGCCCGTGCCCAGCAGCGCGATCGCGAGCCCCGGAGGCACGAACCACCACCACTCGTTGTTGAGGCTCGCGCTCGATGACTGCGCCCAGTAGAGGATCGTGCCCCACGACCACTCCGTGACGTCGGTGAGCCCGAGGAACGCGAGGCTCGCCTGGGTCAGAAGAGCAACCGTGACGGTGCTGAGGAAGGACGCCGCGATGACCGCGATCTGGTTGGGGAAGATGTCGCGGAAGATGATCGTGCCCGGTCGCTCTCCCGTCGCCCGGGCCGCCTCGACGAAGTCGCGCCGACGCAGCGACAGCGTCTGCGCCCGGAGGATGCGTGCGCCCCACGCCCAGCTGGTGATCGAGATGACGAGGATGATGCCGAGCGAGCCCGACTTCGGCAGCAGCGCAGCGAGGATGACCGTCAGCGGAAGGATCGGCAGGACAAGGAACACGTTCGCGAGCAGGGAGAGGACGTCATCCACGATCCCGCGCGCATAGCCGGCGACGAGACCGACGATGATCGAGAGCACGGTCGCGATCACCCCGGAGCCGAAGCCGACGAGGATCGACACCTGCGTGCCGTAGAGCATCTGCGACAGCACGTCCTGCCCGACATGCGTTGTCCCGAACCAGTGGCCCCAGCTCGGTGCTGCATCCGTGGCTGTTGAGACCTGCGACGGGTCATACGGCGAGACGATCGGGCCGATGATCGCGAAGACGATGAAGAATGCCGTGAGGGCGATGCCGACGATGGTCAGCGGCGAACGGAGACTCCGCAGCCACGCGAAACGTGCTCCACGAACGGATTCGCCGCCCGCCTCCGCCTCGACGACGGTCGCTGTTGCAATAGCCATGGATCAGCTCTCCCTGGTGCGTGGGTCGAGGAATGCGTACGCGATGTCCGCCAGCAGGTTCGCCACCAGCACCATGAAGGTGATGACGAGGAAGATGGCGGACATCAGGGGGTAGTCGGCTGCCTGCGCCGCGTGGAAGAGCACCACGCCGATGCCGGGATAGTTGAAGACGATCTCGGTCACGATCGAGCCGCCGACGACGAAGCCGATCGACATCGCGAAGCCGGCAAACGAGGGCAGGACGGCGTTGCGGGCAGCGTACGTGACCATCACCCGGCGGCGGCTGAGGCCCTTCGCCTCCGCGAGACGCACGTAGTCCTCACTGAGGGTGGTAACCATCATGTTGCGCATCCCGAGCAGCCAGCCCCCGATCGAGGCAACGATGATCGTGACCGCGGGAAGGATCGCGTAGTAGGCGGCGCTCGAGATGAACCCCCAGTTCCAACCGATCGTCTCGTCGACCGAGTATCCGCCGGCGATCGGGAACCAGCGGAGGATGTTGGCGAAGATCACGACCATCAGCAGCGCGAACCAGAAGTACGGAATCGACGAAAAGAATGTCGTGACCGGCACGAGCGAATCGAGCCAGGTGCCGCGGCGCCAGCCGGCGACCGTGCCGAGCAGTGTCCCGACGACGAAGGCGATGATCGTGCAGACCGTGATGAGGATGAAGGTCCACGGGAGGGTGGAAACCAGAACGTCACTGACCTTGGATGGGAAGTAGGCGAACGACAACCCGAAGTTGCCAGTGAGCACCTGGTGCCAGTAGTCGAGGTACTGCTGCCAGAGGTTCTCGTGCGGCTGGCCGAACAACACTCGCAACGCCTTGATAGCGCTGGCACCGAGCTTGCCGTGGAACTGCTGGATGAGATTGTCAGCGGGGTTACCCGGCGCGAGCCGCGGGATCAGGAAGTTGATGCTGATCGCGGCCCACGCTGTCAACAGGTAGAACACGGCCTTGCGAAGCACGACGCGCATCGGGCTCAGCTCTCTTTCGCGGGAGTCGGGCTCATGCGGAGCGCCTCATTTCGGTGGATGTGCCGCTCGCCCAATCGGCGGCGCGGCGGAACAGTGTTGCTACTTCGGGCTCGGCGAACGCCCTGGCGTCGTGCCCGAGCTGCAGGTAGCAGACTCGCCCGGCTCCCAGCTCGCGGGCGGTGAGGAGCGGCTCCCGGCCATGCTCTGCGTCTCGCCACGCGACGGGAGCCGCCTCCGGCGCGACCCGGAGCCGGTAGTGCTCGTGGTCGATCTCGAATGGCAGGATGCCGGCTGAGATCGGATGCGCTCCGTCAAGCTCCACGCGAAACCGGCTGTGATGGGGGTGCGGACCGTGGCTCTCGTAGCGGGCGCCGACGAGGGCGACGGCTTCTGCGTCATCCTGCTCGTCCAGCACCGCGGTCGCGTGGATGAAGATCGCTCCGAGGCCGTTGCGCACCGATGTCGTCAGACCGCGCTGTGCCGCGGCGGTGAATTCGCCGACGGCCGAGCAGATGACGACGAGGTCGTCGCCGGCCGTCGTCCCGGGAGACGCGAATCTGCCGAGGCCCATCGCGACCCTGGCCGCAAAACCCTCGGCGACCAGCAGCGATTGCAGCGCGCCCGCGACACCGAAGAGGTCTTCGTAGACGTCGTCGCCCGCGATCACTACGGTCGCGCGACGGGTGGGGGTAGGGGTTCTCGTCGTCATGGTCAGTATGTCGACCTCTGCTCGCCGACCGGGCTCCAGTAGCCGGCATCGAGCCCTGCCAGCAGGGCGTTGTCGCGGGTCTCGAGCGGAAGCGTGACGCGACCCCGGATGCGGCTGCTCTCGTAGGTCGCGAAGATGAGTTCAGCGCCGGCCAGGCCGTGACGCGCGCCGAGGGCTGGCTCGCTGCCGCTCTCGAGGGCGTTCACGGCATCCGCGATCGCATCCGCTGTTGCGGCCACGATGGCGGGGTCGACGCCGCGCTCCCACCTCGACGAGTCACGCTCGAACGGCGAATCGAAGGTCTCAGTCGGTTCACCGAAGCGAAAGACGTCTGCCCGAGCTCCGCGCGACTCGATCCGGCCCTTTGTGCCCTGGATGATGATGCCGGTGTTGTTCGCCAGGTTGAGGATCGGGGTCTGCGGCTCGCGGCCGGTGAACACGGTGGCGTTGACTCCGCTCGCCCACTTCACGAGGGTCACGGACGAGGTTTCGGCGAACGCGTTGTACACGTAGCGGTTGGTCGAGACATCGATCTGGCCGAGCACCCATTCCGGGCTCTCGTCGTCGAGGTAGAAGAGCACAAGGTCGAAGATGTGGGTTCCCCAGTCCGGCAGGTTCGGGCAGTAGCCCTCCACGCTCACGATTTCGCCGATCGCGCCGGCCCGCAGGCGATTCCGCGCGAACAGATGCACCGGCTCGAACCGGCGCTGCAGGTTGAAGGTCAGCTGCACGTCCGCGTCTTCAGCGAGCGCCACCATGTCGAGCGCGTCTCCGTAGGACAGCGCGATCGGCTTCTCACAGTGGATCGCACGCACCCCCGCCGCGACGGCGGACCGCACGATCGCGAGGTGGCTGGCCGGAGGGGTGCAGATGCTGACAATGTCCGGCTTCGAGACTCTCAGCAGCTCTTCGTAGTCGGTGAAGACCTGAGGAATCTCGAGATCCGCTGCCAACTCCTCGGCCGCCTCGCGGGAGACGTCCGCGACCGCCACAAGGGTGGTACCGGGGTTCGCGCGGTACCCCGCGGCATGAACCCGACCCTGCGAACCTGCAGCGATAACGGCGGCCTTCAACGAATCCACGAATCTCCCTCGATCGGCGTGGCATGTATTCCACATGCATACCACTTTGGGCCAGTGTAGGCCGAGGTATTCAGGTGAGCAACACCTGAATTCGCTGTTTACGGGGGCGAAACAGGCCTGAAACACGTGAATTGCGCTCTAACCGGGCATTTTGTGGGTAAAAAACTAAACCGAGTTATATTCCACGCTGTACCACTTTGTATACCCGCGACTACACTGGCCACAGCCGCCATCCGCGCCGCCATCCGCGCCGCGCGCTGGCAAGGCATCCACTGCCTACCCCAAGGAGAGTCGTGCTCGTCAGCCAGGTCATCGCCCCCAAAACCTCCGAGATCGTCGAAGTCGCCGACCCCGTCGCCGCACCGCACGAAGTGGTCGTCGACGTGATCGCCTGCGGCGTCTGCACCTCAGACCTGACGCCGTGGCGCACCGGCCCGACCGACGGCGCCGATCCGATCCGCCTCGGCCACGAGATCGTCGGGCGCGTTCGCTCCGTCGGAGCCCCCGGCCTCGGGTGGAACCCGGGTGACCTGGTGACGGGCCTCGGCGGTGGCGGCTTCGCGACCGTCGCGGCAATGGAGGCGGCGAGCATCCTGCCCGTTCCGCACGGGATCGCCCCCGAACTCGCGATCGGTGAACCCATCGCCGACCTCGAGGAGGCGCTCGCCCGAACGAGGCCGAAGGCGGGCGACCGAATCGCCGTGGTCGGGCTCGGGTTCATGGGGCTCGGGCTCGTTCAGCTGGCTAAGACGCGGGCTCCGGGCATCCTGATCGGCGTCGACCCGAGCGAAGCTGCGCGGGCACGGGCAATCCAACTCGGCGCAGACCTCGCCTTTCACCCTGACGAGATACCGGAGCAGTATCGGGCGGATGTCGGGCGTGCGGGCGAGAGCCGGATGGACATCGTGCTCGAGGCCACGGGCGTCACTCCCGGGCTCACCACCGCCGGACTGCTCGTGCGCCCATTCGGAACCCTGTGCGTTGTCGGGTACCACCACGCAGGAACCGCCCTGTTCGACATGGGACTCTGGTACAAGGCCGCGACCGTCGTGAACGGGTTCTGCCCCGAACGCCCGCGGCTGATCGCGGCCATGAGTGACGCGCTCGCGCTCATCGCCGACCACCGCGTGAGCTACGCCCCGCTGATCACCCACCGCTTCGGGCTGGCCGAGGTGGATGCCGCGTACCGGCTGATGGAGTCCCGCAGCCCCGACTTCGTGAAGTCGGCTCTCATGATCGGCTGACGCCGCCGGTCGAGTAGCCGCGACCGAGTCAATCCGCCGGTCGAGTAGCCGACCGCGTCAATCAGCCGGTCGAGTAGCCGCGACGGAGTCAATCCGCCGGTCGAGTAGCCGCGACGGAGTCCGGCGTTATCGAGACCACCCCGGAGCTAACCGCGGGGGCGGATGATGCGCGACTCGTCTGCCGGGCGTGCGGGCGATCCGGACCGTGCGAAGAACGTCTTCAGGCGATACCGGTCGCCGACGTAGCGAATCGTCGACGTGAACAGCGGCCGCTCGAGTTCGTCGAACGCGATCTGGCGCATGACGAGGAGCGGTTTGCCCGCCTCGAGCAGCAGCAGCTCCGCCTCGTGCGCCGACGCTGACTTGGCCTCGATCGTCGCATCCGCCCGCACCGGCTCGATCCCGCGGTCGCGCAGCAGCTCGTAGAGCGACGCCGTCGTGAAATCGACGCCATCGATGTCGCCCAATTGCGTCGCCAGAATGGATGTCGCATCGAGCGCGATCGGCACATCGTCGAGCAGGCGCACCCGCTCGAGATGGAAGAGCGGTGTGCCCGGAGCGATCAACAGCAGCTCAGCCTCGTCGAGGCTGGCGCCCACCTGCTCCGCGCGCAGCAGCGTGGATGTCGGCGTCAGCCCCATCCTGTGTGCCGTCTCGCTAAAGGATTCGAGGCTGTTCGGCCACTCCTTGCCCGCCGCCTTCGCGCCCTTCGAGACGTACCAGCCGCGGCCGTGGGATGCGCTCAGGACGCCATCCTCCACCAGTTTGCCGAGCGCCTTGCGGAGCGTGACGCGCGAGATTCCGAGCTGCTGGCAGAGCTCACGCTCCGGCGCGAGCCGCATGCCCGGCTTCAGGGTGCCGTTGTCGATCTGGGCGCGGATGAGATGAACGGCCTGGATCCACAACGGTTCGGGGTAGCTGGCCTGGATAGGTGCCCCGGTGCTGTCGTGTGTCAGTGTCACCTGGGTCCATTCTTCGTGCATCCTGTCAACGTCCTTCATACCACCCATCAGCCGCCCGCTATGCTCGCCACGTGGCAGACAAAACGGGCAATCCAACCCTGTACGACGTCGCCCAGGCCGCCGGTGTTTCGCTCGCGACGGCATCCCGATCGCTGAACGGCAGCGAACGCAAGGTCAACGAGTCGTATCGTGTGCGCGTCCTGGCCGCAGCCGAGAAGCTCGGATACACGCCGAACCTGTCTGCCCAGGCGGTCGCTCGCGGCGCATCCAGCACGGTGGCCCTGCTCGTCAGCGATGTCGCCGACCCATACTTTTCTTCGATTGCGGCGGGGGTCGTCCGAGCATCCGCCGCCCAGGGCCTGATGGTCACGATGGCCGCGACCGACAGGGATGCCGACAGGGAGATCCAGCTGGTGCGGGTGATGCGCGGGCAGCGGCCGCAGATCATCGTGATCGCGGGCAGCCGTTTCGTCGACGACCCGACGCGCGACGCGCTCGTGGCGGAGCTGACCGCGTTCTCGCAGTCCGGCGGTCGCGTCGTCGTGATCAGCCAGGACGAGCTGCCGTTCGACACCGTCATGGTCGACAATCGTGCGGGGGCGAGCCAACTCGCTGGGGAGCTGCTGGGTCTCGGATACACCAGGTTCGGGATCCTGTCCGGGCCGGCGAACCTGCTGACGGCACGGGACCGGTCCGAGGCATTCACTGCGCGACTTGCCGCCGACGGGATCTCGCCGGTCGTCGTGCAGGATGGCGAGTTCACGCGTGACGGTGGGTATGCCGCCATGAACCGGGTGATCGATGGCGGCGGAGTCGCGGGCACTGGCGTTCGCGGGCTCGACGGGGTCGACGGGGTCGACGGGGTCGGCGGGGTCGGCGGGCTCGAGATCGTGTTCGCGGTTACCGACGTGATGGCGATCGGGGCGATGACGGCGCTGCGAGAGCGCGGCATTTCTGTGCCGTCGCAGGTTGCTGTTGTCGGCTTTGACGACATCCCCTCTGCGCAGGATGCGTACCCTGCGCTCACGACCGTGCGAGTCCCCTTGGAGGCCGCTGGCGAGCGCGCGATCGAGCTGGCGCTGTCTGCACCGGGGAAGAAGCACGCTGTAGTGGATGTCGCGACCGAGGTCGTGCTGCGCGGCAGCTCCCCCGCCCGCTAGTTTCTGCGCCCGCAAGTTTCCCCGCCCGCAAGCACCCCGGGGTTGCCCCATTCGCTCCGGTGAGGGGCGCCTAATCGCCCTAAAACTCTCCCGGGAAGGGCGATTAGCTGCCCCTCACCGATCGATCCGCGCGACATGGCCGCTGCGGGCAATGTGGGCCATCGGAGCAGGGGGCAGGTTGTCCGCATTGGCCCATATTGCGAATCGCGCCGCGCTGCGCCTATAGTTGGGAAAGCCCTTTCCGCGACGCTGAAACTGCGCGGCCTGACGGGCATCCATCGCTCAACGAGGAGGACACGCGTGCCCCAGCGCAGCATCGGCATCATCATGAACGGCGTCTCGGGGCGCATGGGCTACCGGCAACACCTGCTGCGGTCGATCCTCGCGATCCGGGAGCAGCGCGGCGTCACGCTGAGCGACGGAACGAAGGTGCAGGTCGAGCCGATGCTTGTCGGCCGCAGCACTGAGAAGCTGCGCGAGCTCGCCGAGAGGCAC
>DASYEE010000142.1:0-13917 GCA_036499165.1 Galbitalea sp. | reverse complement strand
CTGGCAGACGACGCACAGCGAGGCGTTCGCTGCGAGGTGGTGATGATGGACGAGCCGGACTGGCAGAAGGCCTTCGGGGTCGTGAGTCGCGCGGGGTGCGCTGTGCGAGTGCTGCCAGACACCCCCACCGGGTTCTACATGCACGAGAAGCTGCTGCTCATCGACTCTGGCGGGTCGACAGCGAAGATGCTGCTGGGATCACAGAATGCCTCGTACAGTTCGCTTTCGTTCAACCGCGAGCTGAGCCTAGAGCTGACCGAGCCCGAGAGCCCGGGCATTCTCGCTGCCGTGCGCACGACATTCGATGACGACTTCGCGAAGGCGCGGCCCTGGGCGGGCTGAGCTGGAGTGGGCGGTCAGTCGAGCCGGGGCAGGCGGGGCACACTGGCGAGCAGCCGTCGCGTGTATGCGTCCTGGGGGTCGCGCAGGACATCGCGAGTGCCGCCCTGTTCGACGATGGTGCCCCGATCGAGGATGACCACGCGATCACAGAGGGCCGCGACTGCTCCGAGGTCGTGAGAGACCAGCACGACAGCCGTCCGATAATCGCCGCCCTCGCCGCGCCCGAGCTCTGCCAGCAAGTCGATCACCCTGATCCGCGTCGTGACATCGAGCGCGCTGACCGGTTCGTCGGCGAGAAGCACCTTCGGGCGGGGCGCGATGGCTCTCGCGATCGCGATGCGCTGGCGCTGGCCGCCGGAGAACTCGTGCGGGTAGCGGTCTGCGATGTCGTCGGGCAGGCCCACTGAGCGAAGAGCCTCTGCAACGCGCACCCGAAGCTCGCCGGCGTCGCGGGTAATACCGAGCGACCTGAGCGGCTCCGCAACGATCCGGCCGATCGTCTGCCGCGGGTCGAGCGACGAATACGGATCCTGGAACATTGTCTGCGTCACCCGGCGATAAGCCCGCAACTGCGCCCGGTCGCGGGCGTCGAACGGCGTTTCGTTTGAGAGAATTCGCCCGGACGTGGGCACGGCAAGCCCGAGCAGGATGCGCAGCAGGGTCGTCTTGCCCGCACCAGATTCGCCGACCAGGCCGAGATTCGTGCCTGCTTCCATCGCGAACGACACATCGCGCAGTACGGGCTGCCCACGACGGTACGCGAAGGTGACGTCTTGTGCCTCAAGGAGGGTCGTCATTGGGGTACACCCCAGTCGAGAGCGGCGTCGAGCTCCCGGGCGCTCGCGACGAATTCGCGGGTGTACGCATGCGCGGGGTGCGTAAGAAGGTCACGCAGCTCGCCTGATTCAACCGCGATACCGCGCTCGAGCACGACGACTCGAGGTGCGACGCGGGCGACGACAGCCAGGTCGTGGCTGATGAAGAGCAGCGACATCCCGCGTTCGTCGACCAGGCGATCGAGCAGGTCGAGCACGTCAGACTGCACGGTCACATCCAGTGCGGTCGTCGGCTCGTCGGCGATGAGGAGGCGGGGACGGCCCGCTAGCGCGATCGCCAGGGCTGCCCGTTGGCGCTGGCCGCCCGAGATCTCCCACGGGTATGCGCCCGCGATGCGATCCGGATCGGGCAGGCGCACCTCGGCGAGGCGGTCGCTGACCGCCAGTGCTGCCTCCCGCCGACTGAGGGGTTCGCCGTCGGCTATTGCGCGGCGGCGCAGCGGCTCGACGAGCTGCCTGCCGATCGTCATCAGCGGGTCGAGGGCGGTGAGCGGCTCCTGGAAGACGACTGCGACATCCCTGCCTCTGACCCCGTTCAGCTCGCGCTCCGGCGCACCGACGATTTCGTGGCTGGCGAGCCGCACGCTCCCGCTCGCGGTGAGTCCCTCAGGCAGGAGGCCGATGATCGCGAGTGCCGTGAGCGACTTTCCGCTACCGGATTCACCGATCAGGCCGAGCCTCGAACCGGGTTCGATCGCGAACGAGAGATCCGACAGCAGCCGTGCGCCGCTGCCAGCAGAGATTGTGAGGCCGTCGACGACCAGGCCGCCTGCGCTCACGAGCGACTCCGCCTGGTCGGGTCGCCGATGTCACGCAGCCCGTCGGCCAGCAGGTTCATGCCGATCACGAGAATCACGAGCAGCACACCGGGTGCGATAGCACCGACGGGAGCCGTGTAGACGGTTCCCTGCGCCTCCTGCAGCAGCTCGCCCCACGACGCATTCGGTGGTGGAGCGCCGAGCCCGAGGTACGACAGGCTCGCCTCGGCGAGCACTGCAAGACCGAACTGCAGGGCGAGGTTCACGAGCACTGTCGGCCAGATGTTCGGCAGGATATGCAGCCCGATCACGCCGATCCAGCGAGTGCCGGAGGTGCGCGAGGCGGTGATGTAGTCCTGTGCGAGCACGCGCTTGGTGAGGATCCGCACAAGCCGCGCCACAATCGCGCTCATCGCCAGGCCGATCGCGATGATCGCCGAAACCAGCGACTCGCCTTCGGCGGCGATCACGAGCATCGCGAGCAGCAGTGTGGGAAAGGCGATCAGGATGTCGAGGATCGCCGACAGAGTGTCGTCCAGCCAGCGCGTTGCAAAGGCGGTTCCGAGCCCGATCAGGATCCCGAGGACGCCCCCGATGATGACCGAGCCGCCGCCGGCGGCGAGCGCGATGCGTGCCCCGATCATGAGCTGGGTCAGGAGGTCACGGCCCAGTTCGTCTGTTCCTGCCCAGTGCGCGAGGCTCGGCCCGGACAGCCGACCGCCGCTCGTGTCACCCGTGCTGTACGGCAGGTAGAAGAACGACACCAGCGCGATGGCAACGATGAGCCCGACGCAGATGCTTCCCGCAATGAGCGTGATGGATCGGCGACGCCTGCGCGCGACCGGCGCGGTGGCCTCCTGGGTGAGAGCGACGATGGAACTCATGCTGGCATCCTCCGCCGAGCAGAAAGGCTGTTGCCGGAGACGCTTCCGCGCAGGCGCGGATCGATCAGGCGCTGCACGAAGTCGGCGATGAACCCGACGATGAGAACGATGAACGTGCTGACGAACAGCACGCCCTGGAGGTCCGGATAGTCGTGCTGGGAGATCGCCGTGAGCAGCATGCTGCCGAGGCCCGGGAGATTGAACACGCTCTCGACGACGACAGCGCCGAGGAATGTCGTCGCGAGCTCGATGCCGAGGATCGAGACGACAGGAACTGCGGCGTTGCGGATTCCGTGGTGCCACATCGCACCGCGGAAGCTCGCACCAAGCGAGCGCGCCGTGCGCAGGTAGTCGCTGCTGAGGACATCGAGGGTCGCGGAGCGCACGTATCGCGTGATCGATGACGACATCACGATCGCGATGGTGATGACCGGCAGCGTCAGCGACCGCAGGGCGTCAAGGGGGTCCGCCCAGTCATCCTGCGGAAAGCCGCCGGCAGGCAGGATGCGCCACGAGAGCGAGAACGCCTCGATCAGCAAAACGCCGACCCAGAAGACGGGGACGGCAATGCCGAGCTGCGAGATGGCAGAGAGCGCGATTCCGTACCAGCGGTTCGCGCGGCGGGCCGCGACGAAGCCGACCGGAACAGCGATGATGACTGCAAGGACGAACGAGATGAGTGTCAGCGGCACTGTGACGACGAGCCTCGATGCGATATCCGGCCCGACCGGGAACCCGCTGATGAAGGATGTACCGAGGTTGAACGTGAGCATCTGGCCGATCCAGTTCACGAACTGTTCGCCGAGGGGCAGGTCAGATCCGATGGCATGCCTGGCGGCGAGCACCTGTTCGTGGGTTGCGCCGACGGAGAGCAGCGCGTTGGCCGGGTCGCCGGGCAGCAGTCGCAGGAGCGCGAAGAGAACAGCACTCGCGAGGAACAGCGAGATGACCAGGAAGACCAGTCTCCGCAGCAGGTAGATGCCCATGACGATCCAAGGTTAGTGTCCCCAGGGAGGTGTCAAACCGACCGCTCCCTACCCTCGCAAAGTCGGAACTTGGCCGAACACGCCGCATCCGCACGTGCAGCAGCTGGCGTGTCGCCGAAAGTTCCGACTTTGCGATGGCGCGGACTACTAGCCCTTCTTGACGATGTCGTAGGCGTAGAACTGCGAGTTCAGCCCGTTCAGTGGGTAACCGCTGAGTTTCGTGGATGCGACGACGATCTGCGGGTAGAGGTAGAGCCAGTCGCTCGCGGCGTCCGCCACGATCTGGGCGTTCGCCTCCTTGAGCTTTTCGGTCTGTTCTGCTGTCGTTGCAGACTGCTCGGCCTGGTTGATCAGGTCGGTCACCTTCGGGTTGTTGTAGCCCCAGTAGAAGTCTGGATTGCCGTAGAACACCACATCGCGGTCGTTGACGTGCTCCTGCATGGTCGCGACGAAATCGTGGTTCTGGTAGATCTTCGTGTACCACTGGTCAGGCGTGATGATGTTGATGTTGACCGTGATTCCGACCTTGGCAAGTGCCGCCTTGATGAACTGCGCCGCCGCGGGGTGCGGGTCGTAGTTCGGGGTGTCGAGCGTGAACGTGAAGCCCTTGGCAAGACCGGCCTGGGCCAGCTCCTGCTTCGCGAGAGTCGGGTCGTAGGGGTTCACCTTGGTGAGGTTCTCGTACCACGGGTCAGTCGGCGGAACCATCGAACCGGTCACCGTGCCGTATGGCCCCCAGATGGAGGAGAGCAGCTTCTTGTCATCGATCGCCGAGGTGACGGCCTTGCGAACCAGCACGTTGTTGAACGGTGCCTTCTTGTCGTTGAATGCGAGCAGCAGCTTGGTCGTCGAGTGGCCGTTGTTGATCTTGAAGTCGGCGTTGCTCGTGAACTGCTTGAGCGCATCCGGGCTCTGTTCGCTCGTCACGACATCCACGGCTCCGGTCAGGAGCGCGTTGTTCAGGGCCGTCGCGTCCTTGTAGTAGGTGAACACGACCTCCTTGTTCTTCGCGGGCGTTCCCCAGTAGCCGGCGAAACGCTTGAGGCTGAGCGACGAGCCGTGCTTCCAGGTGTCGAGCTCGTACGGACCGGTTCCGTCTTCGCTCGTCTTCAGGTTCTTCGCGCTGTGGTCGATGATCCAGATGTAGCTGAGGTTGTAGACGAACGAGATCGACTTCGACGAGAGGGTGATCACCACGGTCGTGTCGTTCGGCGTCGCGATGTTCTTCACGACCGCGAAGTCGCTCTTGCGAGCGGATTGCGACGAGGCAGCGGTCACCTTGTCGATGCTGTACTTGACGTCGGCAGAGGTGAGCTTCGCGCCGGAGTGGAACTTCACGCCGCTGCGGAGGGTGAACGTGTACGTGAGGCCGTCAGGCGAGACCGTGTAGCTCTTGTCGAGCAACTTCGTCACAGAGCCGTCGTCGCCGAGCTTGAAGAGGCCCTCGTAGACGTTGCCGTTGAGCGCTTCCGTCACGCCCTGGCCGCCGCCTGCAGTGTTGTCGAGGTTCTGTGGCTCGTACACCGAGCCGATGTTGATGGTTGCGCCCGCGCTGCCGGACGAGGTGGATGTTCCACCGGACGACGAGCAGGCTGACAGGGCAATCGCCGCAACGGCGGCGATGCCAACGAGCAGGCTGATACGGGATTTCACGTGAACTCCTGGGGTGCTGTGGGTGAGGCGGGCTGTGGAGGTGGTGCGATTAGTGCAGGTCGTATCCAGGGTTGAATTCGACGAGTCGTTCACCGGCATCCACATCATCGGGGAATCGGTTCTGGGCCGGCGCGAGCGGGCAGTTGTACTGGATCGAGAAACCGCACGGGGGTACGAACGCCTTGTTGAAGTCGAGGATGACGGGGCCGGCAGCATCGAACGCGTCGCCGGTCGACGGCCTTTCGACGAACAGGAAGCGGCCGGACGCATAGGTGCCGCCGTCGTCAGCCGCACGTCCGTTCGTCGGGTCACCGAAAACCAACAACAGGACGCCGCCGTCATCGAAAGCGGAGAGTCGATAGTCGCGGCCATCGCGGGTGAAGGTGATATCGCCCGGGACAACGAGATCGCGCGAGCCGCCGTTGTCGCGGATGTGCTCGAACGGTATCGTGCGATCGTTCGCGACAGGCGTGTAATTGGCTTCGATCACCCATTCCGGGGTGAAGTCGAAGACGCTCACGGTGTCGAAGTTCGCGATGGCCGGGCTCGCTGCGTCCCACAGCCGGATGCCGTACTCCGGTTCACCGGTGTCGAGATTGGCGCGCTGGAGCCGGGTGACGGCGACGGTCGAGGGCTGGCCGGCCAGGGCATCCTCGTCGCTCAACTCGACGCCGGATGGTAGCCAACGGGTTTCGATCAGGGCGAGGTTGCCCTGCGGGGCGACGAGGGCCTCCAGCCTGCCCGCGCGCCAATTGTCGCGAGTCGCGCGTGCGCGATCCACTGCTTCTGCTGTCGGTGCCCCAGTCATTGTCTCTCCATTGTCGATTCCGCCTCCAACACAACAAATTCGCGTTGCGGTTTATTGCGAGACGACCGGGAGTGCGCTCGGCGGTGTTGGATAGAAGACATGACCAATTCAGTTCCCAACGTTCTCCTCAACTCAGGCACGAGCATCCCGCAGCTCGGTTTCGGCGTATTCAAGGTCGACCCGGCCGAGACCCAGCGCGTGGTCGAAGACGCGCTCGCGGTCGGCTACCGCCACATCGACACCGCCACCGGATACGACAACGAAGAGCAGGTCGGTGCGGCCATTAGGGCGTCCGGCATCCCGCGCGAAGAGCTGTTCATCACCACCAAGCTGCGCAACGACCACCACAAGGAGCAGGATGCCGCCGGGGCGTTCGCGCGCAGCCTGGACATGCTCGGCCTCGACTACCTCGACCTCTACCTGATCCACTGGCCGATGCCAGCCAACGACCTCTACGTCGACACCTGGCGCGAGTTCGAGGGGTTCGCGGACGACGGTCGCGCAAAGGCGATCGGCGTCAGCAACTTCCTTGTGCCGCACCTCGAGAAGCTCCTCACCGAGACGACAGTCGTTCCCGCCGTCAACCAGATCGAGCTGCACCCGATCTTCCAGCAGCGCGACCAGCGCGAATTCCAGGCCGCCCACGACATCAAGACCGAGGCGTGGGGTCCACTCGGGCAGGGCAAGTACGACCTGTTCGGTCTCGCGCCCATCCAGGATGCCGCGGCGGCCCATGGGGTGACGCCTGCACAGGTCGTGCTCCGCTGGCACATCGAGACCGGCAACATCGTCATCCCGAAGTCGAACTCCAAGGAGCGGATGGCAGAGAACTTCGACATCTTCGGGTTCGAGTTGAGTGCGGCAGAAAAGGCCGCGATCGACGGGCTCGACGAGAACCGTCGCGTCGGCGGCCACCCGGCCGACGTCAACTAGCGCGGCTCGATCAAGCTCGTGCCGAACCGCCTCGCAGACGCCGTCAGCCCCTACCTGCGCTCCCACGCCGACAATCCCGTCGACTGGTTTCCGTGGGGCGCTGACGCGTTCGCCGAGGCGGTTCGGCGCGATGTCCCGGTGCTCGTGTCGATCGGCTACGCGACCTGCCGCTGGTGCCACGTGATGGCGCGCGAGAGCTTCAGCGATCCGGCGCTGGCCGAGTACCTGAACGCGAATTTCGTGAGCATCAAGGTCGACCGCGAAGAACATCCGGATGTCGACTCCAGCTATCTTGCCGCCGCCGGTGCTTTTACAGACCAGCTCGGCTGGCCGCTGACGGTGTTCGCGACGCCGACCGGGCGCGCGTTCTTCGCTGGCACATACTTCCCTCCTGTCGCGATCGAAGATCGGGCGTCGTTCCGGCAGGTGCTCGGCGCCGTGCTCGAGGCGTGGCAGACCCATCGCAACGAAGTCGAGACCTCGGCCGCGACGCTCGCCGAAGCCCTGGCGCGGCCAACGGTTGCCTCCGCCGGTCCGCTTCCGACGGCTACCGACTTCGATGCGGTCGTGAGCGAGCTCGTCCAATACGAAGACACCGAGTACGGCGGATTCGGGGGTGCACCCAAGTTTCCGGTCGCGACGGTCATCGGCTTCCTGCTCGATCGTGAGGATGCGGGCGATGCCGCCGCGGGTTCGCTTGCCCGACGCACGCTCGCTGTCATGGCGGCATCCGATCTTCGCGACCCGGTCGAGGGCGGGTTCTTCCGTTACGCGACCCGTCGCGACTGGAGCGAACCGCACTACGAGCGCATGCTCTACGACAACGCCCTGCTGCTTGCCTGCTACGCCCGCGTCGGCGACGAAGCCACCGCTGCTGGCATCGCGGGCTTCCTGCTCGATGTACTCCGAGTGCCAGACGGTGCATTCGCCTCGGCGCAGGACAGTGAGAGCACTGTCGACGGCGAGCGAGTCGAGGGCGGCTACTACGCACTCGGCCGTGACGAGCGGGCTCGCCAGACGCCTCCGGCTCTCGACGAGAAGGTACTCACGGGGTGGAATGGGCTCGCGATCGGCGCGCTTGCATCTGCGGGATCGCTCCTCGGACATCCGGAGTGGATCGCTGCTGCGGTCCGCGCCGCCGAGGTCGTGGGGTTTGGCGAGGTCGTGCGTGCCCGCATCGGCGAGCGCATCTCTGATGCGCTACCGACCCTCGAAGACTTCGGGATGCTCGCGGACGGGCTGCTCGACCTTGCAGTCGCGACGGGCGAATCGCGATACGCCGTTCGCGCCCGGGAGCTGGTCGAGGCCTGCGTCAGCGACGACGGGTTCGCGGTTGCGGGAGGCGCGGATCCGGTGCTCGAGGCACACGGGCTCGCGCTCGACCAGGACCCGAGCGAAGGCGCGTACCCGAGCGGCCTGAGCGCGATTGCGCGTGCGGCTGTCCGTCTCGAGCGACTTGGTGCGGTCTCGGGCGATTCGAGTTCGGCCGCGATTGCGACCATGGAACGCGTCGCGCCGCTGGCTCTGCCGAGGCCCGTCTCGTTCGGGGCATCTCTCGGAGTGATGTCGCTGCTGGCAAGCCCGGAGCGCCAGCTGGTCGTCGTCACGCCGGAGCAGGATGGTCCGCTTGCGCTCGTGGCACGCGGATGGCGCGGCGGAACGGTCGCTGTCGTCAGCGATGGGCAGGCGACCGCGTTCGCGGACGCCGGATTCGAGCTATTCGAGGCCCGCGGATCGCAGGGCGGACGCGCGACGGCGTATCTCTGTGAGCACTTCGTCTGCCAGCTGCCCGTCACCGATGCCGCAGACCTCGCAGCGTTGTTGTAACTCGCTGGTCGAGTAGCCGCGCGAAGCCGGCGTTATCGAGACCGAGCCGCGGGTATCTGTCAGCCCGCGCTGACGAGCGGCGCCGTCTCGTCGGCCGCCCACTCGTTCAGCGAGCCGTCGTAGATGGCGATATTGCGGTGACCGAGCATGGTCAGCGCGAGCGCGTCTGCGGCGGCGGCGATACCTCCACCGCAATACGTCACGATGCGATCGGCGTCGAGTGCAGGACCGAAGGCGTCGCGAAGAGCGGACTCGTGCAGGAAGGCGTTGCTCTCCCGGTCGACGAGTCGGCCAGCCGGAGCGTTAATGCTTCCGGGGATATGGCCGAGCCGCGCACGGGCACCCGCCTCCCCGCTGAACTCCTTGGGCGGAACGCCGCACACGAGTGCTCCGTCGGCGTCGCCCGTGACGATCGCCTCGACATCCTCTTTCGTCACCCACAGCTCAGGGCGCTCACCTGCGGAGAAGGATGCGGGGGTCGGCTCGACGTGACCGACATCGGTCTCACGGCCCTCCGTCGTCCACTTGGCGTAGCCGCCATCCAGCACGGCGACGTTGTCGTAGCCGGCCGCGCGGAACAGCCACCACAGGCGGGATGCCCACTGGCCGACGGCGGCGTCGTAGACGATGACGGTCGTCTCGTTGTCGATTCCGATGGAGCCTGCAGCTGCCGAAAACCCTGCAGCGGACTGGTGCGTGAACGGCAGCGAGTTCGACTGGTCGGAGAACTCGTCGATCAGGTCGGCGAAGACCGCGCCGGGGATGTGTCCGACCACCAGGTACTGCTCGTGGCCGCTCAGGTAGCCGCCGTGACCGTTCGGCTGCGTGTACGGCACCACCGTCGCATCCACGACGACGAGCTTGTCGCTACCGAGGTAATCGGCGAGCCACTGGGTGGAAACGATGGGGGCGGAAAGGACTGGACCAGACATGGTGGCAAGGCTAGTGACGCAGTCTTGCCTTCGTCTGTGACAGGCGAAACGGGACGTAATGAAGTCAGCGGATGGTCTTGCGCGAGGTGATCTGCCCCGTGTCGAAGCCGTAGAGGTGAAGGCCGCCATGGAAGCGCGCGTGTTCGATCTTGATGCAGCGGTCCATGACCACGGTGAGGCCTTTGCTCTCGGCGTAGATCGCGGCATCCTGGTTCCAGATTCCCAGCTGCACCCAGACCGTCTTGGCTCCGACCGCGACGACGTCATCGATCACCGACGGGATATCGCTGCCCTTGCGGAAGACATCCACGATGTCTGGAACTTCCGGGAGCGACGCCAGGTCCGGGTATGCCTTCTGGCCGAGGATCGTCTCCGCCATCGGGTTTACGAAATAGACGCGATAGTCGCTCGACTGCAGCAGGTATGTGCCGACGAAATAGGATGCGCGCGCAGAGTTGGGTGAGGCTCCCACGATCGCGATCGACTTCGCCTTGCGGAGGATATTCAGGCGCTCTTTGGCGTTCGGACCGACCCAGGTGCGCTGCGTCTTCAGCAGCTTTGCCAGGGGCGAGTCGGAAGGGATCTCGCAGGTGAGCCCGTTCGCGAGCGACACCGTCTCTGCGGTTGCGGTTGCGGTTGCGGTTGCCATCTACTTGCCTTCCGTCGCCTTCGTCAAAGCCTGGTCGAGGTCGTAAACAATGTCGTCGGGGTCTTCTATTCCGACGCTGATCCGTACGAGTCCCGGTCCGACACCCGCATCGACGAGCTGTTGTTCGCTCAGCTGCGCGTGCGTGGTCGAGGCCGGATGGATGACGAGTGTTTTCGCATCGCCGATATTCGCGAGGTGGCTCGCCAGGTCGACAGACTCGATGAACTTCTGGCCGACCTCGCGGCCGCCCTTGACTCCGAACGAGAAGACGGCGCCCGGCCCCTTCGGCAGGTACTTCAGCGCGCGCTCGTGGTGCGGATGCGCGGGGAGGCCGGCCCAGTTGACGAACTCGATGCGCGGGTCGGCGTCGAGCCATTCTGCGACGACGCGCGCGTTGTCGACGTGCGCCTGGATGCGGAACGGCAGCGTCTCGACGCCCTGCGCGAGGAGCCATGCGGAGTGCGGAGCAAGGGTTGGGCCGATGTCGCGCAGTTGCTCGGCGCGCAGCCTCGTGAGGAACGCGTACTCGCCGAAGATGCCGTGCCAGTTGAGGCCGCCGTATGTCGGGGTTGGCTCATCGAACTTGGGGAAGTGCTCGTTGGCCCAATGGAAGCGGCCACCCTCGACAACCACACCGCCAAGGGTCGTACCGTGCCCGCCGAGGAACTTCGTGGCCGAGTGGATCACGACATCGGCGCCCCACTCGAGCGGGCGGTTCAGGTAGGGAGTGGCAATCGTCGAGTCGATGATCAGCGGCAGGTGATGCGCATGGGCGACCTCAGCCAGTCCCTCGATGTCGGCAATCTCGCCGGAGGGGTTGGCGATCGTCTCGGCGAAGATCAACTTCGTGTTCTCTTTGATGGCCGCGGCGTAGTCTGCCGGGTCAGAACTCTGGATGAACGTTGTCTCGACGCCGAAACGCCGCAGGGTGACATCCAGCTGGGTGATCGAGCCGCCGTACAGGTTCGCGGAGGCGACGATGTGGTCGCCGGCGCCGGCGAGAGAGGCGAACGTGACGAACTGGGCGCTCAGGCCGCTGGCTGTGGCGACCGCTCCGATTCCGCCCTCGAGGCTCGCAATGCGCTCCTCGAACGATGCGACGGTCGGGTTGGCCAGCCGCGAGTAGATGTTGCCGTACTTCTGCAGGGCGAATCGGGCCGCAGCATCCGCTGTGTCGTCGAAGACGAAGGCGCTGGTCTGGTAGATCGGCAGCGCGCGGGCCCCGGTCACCGGGTCGGGAATGTTGCCTGCGTGGATCGCCCTGGTGCGGAATCCATACTCTCGATCAGCCATGCGGCAACGCTACCCGAGCGATCTGCACGCCCGCGGTCGCCGGCGTAACACGAGTGAACAATTTGTCGGTGAGCTTCCCCACATGGCGGCTTTGACGCGGCGATAACAACCACTTGCGAGAACTCAGCGTATTTGGGGCAGTGCGCGCAGCTCCTCTTAGCGCCAGGACGGGAACCAGAAGTGGGTGGCGGTGAAGGCGTAGTCGGTCTGGATGCCCGTCCAGATCGGCCAGAAGAAGATGCTGAGTCCTACCGCGGCGATGAGGAACACCGCGACCCAGCGGAATCCCCGTTCGCGATTCCACGCCGGATCGCCTCGCGCCCCGATCAATTGCGACACCACGAACGCAATCGCAAGGATCATGTATGGCTCGAACGAGATCGTGTAGAACTGGAAAACTGTGCGGTTCAGGTAGAGCAGCCACGGCAGATACCCGGCCGCGAGCCCGGCGAGGATCAGCCCGACTCGCCATTCGCGATACCGGATGAGCCGGTACACCAGGTAGAACGCTGCTGCCGTTCCCGCCCACCAGATGAGCGGATTCGCAAGCTCCGTGATGAGCGAACCGCAGTACGGGGATGTGCAGCCGTTCTGGCCCGTGTTCGAGCCGAGGAAGTACATGCTCGTCGGTCGCTGCATGAACAGCCAGGTGAGCGGATTTGCCTGGTACGGATGTGGTGTGCGGAGATTGATGTTGTAGCCGTAGACCTCCGTTTCGTACTGCACGAAGCTCTGGAACGCGTGGGGAACCCATGAGAACGCGCCTCTCCACGCGTTACCCGGCTGATCGGCCCAGGTGCGGTCGTAGCCGCCCTTGGTGACGAACCAGCCGGTCCAACTGGCGAGGTAGGCGACGACCGCGATCGGCACGGTGAGAATGAAACTGGTTGGCGCCTGCTTGAAGATCGTGCCGGTGAGCCAGAAAGGGATGCCGGCGTGCCTCCTGGCCACGGCATCCACGACGAGCGTGTAGATCGCAAGACCCGCAAGGAAGTAGATGCCGTTCCACTTGATGGCGGAATCGAGCCCGAACGCGAGACCGGCGAGGATCAGCCACGGCCGCCACCAGAGCGCGGGCCCCCAGTCGGTGCTCTTGCCGCCGGACTCGCGGGCGCCGATCCACGCGGCCAGGCGCACGGCAGACCATTGTCGATCGAGAAGCACGGCCCCGAATCCGAGCAGCGCGAAGAACATCACGAAGTTATCCAGCAAAGCGACGCGGCTCATGACGATCGCGTTACCGTCGATCGCCATCAGGAGGCCCGCGATCGTCGCGACGAGAGTCGACTTGAACAGGTACCTGGCGATCATCATCAGGAGGACGACCGCGAGGATGCCGACAACAGCCGTCGAGATGCGCCAGCTGAACGAGTTTTGTGCGCCGAACAGGTCGAAGCCGATCGAGATCAACCACTTGCCGAGCGGTGGATGCACGACGAAGGACGCGTTGGGCAGGAAGATGTTGACGTTGCCCGCAGCGAACTGCGGGTCAGCGTTTGCCGGCCAGCTGCCCTCGTAGCCAAGGTGGGAGAGCGTGTAGGCATCCTTGACATAGAAGGTTTCGTCGAAGATCAGCGTCTTTGGGGTGCCCAGATTCCAGAGGCGGGTGCCCGTCGCGAGCAGGGTGACGGCCGCCGGCCCGATCCAGCGCACAAAGCGGGCACGTTCCGGCGTTGTCGCGAGGGCATCCCAGAGCCGGTCGGTGAAGACGAGGGGTTCTTCCGGTGTCGGGGCGCGGTCGATGACGATGTGCCGGGTGGGGACGAGATCATCGAACTCGGTGTCGCCCGCGTTTCCCATCCCGCAATGCTAACGACTGCGACAATGAGACGTGATCATCCTCGCTGCGACCCCGATCGGCAATCTCGGCGACGCGTCCAGGCGGTTGGTCGAGGCGCTGACGAACGCGGAAGTGATCGCGGCAGAAGACACCCGCACGACCATCCACCTGCTCGCAGCTCTCGGCATCGACAATCGGCCGCGCCTCATCCCCCTGCATGAACACAACGAAGACGC
>DASYEE010000141.1:0-27688 GCA_036499165.1 Galbitalea sp. | reverse complement strand
CAGTTGTCTCCGCCCGATTTCACGATCGAGAGCGGCTCCGTGACCGTCTCCAGGCCCTTGCGAGCCGAGTCCACGCCGAAGATGAACGCTATGACCCCGCCGAGCACCATGATGCCTGCGGCCACGTAGTAGCCGACTGTCAGCGGTCCGACATCCTTGCCGTTGCCGACGAGGGCACCGAAGATTACCGGGCCGAGCGCGCCGAAGATCTGGGCGAGCGCGAAGAAGTATGAGATGGCCTGGCTGCGGAGTTCGAGCGGGAAGATCTCGCTCACCGTCAGGTAGGCGCTTGACGCCCCGGCCGAGGCGAAGAAGAACGCGACGCACCAGAAGATCACCTGGGTGAGCGCGGTCAGGCTCCCCGCGCTGAACAGTGCGGCGGAGATGGCGAGGATCACACCGGAAACCCCGTAGGTCAGGAAGATCATCTGGCGCCGACCCCACGAGTCGAACAGTCGCCCGAGGAGCAGCGGCCCGAGCAGGTTACCGAACGCGAACGGGAAGAAATACAGCGGCGTCACGCTCTTGTCGACGTGGAAGAAGTTGACGAGAACGAGCACGTAGGTGAAGAAGATCGCGTTGTACAGGAACGACTGCGTGATCATCATGGTCGCGCCGACCAGCGTGCGCTTCGGATACTTCTTGAAGAGCACCCTCACGATCGTCGTGAACGGGATCGAGTCGGTTGCCCGCACCTCGATCGCCTTGTCGTCCGGCACATCCTCGAGGGTGAAGCCGTTCTCCTCGACCCGCTTCTCGATGTCGTCCACCGTGTCTTCCGCCTGCTTTTCGTGGCCGTGCGTCATCAGCCATCGCGGCGACTCCGGGATGTGCCTGCGCAGGAAGATGATGACGATGCCAAGAACGGGGCCAATGAAGAAGGCGAGGCGCCAGCCGATGTTCTGGCTGAAGATGTGGGGGTCGAGAAACAGCAGGTTCGCGGCAGCACCGAGCGCAGCGCCGCCCCAGTAGGTGCCGTTGATCGCGATGTCGACGTGGCCGCGATATTTGGATGGGATCAGCTCGTCAATCGCCGAGTTGATCGCCGCGTACTCCCCTCCGATGCCCATTCCCGCCACGAAGCGGAAGACCAGCAGGAACCAGACGGCAGGCGAGAGCCCCGCGATTGCGCTGCCGGCGAGGTAGATGAACAGGGTCAGGATGAAGAGCTTCCGCCGCCCGAGCTTGTCAGACAACCGCCCGAAGATGAGTGCACCAGCGACTTCGCCGACGAGATAGATCGTGCCCACCCAGCCAACCTGCGCCGAGTTCATGTGGAACTCGTCCTGGAATCCGGCGTTCGAGACGATCTGGATCTCGAGCCCGTCGAGAACCCAGGAGATCCCGAGCCCGACCACGACCATCCAGTGGAACCGTGCCCAGGGCAGTCGGTCCATGCGTGCTGGAACGAGGCTCCTGTGAGTGGCCGCGCTTTCGACCCCTGTGGATGTCGACATCGAATCTCCCCTGAGCAGGCGGGGCGTTCCTTGCCCGCCTTTCGACGCTAGCCACTCGGACGAGCTTCGAGCGATCCGTTGACAGCGACCCCCGCGCGGAGTACTGACAGCTCAGACCGCGGGCGACAACACCCGAAGCGCGCCGGGGCGGACCTCGATATCGACCGGCAGCGGGCCGAAACGCTCGCCGTCCGTGTACGCGACCGCGACATCCGACTCGAGCCTGATCTGCTTCGCCCTCGTGACGTTGACTCGCGGATCGTGGATGTGCGTGCCAGCGAACACCTTCGGGAAGATGCGCATGAACTGGATGCGCGTGAGCGGCTGCACCACGAGAACATCCAGCAGGCCGTCGTCCACCTTCGCCTCGGGCGTCACCCGCATCCCGCCGCCAAGGGATTCGCCGTTACCGACAGACACCAGCATCCCGCTCGTCTGCGTAGCCACCCCATCGAGGATGATGCGGTACGGAATCGGCTTCAGCCCGATCAGTTCGAGCAGCATGGCGATCGTGTACCGGCTCTTGCCCTTCGGGTGGTTCATATTGTTGGCGCGCTCATTCACCACCGAGTCGAAGCCGGCGGAGACCATGCAGCCAAACCACCGCGAGTTGCCGTCTGCGTCGGTGATCACGCCAGCGTCGATGATGCGCGGGGGGCGCGTGAGCGCCTCCTCGAGCACCTCGATGGCCTTCTCGACGTTATCGAACGGGATTCCGAGCGCGCGGGCCATGTCGTTGCCGGTTCCGCTCGGGACGATGCCGAGTGGCACCTTGGTGCCGGCAACAAGGTTGGTCCCGAGGTTAACCATGCCGTCTCCGCCAACCACGACGAACGCGTCCGGCTTCGAGGCGACGGCCTTCCGCGCTGTATCGATCAGCTGCTGGTAGTCGGCCTCGACGAGCATCGTCACGTCGTGTCCGAGCCCGCGCAGGGTCGTCACGAGCGCCGGGCCGACCGCCTTCGTCGCACCGAATGACGCCGACGGATTCACCGCCACAATGATCCGTTTGGACTTCTTCGTCGTCGCCATGTCCCGATTATGGCGGTCATCCGGCAGTCGCGCGTTCAGCGACTCAATTCCGTCGCCTCAATATCACCGCCCCAGTTTGAGGCGCCGCAGCAGTTGCGCGTTCAGGGCGACCACAATCGTCGAGACAGACATGAAGACGGCACCGAGCGCCGGAGCCAGCAGGATGCCCGCTCCGTACAACACTCCCGCCGCCAGCGGGATGCCCACGATGTTGTATCCGGCGCCCCAGACCAGGTTCTGCACCATCTTGCGATAGGTCGCCCGACTGAGCGCCAGGATGTCGGCGACGCCACGCGGGTCGCTCGAGGCAAGCACCAGTCCCGCCGACTCGATGGCGACATCCGTCCCGGCTCCGATCGCGATGCCGACGTCTGCTCGCGCGAGCGCCGGGGCATCGTTGACGCCGTCGCCGACCATGGCGACCTTCGCGCCGCCCGCCTGGAGCCGCGCTACGACGTCAGACTTCTCGCCGGGCAGCACCTCGGAGAAGATCTCGTCGATGCCGAGTTCGGCCGCCACCCAGTTGGCGACCTCGTGGGAGTCGCCCGTGAGCATCGCTACTCGCACCCCGCGCGACCGGAGCGTTCGCACCGCTTCCGCGGCCTCAGGGCGCACGACATCCGCGAGCACGATCATCCCGAGCACCTGCGACTCCCGGAGGACATAGACGACGGCGTTGCCATCGCTCGCGACCTCGCGAGTTGCGATGACCAGGTCGGTCGGCATCGCGATGCCGCGCTCGGTGAGCACGCGCGAGGCGGCGATGGTGATCACCGCGTCGGCGACCGTCGCCTCGACACCTCGGCCGGCGAGCGACTGGAACTTCGACACCCGAGACATCGACAGCCCGCGCGTGCTCGCCTCCGCAACGATGGCCCGCGCGATCGGATGCTCGGACCGGCCCTCGACTGCAGCGGCGAGCGCCAGCACGGCATCCTCGTCGCCGTCGTCGGCGGTGACGATCCGAACGACGCCCTGCCGTCCCTCCGTCAACGTCCCGGTCTTATCGAACAACACGACGGAGACGAGGCGCGCGTCCTCGAGAGCAGCGCGGCTTCGCACCAGGATGCCGCTTCGAGCACCAAGGGAGGTCGAGATCTGGGCGACCAGCGGAATCGCGAGGCCGAGCGCGTGCGGGCAGGCGATCACGAGCACCGTGACCACGCGTTCCAGGACGAAGTTGGGGTCGGACGGCGGGATCAGCGACCACACGATCGCGGTGACGATGGCAGAGCCGACGGAGACGTAGAACAGCCACCCGGCCGCGCGATCCGCGAGCACCTGCGCGCGCGACTTCGAGGCCTGCGCTTCGGCGACCAACTTCATGACGCCGGCGATCGCCGTGTCATCGCCCGTCTTCGTGACGCGCACCGTCAGCGCGCCGGAACCGTTCAGGCTGCCCGCGACGACGCTCGCGCCGACGCCCTTCGCGACGGCGGCGCTCTCACCCGTCAGGAGTGACTCGTTGACGTTCGACTCCCCGTCGATGACCTCGCCATCGACCGGCACGCTCGCACCCGGCCGCACCAGCACCGTGTCGCCGACGGACAGCTGGGCAACCGGCATCGCCATGACGTGGTCGCCGTGCACGACGTCAGCTTCGTCAGGGATGAGCGAGGCCAGTTCGCCGAGCGCGTCGCCCGCCCGCATGACGGCAGACATCTCGATCCAGTGGCCGAGAAGCATGATCGTGATGAGGGTCGCGAGCTCCCACCAGAAGTCCATGCCGTGGAGTCCGAAGGTGACGGCGATGCTGTAGCCGAACGCCACGAGGATGGCGAGGGAGATCAGCGTCATCATGCCGGGTTGCCTGGATCGCAGCTCCGTCACTCCCCCGACAAGGAAGACCCACCCGCCATAAAGGAAGATCGCGAGCCCGAACGCCGCAGGGATGAACTGGCTGCCCGGAAACTGGGGACCGCTGACGTGCAGGATGCCCTGCAGGCCAGTCGAGAACACGAGGGTCGGAATGGTGAGCGCGAGGCTCACCCAGAACTTGCGGCGGAACTGGCCCGGGTCGTGGTGCGAGTGGTCGTGATGCATTTCGCTGGTCGAGCCTGTCGAAACCTGCTGGTGCTCGTGGGTGTGCTGCTCCATCACTGCCCCCTGTTGTTGGTCAGCTCGAACACGGTCAGCAACTCGGTGACGGCGGCTTCCCGCTCATCCCCGCCTGCCTCGAACATGTCGGTGACGTGCGTGCGCAGGTGGTTCTCGACCAGCAGCTTGTTGAGGCTCCTGAGCGACTTCTGCACGGCGAGCGACTGGGTGATGATGTCGACGCAGTAGTCCTCGTTGTCGATCATCTTCTCGAGCCCTCGCAGTTGCCCCTGGAGGATTTTCGAACGATGCAGCGCGCGCTTCTTGATGTCTTCGATCACCCGAACACTATACCCCCTGGGGGTATGTCTGCGCTCGGTCGGGCGTAGGCTCGGACCATGCGAATTACCAAGTATGAACACGCCTGTTTCGTCGCCCAGATCGGCGAGAAAAAGCTCGTCGTCGACCCGGGATCATTCACTGTTCCTCTCCCGGATTCCACGAACATCGTCGGTGTGGTTGTCACGCACGAGCACGCGGATCACTGGACCCCGGAGCACCTGGCGCGCATCCTCGACGCGAGCCCGGATGCGCGCTTCTTCGGCCCGGCCGGCGTGGCCGCAGCGGCAACTGACTTCGACTTCACCGTCGTGCACGCTGGCGACAAGATCGAGCTCGAGCCGTTCACACTCGAGTTCTTCGGCGAACTGCATGCCGAGATCCACGCATCCATTCCGCTCGTCGACAACGTCGGCGTGCTCATCAACGGGCAGGTCTACTACGGCGGTGACTCGTTCACGCAGGGGCCGTCGGGCGTCGAGTTGCTCGCCGTTCCGGCGAGCGCGCCGTGGCTGAAGATCGGCGAGGTCATGGACTATGTGGCCGCTGCGAAGCCGAAGCGCAGCTTCCCGACGCACGAGATGATCAACTCTGTGATCGGCAACGGGATGGCCAACGGTCGCATCCAGGCGCTCACGGAGGCGGGCGGCGGCGAGTTCTTCGCGCTGACTGCCGGCGACACCGTCGAGATCTAGCTCCATTCGTTGGTGTCGGCTTCGACAGCGGGCGAGCTGCGGGTAGGCGTCCTCGGCGCCGCCCGCATCGTTCGCGGCGCCCTACTGGCGCCCGCGCGCGTTGTCCCGGACGTTCGCGTGAGCGTGATCGGCGCGCGCGACCCCGATCGCGCGGAAGCATACGCGCGTCGCTACGGAATAGCGGATGCGGTTGGCGGCTACCAGGCGGTGCTCGAGCATCCGGAGGTCGACGCCGTCTACATCCCGCTGCCGAACAGCCTGCATGCAGAATGGGTGGTTCGCGCGGTTCAGGCGGGCAAACATGTCCTGTGCGAGAAGCCGTTCGTCTCGAACGGGGCGCAGGCACAGGCCGTCGCGGATTCCGTTGTCGACGGTCACCGAGTCGTCATGCAGGCATTCCACTATCGGTACCACCCGTTCTTCGGCCGCTTGCGCGAGGTCGTCGCCTCCGGCGAGCTTGGCGCGATCAGACGAATGGGAGTAACACTGCACGCCCCGATTCCGCCGGGCCGCGACATCCGCTGGAACTTCGATCTCGCGGGCGGTTCGATGATGGACCTCGGCTCGTACGCCGTTCACATGCTCCGGCAGCTGAGCGGCGAGGAGCCGGCGGTCGTCTCTGCGGTGGCGAAAACGATTCGCGATGGGCGCCTCGACCGAATCATGCGCGCAAGACTGGAGTTCCCGACCGGCTACGGCGCCGACCTCAGCGTCGCGATGTGGTCTGGTCGAGTCCTTGAGCTAAGTCTCACGGTTGTCAGCGAGCGCGGCACGATGAAGGTGCGAAACCCGCTCATGCCACACCTGTTCGGCAGGGCATCGATCCGCACGCGCGACGGTCGGCGCGTGGACCACGCCGAGCGCCGCCCCAGCTACCTCTACCAGCTCGAGGCCTTCCGCGACGCTGCGCTGAACGGCGCTCCGGTCCTGACAGGCGCAGCCGACGCTGTCGCGACCATGCGTGTGATCGACGCGATTTATACCGCGGCCGGACTTCCGCTGAGGCCAGGCGTGTAGTTGCTCTCACACCGCCTTTCGGCGACTCCGACTCTGTTCCCTGTTGGTGGCATCCTGCGCTTTCATCGCGCCCTTCGCTTCAGTGAAGTCACCCATGATCGGCCGCCACCATCGGGCGTCCGGATCTGAGTCGATGAGCACGGTTCTTACGAGCAGCGTGAGCGGGATCGCGAGGATGGCGCCGACCGGCCCGACGATCACCGCCCAGATGAGGACGGACACGAACGTTATCGTCTGGCTGAGTGCCACCGCGTTGCCGACGACGCGCGGCTGCACGATCGACTGCACCACCCCGTTAATGAGCGTGTACAAGACGATGACCCAGATGAGCGTCGGGACCCCGCCCACCAGAATCGCGAACACGATCGGGGGGACGATGGCAATGAAATAGCCGATGTTAGGTATGAAGCTGCAGAGGAAGGTCAACAACCCCCACAGGAATGCGCCCGGTACACCAAGAGCCCACAGCGCCAGGGCGTTGAGAACACCCTGCACCGCACCGAGCGCCGTCGTCACCGCCATGTATCGACGCACTCCCGACGCGTAGGACTCGAGCGAGACCACGAGATGCGAGCGCGTCGACTTCATGCTCCCGAAGACCGTGAGCAGGCTGTTTGCGTCGACGGCCATGAGAAGCAGGCACGTGAGGACGACCACCGCCGCAAAACCGAGCGTTGTGACGCTGCCGAGGATGCTCGAGACGAAGTCGAGGATGTTCGCCGGGTTGAAACTCCTCGTGATCGCCTCGATCTGCGCCTTCCCAATGCCGATGTTGCTGAGCCAGCCTCCGATGGTCGCGGCTATCGCCTTCAGTTGCGGAGCGAACTGCGGCAGCAGGGTCGCGAACTGCGCGACCGCGAAGATGAGAGCTGAGACGAATGCCGCCAACAGCACGAATACTGCGATGACGACGGAGCCCGTGGCCAGACCTCTCGGCAACCCGATGCGTTCAAGTCGCACGCGGAGGGGATGCACGCAGATTGTCAGGACAAGGGCGAGGAACACGGGAGCCACGATCGACTGGATGGCCCACATGCCCGCCCCCGCGATCGACGCGGCGGCCAGGCCGACGAGGATGACGATCCCCCGCGGCAGTCCCGGCCTCCCGTCATGGCGGCGAGCCTGGTCGAGTTCGGCCTGACGCGCCGCCTCGAGATCTTCGGCGGCCTGCTTCTTCTTCTTGCGACGACACATGGTTTTTCTCACTTTCCGCTCCGTCTGACGCGCTCCTGTCACAGCCGACCCAGCCCGTCTCCCAGAACGACCGTGCCGATCACAATCTCGACCACGAGGGTCACCGATCGGTTGTTCCTCTCGATCCATGACTGGGTCGCGCGCAGGGGACGCTGCGCGCGTTCGGGGCGAGCAAGGCACAGGATGATCGGCACGGCGACCGTGCTGGCGCCGAGCACCACGTAGACGACGATGGCGATGGCGTCCTGCCACGCCTGCAACTCGGCGGTGCCGACGATCACCCCGACCGCAGCCGCGAGCAGGACCGCCTTCGGGCGCACGTTCAGCACCAGCGCGAGCCCGAAGGCGGCAGCTGGCCTTATCGAGCCAACGAGACGGAGGATTCGGGGAAGCTGGGTCGCGGCGGACGCACGCTCCCGACGCACCAGCTGGCGCATCCCATGTACGACGATCGCGAGCCCGATCAGCATCTCGACGACACCAACGAGCGGCTGGGCCGCTGGGTGTTCGTTCGGCTTCACGCTGCGAAGCCCGAACGAGAACAGTGCGGCGACCGCGAACATCCCAACGATCCACCCGACGAGGAATGCCAGCGACGATCGCCCTGCCGTCGGCGACAACAGGATGGTGATCGTCACCATCAGCGGCACGGAACTCACCGCAACGGCGAGACCGATTGGAAGAAGCTGGCCGATTAGCGCAAGCACGTCCACCACCGCCCGTTCGCCTGTTCTCGACAAGCTACTGAGCGGCGGGCCGCGGCCCCTTCACCCAAAGCGGGCGAGACGGCCGTAGCTGGGCAAACAAAACGACCACGTGGTCCCGAGCCACCTACACGGGGTATACCGCGACCACGGTCGAGAGGTGAGGATGTGAGGATGAAGCTTTGGGGGCAAGGCATCCTTGCGGCGGGCGCGGCCTCGTTGTTGCTTCTAGCGCTGACGGGCTGCGTTCAGACGAGCTCGGCTCGTGTGGCCGTCGTCGATCGTGCCGTAAATGCCATCGCCCCCGCGTCGCTCGGCAAGGTCGTCTGCGACAAGACCACACAAAATCACGAGATCATGACTACCGTGCCGTACGAGCGAACCATCGCGGTCTACGGCACTGGCAAGGATGCGCAAATAATTCAACGCTTGAAGACTGCCGGGTTCAGAGCGATCGGTGGCACGACAACGGCCGATGGCGCCGTTGAGATCCAATTGAGTGGGCCGAAGCACGCACAGGCGAGCGTATTTTCCGCCAAGCGATCGTTCGATCTGGATAATGACGGGACAAGGTGCATCGTTCCCCCGCACGGTGTCACCATCGTGACCTTCGACCTATAGCGAAACGACAAAGGCGCCAGCGGGGCCTCCCGCTTGGGTCATACTTCTCTGGCGCTAAGCCAACCTTGGCTCCATTTCCGATTAACGAACGATTCGAGCGAAGGAGGAAGGCTTTGGGTCGACGCCTCGTAACTGTTTGCTTCGTCGTGGGCATAGGAGTGAGCGCTCTCATTGCGACGATCGCGCTGACCTTTAGCATTTACGGGTCTCCCAAGTTTTCACTCGCGGGGACCATCGTCTTGATCGTTGCTCTGATCGCGACCGTGGCTTCCATCTGGGGCTTCGTAGCGTCGTTACGGGCGCCCTCGAGGAATGAACGCGACGAGGACCGCTAGTCGCCAACTTTTCCGTGGCGGCGAGCCCCGGCCCGTCCCAAGAAGATAATTCAATCGCCCTTCGGCAAACTGATCCCCTTGTAATCGTGCTTGCTGCTGACCCTGTCGCGGGGAACATTTGGGCATAAAGAAAGACGGCCGCTCAATCGCGACCGCCGACTTGGGTAACTCCGTTGAATTACTCGGCAACTTCTTTTTTGAAGTTAGTTTGAGTAAGCCAACCTTGGCTGGGGTACCTGGACTCGAACCAAGAACAAAAGAATCAGAATCTTCCGTGTTGCCAATTACACCATACCCCACCGCACCAAGCCGAAGCCGGGCCGACTAGACACTCTAACCTACCGCGCGGTGTGCTCCCAAATGGACGAGCCCGTGCCGACGATCATTCGCCCGGCAGGCGACTGTCGGTGCGCACATCACAGCCTTGTGCGCCTGCGCAGCTGGCCGAAACCGTGGTCGGAACGCCGAGCGCGGTGCCGCTCCCCACTCTGATCGTAAAGACCGACCCGTGCTTGCCCGGCACCGGGATCGCCTTCATGAATGCGCCGAACTGGGCCTTCGTGATGCCGACGTTCGCGATCTGGTAGAGGTCGGTGTGCATTGTGGAGAAGTCCGGTTCGTGCGTGTCCGTCGTGATTCGGGTGAGCAGGCCTCCCTGCGAGATGACGCGGAAGCTGCCGACGTACAGTGACAGCGGCCCCGACTTCGTCACGAAGGTGAGCTCAGCGTAGGCGTCGCCGTACGGGCCGAACTTCTTGTCGCCGTCGGGTGCGAGCTGGATGGCGCGGGTATCGAGCGGCACCGCGCGGAGGTCGAACTTCGCCGAGTTCGTCTCGTTGATGTTGCGGATGCCCTTCGGCGTGAAATGGCTGACGCCCGGGATCACGGCGACATGTTTGCCAAGCCCGTTGCCGACGAGCGTCGCCGTCACGACCCCGACTATGGCTATGACCGCCAGGGCCACGACCGCCGGGATCCACGCGCGACGCTGCCTGCGCCTGGCACGCTCAGCCGCCGTCATCGGCTGCCGCGTCGTCCTCGCCATCCCCCTAGTCTTCTCCCTCGATGAGGTCTCGGTTCAGCGTGTCCGCGACCTTCGCCCCGTCGCCGGCCGCGACGATCAGCTGCTTGCGCCAGAGCGGCACGGCGTCCCCGGTCGCGTAGACCCCGGGCACGCTCGTTCGCCCACCGGCATCCACCGCGACGAGTCCGACCTCGGTCGTGGCGAGCTCCAACGGCACGGCGAAAGCCAGGGACGGCGTCCAGTTCGGGCGCACGAAGGCTGCGGTGCGAGAGATCACCTCGCCGTCGGCCATCAGGATGCCCGTCAGCCCAGCGTGCCCGCCCACGAGATCCTGCACCGGCCGCCGATCGACGCGAACGCCACGACGGGCAAGACGCTCCTCGTCTGCCTCGGACACGACCGCGACGCCGTTCGTGAACACGATGAGATCCCGGCTCCACTGGGTGAGAAGCAGTGCTCGGTACGCGAGATCGTCGGTCTCGCCGACGAGGGCGATCGGTTGGCCCGCGTAGTCGTACGCGTCGCAAGCGATGCAGCTGTGCACGCTCGTGCCGTAGAACGCGCGGATGCCAGGCAGCGCCGGGAAGGTCTCGGTCAGCCCCGATGCGATCACCACGGTTCGCGTGCGCTCGACGCCGCCAGGGAGCGTCACCACGAACCCCGGGCCAGCCGCATCGCGTTCGACCAGCGACACCGCGGCCTTCCGGTATTCCGCTTCCGGGTAGGCGGCGAGCTCCTCGCGCCCGAGCCTGCGCAACTCGAGCGGCGAGATTCCGTCTCGCGACAGGTACCCGTGCGCCGAGAAGGTCGCAGCATTCCGAGGACGATTGCTATCAAGGACGAGCACCCGCCGACGCGATCGAGCGAGATTCAGTGCCGCCGATAGCCCAGCGGGGCCAGCGCCGATGACAACAGAGTCCCAGCTCACAGCACTGGCACGATTCAGCCTCGCGAGCGGAAACGCGCCAGCCGGACCAGCGTCGACGTCTTGCCGAGGAGTTCCATCGACTCGAACAGCGGCGGGCTGATCCGTTTGCCGGAGATGCCCGTGCGAAGCGGCCCGAACGCATCACGCGGCTTCAACTCGAGGCCCTCGATGAGGTCGTGGCGCAGAGCGCTCTCGATCTCGTCGTGCGTCCACGGGTCGACCTCCGCGAGCGCCGCGATCGCGACATCCAGCGTCTCCGTCGCGTCTGTCTTCGGCAGCGCATCCGTGTCGAACACGATGTCGTCGTCTGCCGTGAACAGGAATGAGAGCAGCGGATGCGCCTCGCCGAGCAGTTGCATGCGCTCCTGCACGAGGGGGGTCGCGGCCACCAGTTTCGCGCGGTCGGCGTCAGTCGTAACGAGGCCGCCGAGGTACGGCTCGAGCCGCGAGGCGAGGTCGTCGACCGCCAGCAGGCGAATGTGGTCGCCGTTGATCGACTCCGCCTTCTTCACGTCGAAGCGGGCAGGGTTGGGGTTCACGTTCTCGACGTCGAATGCCGCCGTCATCTCGTCGATCGAGAAGACGTCCCGATCGTGCGTGAGCGACCAGCCGAGCAGCGCGAGGTAGTTGACGAGCCCCTCAGGGATGAAACCGCGGTCGCGGTGGTGGAACAGGTTCGACTCCGGGTCGCGCTTCGAGAGCTTCTTGTTGCCGTCGCCCATGACATAGGGCAGGTGGCCGAAGCGCGGCACGAACGTGGTCACGCCGATCTCGATGAGCGCGTGGTACAGGGCGATCTGCCGCGGGGTCGATGAGAGCAGGTCTTCGCCGCGCAGCACGTGGGTGATACCCATCAGCGCGTCATCGACGGGGTTCACGAACGTGTACAGCGGCGCGCCGTTGGGGCGCACCACGACGAAGTCGCTGAACGACCCAGCCGGGAAGGTGATCTCGCCGCGCACCAGGTCGTCGAAGCTGAGGTCGGTGTCCGGCACGCGAAGGCGAAGCGCCGGCGAACGCCCTTCCGCACGGTAGTCGGCCCGCTCCGCTTCGGTCAGCTCGCGCTCGAAGTTGTCGTAGCCCTGCTTCGGGTCGCGACCCTTCTCGAGGTTGCGCGCCTCGATCTCCTCGGCCGTCGCGAAGCTCTCGTAGAGGTGGCCCGACTCCTTCAATCGCTCGATCAGGTCGAGGTAGATCCGCGTGCGCAGGGACTGTCGGTACGGAGCCTGCGGGCCGCCGACGTCGATGCCCTCATCCCAGTCGATCCTGAGCCAGCGCAGCGCATCGAGCAGCTGGGCATAGCTCTCTTCAGAGTCGCGCGCGGCATCCGTGTCCTCGATGCGGAAGATGAGCTTGCCGCCGGTGTGGCGCGCATACGCCCAGTTGAACAGGGCCGTGCGGATGAGCCCGACGTGCGGGGTTCCGGTCGGCGATGGGCAGAACCGCACGCGGATATCCGCGCCGGTTGCGGTCGAGAAGGGGGCAGGATGAGCAGCTGACATGGCCTGCCAATCCTACCGGCGCGGATCAGTACGACTGCGTGAGCAGTTTGCCGACCGTGCCGGTCGAATTGATGAATGCGTAGCCTTCGCCGGCATCGCCGAGATTGACGTCGAACGGGACGCTCCCGAATTGCAGCAGCAGTCGGTCGGCTGTGCACGGAAATTCGGCGCCCTGGATCCAGCTCGGAACCCCGCCGATTTTGTCTTCCTCGATCCTCTTCTCGTACGCATCGAACTGCTTGTGAGTCTTGCCCTGAAGCTGGTTCTCCGAGAGGTAGGCGGGCTCGTGTTCGGTCGTCTGGCGAGCGAGATATGCGACCTGGCGCTTGCCGTCCGTCGTCTCACTCGGTCCGGTCGCCTGGTGGGATACGGTGACCTCGACCTGGCCGCCCGGCTGCAGGATGACCGCATTCTCGCCGTGATCCGGATCCCACATGCCGTCAGCCCAGTGCACTCCGTCAGAGATGAACAGGTAGGCCATTTTTGCCTTGCTCCCGGGGAACTGCTTCGGGTCGATCACGATCTGCCCAATGAATGTCATCGGCACGTTCTGGCTGCGCGAGATCGGCCACTGCGGCTTCTCGAGCCAGGTCGGCTGGCCGCCGAACTTCGTGACAAGACCGGCAACATCCTTCTTCTGTGCGACGTAGGTGATCGCCTGCGCGTCTGTGGCAGGCATTGGACTGGCCGGATCGGTCGTCGTGCACCCGTCGGTGAATGGAGTTGACGCGGGTGCGACGTGCACCGAGCCTGCGGGGAGGCGTTGCAGGATGACCACAACCACGATCACCGCGATGATTGCGAAGTAGATCACCGTCTCGATCCGCTTCGCGCGCGAGCGTGTCATCCTTCGCATCCCCCCGGTTGCTGCAGTTCAGAAATCGCGCCCAGTTTCGCACACACCCGTTGCCTGCTAGCTGGAGACTCCGGCGATCCAGACGATTCCGAGGCCGAGGCCGAGCAGCGCGATCCATGACACGAGCCCCGCGCCGAGACCGCGCACACCCGATCGTGCGAGCTGCTCGAGCCGGAGGGAAGCGCCGATGCCGAACAACGCCATCGACAGAAGCACGGACTGCACGATGGATGCCGCATCGAGTACTCCAGCCGGCACCGGCACGAAGGTCCGCACGAGCACCAGAGCCACGAACCCCAGAATGAACAACGGCACGATTGCGGGCAGTTTGCCGGATCCCCGGCCACGGCGTCGAGTCTGGATGGAGGTGATCGCCACCATGGGCGCCAGCATGAGCACGCGGGTGAGCTTCACGACGACGGCGGCTGCGAGCGCCGCGGCACCGAGGGTCTGCGCGGTGGCGACGACCTGGCCGACATCGTGGACGCTCGCACCCACCCAATGCCCGAACTGCACGGGATCGAGTCCAAACACGGGTGCGAGCGCGGGCAGAACGACGATCGCGAGCGTGCCGTACAGCGTCACGAGCGCGACCGGCGTTCCGGTGTCGCGCGGATCGGATGCTCGCGCCGCGCTCATCGCCCCAACGGCCGATACTCCGCAGATCGAGAATCCGGCGGCGAACAGCACGGCCTGGTCGCCCTCCAGCCGAAACGCTCGCGCGATCAGCCAGGTGATGAGGAAACTCACCGCGACGAGGACGACGATGGCGACGATCGTCAGCCACCCGAGCCGCGCGATGTCCTGGAGGCTCAGCTGCAACCCGAGCACGACGATGCCGAGGCGCAGCAGGCGACGCGACGACAGGGTGAGCCCCGGCTTGAATACTCCGTCGAGTGACGGTCGAAGAGGCGGAATGCAGCCCGCTATGACGCCGAAGACGAGCGAGGCGGTGAGCCACGGAAACCACGGGAACAGCGCGTGGATGCCGAAGCCTGCAGCAGCGCCAGCTCCGGCCAGCAGTAGCCCGGGCAGAGCGCGGCGAACCAACCCGCTAGCCAACTTCGACCCGGTTACGGGCCGGGTTGCTCAGCGTGCCGATGCCATCGATCGTGATGTCGACGGTCTGGCCGTCGACGAAGCCGCCGAGGCCGGCGGGGGTTCCGGTGAGGATCAGGTCACCCGGAAGGAGGGTCCAGACATCCGACGCGAATGCGATGATCTCGGCGATCCCGTGGATCATGTCGCGGGTATTGCCGTGCCTGCGCGGCTCGCCGTCCACCCAGGTCTGGATATCGAGCGCGCTCGTGTCGAGCTCCGTCTCGATGAACGGGCCGATCGGGCAGAAGGTGTCGTAGCCTTTCGCCCTGGCCCACTGGCCATCTGAGAACATCACGTCGCGCGCCGAAACGTCGTTCGCGATGGTGTAGCCGAAGACGTACTGCGCGTAGTCCTCAGCCTTCACCTGCTTGGCGATCTTGCCGATCACAATCGCCAGCTCGCCCTCGTGCACGATTCGGCCTTCGACCGGCGGGATCTGGATGGTGTCGCCGGGGCCGACGATGGAGGTGTTCGGCTTCAGGAACAGCAGCGGGGTCTCCGGGCTGTCGACGTGGATGTCGTCCTTGTGGTCGGCGTAGTTGAGCCCGACGCAGACGACCTTGGATCGCGGGATGACCGGCGCAAGCAGCTTCACCGTGTCGAGCGGCACACGCTCCTCGAGCGGCTCGAATCCGCTGAACATGGGATCGCCCGCGAGGACGACGAGATCATCACCGTCGACAATCCCGTAACGAGGCTCTCCGTCGATGCTGAAACGCGCGATCTTCACCGTAGAAGCCTAGCCGTCGAGTCGCACCATCCAGTCGTGCGGATCGGCGACCCGCCCGTACTGGATGTCCGTGAGTTCCTTACGCAGCGACATCGTCAGTTCGCCCGCGGGAGCATCCGGCGACCCGATGGTGAAGTTCGCCGCCTTGACCTGCGCGATCGGCGTCACGACCGCAGCCGTTCCGCACGCGAACATCTCGGTGATGTCGCCAGCCGCGAAGCCCTCGCGCCACTCGTCGATCGTGACGCGACGCATCTCGGTCGCGAGGCCACGGTCGCGGGCAAGCTGCAGGATCGAGTCAAGCGTCACGCCCTCGAGGATGCTGGACGACTCCGGCGTGATGAGGGTGCCGTCTTTGTGGACGAGAACGACGTTCATACCGCCGAGCTCCTCGAGGTAGCGGCTCTCCTCAGAGTCCAGGAACAGCACCTGGGCGCAGCCGTGCTCGTAGGCCTCCTGCTGGGCGACGAGCGACGACGCGTAGTTGCCACCGGTCTTCGCGGCACCCATGCCGCCGCGACCGGCACGTGAGTAGTCGGTCGAGAGCCAGATCGAAACGGGGGCGACTCCCCCACTGAAGTAGGCGCCAGCCGGGCTCGCGATGACGTAGTAGTTGACCTTGGCGGCAGGGCGCACTCCGAGGAACGCCTCCTTCGCGAACATGAACGGGCGGAGGTAGAGGCTTGACTCCCCGCCGGACGGCACCCAGTCCGAGTCGACCGCGACCAGCTGGCGCAGCGAGTCGATGAAGTATTCGACGGGGAGCTCGGGCAGCGCGAGGCGACGCGCGGAACGCTGCATCCTGCGGGCGTTCATTTCCGGGCGGAAGGTCCAGACGCTGCCGTCCTCGTGGCGGTACGCCTTCAAGCCCTCGAAGACCTCCTGCGCGTAGTGCAGCACCGCGGCGGCGGGGTCGAGCGCGATCGATCCGTACGGCTGCACGCGCGGTCGGTGCCAACCGCCATGCTCAGACCAGCAGATGTCGACCATGTGGTCTGTGAAGAACTTTCCGAACCCGGGGTTAGCGAGCAGTTCGTCTCGCTCGGCCGGAGTCTTGGCGTTCTCGTTGCGGGTCACCTGGAATGTCAGGTCTCGCGTGGCCATTGGAAGCTGGATAACCATGTCGCGCTCTTTCTCTTGAAAGGAGTTGTTCTAATCTTGCGTCAACCTGGAGACGATGGCGTCGCCAATGGCCGAAGTGCTTCGCGACGAGCCGTCGACGCCCGCGAGATCAGCCGTCACGGCCTCGCTCACTGCTGCAGCAGCATCCGCGTATCCCAGGTGGTCGAGCAACAGCGCGACCGAGAGGATGGCCGCCGTCGGGTTGGCCTTACCCTGGCCCGCGATGTCTGGCGCGGATCCGTGGACCGGCTCGAACATGCTGGGGAAGGCGCCGTCCGGATTAATGTTCCCAGAGGCTGCCAGTCCGATGCCGCCGCTGATTGCGGCAGCGAGATCGGTGAGAATATCGCCAAAGAGGTTGTCCGTGACGATGGTGTCAAACCTAGCAGGATTCGTCACGAGGAAGATCGTCGCTGCGTCCACGTGCAGGTAATCGACGGCGACATCCGGATACTCGAGAGCCGCGGCGTTGACCGCCCGCTGCCAGAGGCCGCCGGCGTTCGTCAGCACATTGGTCTTGTGGACGAGCGTCAGCCGCTTGCCACGTTTTGCGGCCGTCTCGAATCCGTACCGCACGACGCGCTCGACGCCGTAAGCGGTGTTGATCGAAACCTCGGTGGCTATCTCGTGCGGCGTGCCCTTGCGGATCACCCCGCCGTTGCCGACGTACGGACCTTCTGTGCCCTCGCGCACCACGACGAAGTCGACCGTGCCAGGGTCGGCGAGCGGGGATGCGACGTTCGGGAAGAGCGTCGTCGGGCGGAGGTTCACGTAATGGTCGAAGGCGAACCGGAGCTTCAGGAGCAGGCCGCGCTCGATGATGCCGCCCGCCAGCTTCGGATCGCGCGGATCGCCGCCGACGGCCCCCAGCAGGATGGCGTCGTGCTTCGCAAGCGAAGCCAGGTCGTCGTCGCTCAGAATCTCGCCGGTTGCGAGGAAATGGCCGGCCCCGAACGGATACTCGGTGGTCTCAAATGTCACTCCTGCGGGCGCCGCGGCGTGCAACGCTTTGAGCGCTTCGTGGATTACTTCCGGGCCGATTCCGTCGCCGGGAATCACGGCGATGCTGAGGGTGCGAGGCATGTATTTACAGTACCGCCCGCCGATGCGCCACCCCTTGCCGCAGGGTTTCAGGCGAATAACCTGAGAGCCATGAGTATAGGAACCGGAATCGTATTGTTCGTGATCGGCGCAATTCTCACCTTCGCCATTCACGTGCAGAACGCCGTTATCGACCTGGCCCTGGTCGGCTACATCCTGATGGGAGCCGGCATTGTCGTGTTCATCATCGGGCTGGTGTTCATGTTGCGGAAGCGACAGTCGGTCACGACCGTGCAAAGCGGTGTGGATGCCGACGGTCGCGCAGTCAGCGAACGTCGCACCTCCGTCACACCGGACGACCCGGCGTAGTCCCCGCTATTTCCGTGTCGCCCAGTTCGGCGATGCGGCGCCCGAAGAAGTCCGAGACCTGGCCGTTGCGCTCGTACGACCGCGCCGCGAGATAAGCCGCTCGGGCGTCGGCAGCACGACCCAGACGTCGAAGGATATCTGCGCGCGCCGCCACCGCCTGCCTCGCGGCGGCGCCCGTGAGCCCCGGTTCGAGCGCCTCAAGCTCGTCCAGGGCATCGGCCGCGCGAGCTGGCAGGAAGCTTCGAGCCACGATCCGCGCGAGTTGGGCGGCGGGTGATGGCCAGCGCGCGACCAGTCGGTCGTAGAGCGCGCAGATCGACGCCCAGTCGGTGTCGTCCCACGCGAGTGCCTGGCAGTGCAATCCCGAGATCCCGGCCTCGAGGGCCAGCTGGCCGCCACCCGGCAGCGCGAGCGCAGCAAGGTCGAGGCCTTCGCGGATCCTCGCTCGGTCCCAGGTCGTGCGGTCGGCGTGCTCGAGGGTGACGAGTTCGCCACGCTCGTCGATACGGCCGGGCGAACGGGAATCCGTCAGGAGCAGGAGCGCCAGCAGCCCGGCCGTCTCCAGGTCTTCCGGCATCAACGCCCGCACCGCCCGGGCGAGTTCGATCGCCGTCGAGGTGATCGATACCGTGACGATCACGTCTCCTGCCAGCGCGGTATGGCCGATCGTGTACAGCAGATGCACCGTGCTGAGAACGTCGGTGAGCCTGTCGCCGACGTCCAGCTCGTCGAGCGGCGCGAAACGAATGCCGTCATCCTCGATTTTTCGCTTGGCGCGGGTCAGGCGCGCGCTGAGAGTCGTGTGGCCGACGAGCATCGCGTCGGCGATGAGTTCGGTGGATACCCCGCAGACAAACCGAAGGGCCAACGCGAGGCGGGTCTCGGCCCCGAGGTCGGGCGTGCACGTGACGAAGAGGAGGCCGAGCCGGTCGTCGCCTCCCGGAGATTCATCCAACCCGCTTGCGCGCTCGTCGAGCAGCAACGGCAGCCGCTCGCGAAGTCGCGCATCGCGACGGACTGCGTCGATCGCGAGTCGCTTGGCGACCGTGGTGATCCACGCGGCCGGGTTGATGAGCAGTTCCCGCTCGCGCGAGGCCGCTGCCCGCACGAAGGCCTCCTGCACGGCGTCCTCTGCCAGTTCGAGGCTGCCGGTGAACCGGATGACCGCGGCAACGATGCGCGGCCACTCCCGCCTGAACGTCTCGTCGAGCTCTGGAGTGGCCACGCCTCATTAAATCAGCGCAAACCGCCGGTCGGGCGGCCTACATCGATCCCGTTTGCATCACCGGGTACAGCTCGATCGAGCCGCCGGTCGGACACAGCGCCGCGAGCTCGCGTGCCTGTGCGGCATCCTTCACTCCGAGCTTGTAGTAGCCGGTCAGCACCTCTTTGGTCTCGCCGAACGGCCCGTCAGTGAAGACGGCCGCGGCTCCGTCGTGCGCGGGAACGATGCGCACCGCAGTGGCCGGGCCCTGTAGCGCGTCGCCACCGAGGATCTGTGCGCCGGCATCCTGAACGGCCTTGGCGAACGCCTGGTGGGCGTGCATCGCCTCGGTCCACTGGGCCTCCGTCACCTGCGACGGGTCCCACGCCTGCTCCATGATCAGGACGACAAATTCTTCAGCCATGAGTTGCTCCTTCTGTCTGCGCCATGCGATGCAGGATGCGCCGCCGTGCGCGGTGAATGATTCACTCTCGCGACGAACGGTACTCCGCGATTTCGACAGAGAGGCAGAAGTTTTCTAAAACTTAGGCAGAACGCCCCCGCGGCCGACTACGACAGCGAAACGTCGATCTCCTTGAGGATCGAAGCGTCGATCGCCTTCGCGACCTTAGCCAGAAGCTCTTCCGGCACGGGTGAGTCGACGGTGAGCACGCTGAGAGCCTGGCCACCCGCCGTGTGTCGCGCGATCTGCATGCCCGCGATGTTGATGGCGGCATCGCCGAACTCCTTGCCATAGACCGCCACGATGCCAGGGCGGTCGGTGTAGAGCATCACGATGAGGTGCTCGGCGATCGGGACCTCGATGTCGTATCCGTTGATCTCGACGAGCTTCTCTGTCTGCTTCGGGCCGGTGAGTGTGCCGGAGACCGAGATCTGCGACCCATCGCTCAGGGCACCGCGGATCGTCAGCAGGTTGCGATACTCCTCGGTGGCGTTGTCGGTGATCAATCGCACGGTGACGCCACGCTGCTCGGCGAGCACCGGCGCGTTCACGTAACTCACCGAGTCTGTGACGATGTTCGTGAA
The DNA here is from genome assembly GCA_036499165.1 of Galbitalea sp. Taxonomy (GTDB): domain Bacteria; phylum Actinomycetota; class Actinomycetes; order Actinomycetales; family Microbacteriaceae; genus Galbitalea. The sequence goes on along the minus strand of DASYEE010000141.1, from coordinate 7,333 downwards.
GATGCCCTTGAGCGCAGCGAGCTTCAGCACGCTCACGTCGAACTCGACGATCTCGCCACGAACCTCGACATCGATGCTCGTGATCGGGCTGTCGGCGAGGCCGGAGAAGACCTGGCCGAGCTTCTCGATGAGCGGAATGCCGGGGCGAACGCTCGGGTCGATGACTCCCCCGGCGACGTTGACCGCGTCGGGCACGAGCTCCCCGTCGAGCGCAAGACGCACCGACCGAGCGACCGAAACGCCAGCCTTCTCCTGCGCCTCATCCGTGGATGCGCCGAGATGCGGGGTGAGGACGATGTTGTCGAGCTCGAGGAGCGGCGAGCCGAGCGGAGGCTCTGATACGAAGACGTCGAGGCCAGCACCCGCGATCACGTGGTTCGCGAGGGCGTCATGAAGAGCGACCTCGTCGATGAGCCCGCCCCGCGCGACGTTGACAATGAAGGCGGTCGGCTTCATCAGCGCGAGCTGCTCCGTGCCGATCATCCCCGTCGTTTCCGGCGTCTTCGGCATGTGGATCGTAATGAAATCCGAGGTCTTCAGCAGGTCGTCGAGGCCGAGCAGAGTCACACCGAGTTGCTGGGCGCGGGCGCTCGTGACGTAGGGGTCATACGCGACAACATTCATCCCGAACGCCTGGAGGCGAGCCGTGATGAGGGCACCGATGCGCCCGAGACCGATGATGCCGATCGTCTTCTCGAACAGCTCAGTTCCCGTGTACTTGGAACGCTTCCACGTGCCGGCAGCAAGGCTCGCGTGAGCGGCCGGGATGTGGCGGGCGAGACTCAGGATCTGGCCGACCGTCAGTTCTGCGGCCGAAATGATGTTCGAGGTTGGGGCGTTCACGACCATTACGCCGGCCTCGGTCGCCGACTTGATGTCGACGTTGTCGAGCCCGACTCCAGCACGCGCGACGACCTTCAGCTTCTTGGCCGCGTCGATGGCCTCGGCGTCGATCTGCGTTGCGGAGCGGATCAGCACCGCGCTCGCCTCCGGGAGCGCCGCCAGCAGGGCAGCTCGATCAGTGCCATCCACAGACCGGACGTCGAAGTCTGGGCCGAGGGCCTCGACAGTGGCTGGGGAAAGTTCTTCGGCAATGAGCACGATGGGCTTGGCCACGAAGCGAGTCCTTACATGTGGGATTGGGCTACGCATGCACGGCGCAACCTTCAGGAGTTTATCTGCCAGCCACAGCGAGGTCACATCGAGCGGTCGCGAAGCCGCAATATGGAGTAATGGATGCCGCCGTGATCACCGCCTGGATCCTGCGTGGCATCGTCGCCATTATCTTCATCGGGATGGGCGTGAACCACTTCCGTCCGCGCGCCGCGCGCGGCATGGCAAGGATGATCCCGCCGGGCCTGCAGGCCGATGGGCTGCTCGCACCGATCAACCTCGTCTATTTCACCGGCCTCTGCGAAGTGGCGGGAGGCGTCGGCATCCTCATTCCGTTGACCCGGCTGGCTGCCGCGATCGCGCTTGTGGTCTTCCTCATCGCGGTCTTCCCCGCAAATGCGCATGCCGCGGCAAACCCCGAGAGGTTCGGTCGCGCAGCATTCCCGTTCTGGCCGCGCTACATCGGCCAGCTGGTGCTGATCGCGATCGTGATGCTCGCCGCGACACTCGACGCGCGCTACTAGTTGTCGTCTACCCGGGTGAGCGCGACCACCGGGATCTCACGGTTCGCCTGCTTCTGGTGTTCGGCGAAGAACGGCGCGACCTTCAGGATGCTCTCCCAGGCGCTCGTGCGCGCCGCGCCCTTCAGCGTCGAAGCGAGGCCCTTGTATGTCTCGTCGCCCACCTCGATGCCGACCGAGGCATCCTGCAGGAGATTTCGGTACCAGATCGGGTCTCGTTGGGCTCCATTGTTCGACGCGACGACGTAGACCTCGTCTTCGTGGTTGCGCACGAACATCATCGGCGTCACCTGTTCCTCACCGCTTTTCGCGCCGATGGTGGTCAGCAGCAGCAGGCGGTCGCGATGCATGCCCTCGATCTCGCCGCCTTCACGGAACTGCTCGACGACCTTCTTATTGACCTCACGCTGATCCATGGATGCCGCCTTCTTAGTACCTGTCAGGAGTGCTGCACAAACGCAATCGACCCCACCGTGCAGCAGGCGAGGAGGGTGAAGCCGACCACGAACAGCAGGAGACGCGCCGGAAGCGTGTGCCTGCGGCCGATCCAGAATGCCGCGACAAACGCGACGACCGGCAGGGCGACGTCCACGATGAGGAGTCCCCACGGGACGCTCGACGCGTCGAGCGCGCGCGGCAGCTGGATGAGGTTGCCGATGGCATCCCAGAGGATGTAGGCGTACAGGACGCCGAATACGACGGCAACGGCAATGGATGCCCAGCCGTAGCGAATGCGCGGCTTCGTTGTGGCCTCGGGTTCTGTCGTCATCTCAGCTCCCCAGCACGAACGGCCATGGCACGAGCACTACCGCGCCGACGATCAGCCAGATCAGCCGCGCGACCGGATGCCTGTGACGAGTGAACCAGATGACGGCGACGAACCAGGCCACGGGGGCGGCGATCGCCAGGTACTGCTGAACCACGAAGGCTTCCTGGTCGAGCGCAGTCGTCGCGATGTAATAAAGCCGCTGCAGCGAGATGATCCAGCCGACCGTGTAGAGCAGGTAGATGCCGCCGAGGATGCCAAGGCTGATGAGGACTGCGCCGTCGGCGACAGCACCGAACCTGCCGGCTGTGGCGGCATCCGTTTCGTCTTCTTCACCGGGCGCAGGCTCGTGCCAGGGTGCGACATCCTGGCTACGCGCGGCCCGTCGTTCTGCGCGCGTCGGCTTCGGGGCGATGGCCGCCACCGGGGTCTCGAAGTGACTCGGGTCGCGTGCGCCGCCCCAGGAGAGGGCATCGTCGTCGTCGTCCGGGGTCACCATTCCAGTATTGCGGAAATACCTGCGGCTCAGAGCCGTGCGGCGACCTCATTGTGCAGGTCGAGGAGCGGCTCCGTGCGCTCGCGCGGGCCACGTCCGAATCCGCATTCCGTTGCGACACCGAACGCGGGGACGACGGCCGACGCGGTGGCCGCCCGGCGGAGCGCGCCTTCCACACCGTCTTCGTGGTGCACGAGTCCGAGGTAGATCTCGGTGTCGACCGGCCACGGCACTGTGGCGAGAGGAGCGAAGTACGCGGCGTCGTCGCGATCGATCGGCACGGGAAGGTGCACCCAGTCGATTCGCCGGTCTGCACCGCGAAAGATTCCGGTCAGTACTTCGGCGAGCATGGCGGCATCCGCGGGCTCGACGAAGTGGTGCTCCTCGACGTCGCCGTAGCAGAGGTGGTAGCCGACCTCGACATCGGCTGGCACCGCGTGCGCCTGGCGGAGCGACCGCTCGATCACTCCGGCAAGGATCTCCCCGTGCGATTCGCCCCACCACGGAACGAGCAGGTTGCCCCGGATCTCGGCTCGCTCGAGGTAGCCGAACTCTAGCGCCGTGTCCCACTGGATCGCCAGCTGGTCGTGCGGAACGCCGTCGAGAATCCGTCGGAGTTCTCCGAACAGCGCGGCTTCGTAGCGCGGCTCGATCGCCGCCCGGTCCGCTGCGACCACGAAGCTGCCGACCACGCCCGCCGGGGTTGGCAGCGACACCTGGAATCGCGTCGCTGCGGGGATGACGCCGTCGCGCTTCAGGGCCGCAAACGTGGCGTACGACTCGAGGGCGGCATCCGCGTAGCCGAGCGACGGGAACTCCAGGCTCGCGGCATCCACTCCTCTGGCAAGCCGGAACGGTCGCCCGTCGAACTGGTCACGGATGTAGAAGGGGGTATCGCCAACGCGCTCGAGCCCCGCAGTCTGGTCGAAGCGGGCGCGCTGGAACTGGATCCAGTAGAACCGCTCCCCCACCTCGCCGTCCGGGATGCGTCTGACCCGCGAACCAAGGTGTTCGCTGACCTGTCGAAATACGGATTCTGCATCGGGCAGGCTGACGCTGCCGACAAGGAGGGCGGTGGTTTCTGGCACGAAGAACCACTGTAGCTTTCGCGGCTAGGGTGGGTCGGTGCCCGTCCCCGTCATTCTTGCTCTCGTCGTGTGCGGAATCCTCGGCCTCCTCGCTCTGCTCCAGGTCGCGCTGATCGCTGGCGCACCTCTCGGCCAATTCGCCTGGGGCGGAAGGCACCGCGTATTGCCTGCACAGCAGCGCTTCACCGCGGTGGTGGCGATCCTGGTCTACGCGGTCTTCGCCCTGGTCGTCCTGAATGCAGTCGATGTCGTTTCGATCTTCGGCACGATTGCGGGACGCATCGCCGTCTACGTTCTCGTGGCCGTCTTCTTCGGCGGGTTCGTCATGAGTGCAGCCTCCGGGAGCACTCGCGAACGTGCCGCGATGACGCCGACGTTCATTGTGCTTGCGGCGCTGACGCTGTTTGTCGCCGTGACTGGCGGCGCACACTAGCCGCGGTCGAGAACACCCAGCCGAGGATGCCGACCAGGCACACGCGTTCGGCCAGTCCGAACATCCCCGTTGGCACCTCGAGGGTCACCGCCAGGAACGCGAGCCCCAGTGTCGCGACCACCAGGAAGACGAGGTTCGCGGTGGTCCTCCGCCACAGGGTCAGCAGCCAGATTGCTGCGAGTGCCGTGACGAATCCGCTCGATGCGCCGATGAGGTGGATCGTGCCATGCAGGGTCGCCGCGTGCACTCCCCCACCCTTCGGGACGTCCGTTGGCACGAACGCGATGAACGCGGAACAGAACCCGGCGAACGAGAAAAACACGAGGCCGGCCGTGCGGAGGCTGCTGCGGGGCGCCGTGCGCGCGAGGGCCACGATGAGCGCGCCTGAGGTGATGCCACGACCGAAGAAGTTGATTGCCATGATCCAGCCGAACGGCCCGACGGCGAGGTTGCTCTCCGCCTCGCTGATGGGGCTGTAGTGCGGAGGCAGCAGCTGCAGGATGACGTCGACGATCACGTAGATGATGACGCCTGCCATCGCGATGGTCGCCGGAGTGGTTATCTTGTCCAGCTTCACTGACCCAATCTAGGTAGTCGCGAACCGTAATTCCGGTAGCCCAGCCGATCGTCGAAGTTTTTTGAAAATGTTTTGCCAAGGTGCCCGAAAACCTGTGGATAACTCGACTGAATGTCGGTGGCCGCTGGTTGCCTTGATTCATGAGCAAAGACCTCCTCGACTACCCGGCCATCGCCGTTGCGATGACGGGTATCGACGGCGGCCCACAGCAGCCGTTCGATGTGATCGATGTCATCTCCATGCTCGACAACGCGATGAATCGGCTGGCGGGCCTCCGCGCCGAAGCGATCGAGATCGGTCGACGGCAATGCGAGGGTGGCGAATCGCTCTATGACCGGTCGCTCGCAGACCGGTCGCTCGCTGCCCGCTCGTACGAAGCAGAGATCGCCTGCGCCCTCCGCATCTCGGAGCGCGCAGCGCAAAATCTCGTCGGCACCGGCGCGACGCTTGCCGCCTACCTTCCGTCGACCCTCGTTGCGCTGAGCAACGGCGAAATCTCGTACCGGCACGCCCAGATCATGGTCGAACAGACCGCCGGACTAAGCGCCGAGGCGACGAGCGAACTCGAGTCCACCGTTCTGGAGCGCGCCAAGCGGTGCTCTCCCCCGCGGTTCACCTCAGTCGTGCGCAAGGCTCGCGAGCGCAGGAATCCTGAGTCGATCCACAAGCGCCACGAGCTCGCCGTCGCCGATCGCACCATCAGCCTCGACCCCGACCGAGACGGGATGTCCTGGCTCTCTGCGCTGCTGCCGTCTGCTCAGGCGGCGGCGATCTTCGACAAGCTCACCTCCGGTGGCCTCGCACTCGCTCGGACCGCAAAGAGTCGCGGAGACGAGCGCACCCTCGCGCAATATCGGGTCGACCTCTTCGCGATGGCACTCCTGCAGCCGGGTGAAGTCGATTCGTCGTCTGGCGCGATCCCTCCGGAGGATGACTCCGTGGCGTTCGCGCGCTGGTTCCGCGGCATTCGCGCTGAGGTTGTCGTCACGGTGCCGGTCCTGTCCCTGGTCGGGCGTGACACTGCACCCGCCGAGCTCGACGGCTACGGTCCGATCGACCTCCACACTGCCCGCATCCTCGTCGGTCGGGCGAAAAGCTTCGTACGCCTGCTCACGCATCCCGAGACGGGAGCGGGGCTGTCGGTTGGCCGAAAACGCTACAAGGTTCCGAAAGACCTGAGAACCTGGCTGCGGGTTCGCGACGGCACGTGCAGATTCCCGGGCTGTGGGAGATCCTCGATGCGGTGCGACCTCGATCACAACGAAGAATGGCAATATGGCGGCTGGACCGATCACGACAATCTCGCCAATTTCTGCCGATGGCATCACACGCTGAAAAGTGGGCAGCAATGGAAGGTGCTCCAGGCGAAGGACGGCTCCGGCGAGCTCACGTGGACGTCCCCCACCGGTCGCAACTACGTCACGATCGCGGAGACGCAGGTCGCTCCCGCCCGATGAGCTCGCGTCGTTTGCCAGTTCGTTTTTTGCCAGTTCGTTGTTGCTGAGCCTGTCGAGATCCTGCTTCCGACACGCTCAAGCAACCACAGGCTCAGGCAACCACAGACTCAGGCAACCACAGACTCAGGCGCCGATGTGCTCGTGCAGGAATGCCACAACACGCTCGCGGGCACGGTATGCGCTGTTGGCCGCATTCTCCCGGACCTCGCTGGTCAGCACGGAGTGGGCACCAGACGAATACCCGTCGGGGTTTCCCTTGGATGAGTCCAGCTCGATGATCTCGAATTTATCGCCGAGCCGCTTCTTGATGGTGTCGAAGCGCGCGCGTGGGGCACTGAAATCCTCGCTGAAGCGAAGTCCGAGGGCGCAGACCTCGCCCGTGCTTGCACGCTCGGTCACGCGGTCGAACTCCGCGGCTGACATTCCAGAGTCAAGGCGACGCGCACGGCTGATGGGAAAGGGTACCGCTGGCTGGCTCAGCACAGAGGCGAGAACAGAGTCATCCACGGCTACGGCAAGTGCAAAGCCGCCGGTGAAGCACATGCCGATGACTCCGACGCCCCTGCCTGGAGTGCGTGAGGCCAGGTCGGCGGCGACAGCGCGCAGGAAGTCCGTGATCGGCCGGTGCACACCAACGGCGAACGCTCGGAACTCGGATGACACGCAGAGGCGCGCCACGGTCCGCATCGTGTATCCGCCGGTGCCCACCTTGCCCGGTACACCAAACGGCGATGGCACAACTGTCCGAGTTCAGGACATCGTTGATAGAGACAGGCCTGTCCACTCCAGTTGCAGAAATCAGCTGTGACAAGTCCCCAACAAACATCCGGGCCAATCCTGCTCACAGCACGAGAACCCAAGAAACGCCAGCCTGGCGCGGAT